>JABXHG010000352.1 GCA_013393545.1 Alteromonadaceae bacterium | reverse complement strand
TGATTCCCAGCTCAGGCCACCAATAATACCGACTGTTTTCATTCAGACCTCCGCTCCGCAATAGGCTATTTAAAAATAGCCTAGCGCAGTTTGGGCGTTAAGTTAACGCTGATATTAGATGAAAACAGTCTAGCTTATGTTCAGACCCCAGTCGTCGTAGGCCGCTTTAGCCAGTTCTTCACGGAATTTAGGATCGGCTATGTGGATAAGCTCCCGTGCGCGTTCACTCATGCTTTTCGCTCGTAAATTCGCGATACCGTGCTCGGTCACAATGTAATGGACGTGCGCGCGAGTTGTTACGACTCCGGCTCCCGGTGCCAGCAGTGAACTGATACGGGAAACGCTTCCGCCACAAGCCGTTGACGGTAGCGCAATCACTGAGCGACCGCCTTCGGATAAGCTGGCGCCGCGAACGAAATCCATTTGCCCACCAACGCCGGAATAAATGCGAGTGCCAATTGAGTCAGCACAAACCTGGCCGCTTAAATCAACCTGCAGTGCGCTTGTTATGGACATAACCTGTTTGTTCTGACGAATAACCGAGGTATCGTTTGTGTATTCAACGTCTAGGAAGAAAACTTCCGGGTTATCATCTACAAAGTCGTATAGCGCCTGGGAGCCCATGGCAAAGGTGGTGACAATACGTCCACGGTGTTTACGCTTGCGACTGTTATTAATGACGCCACGCTCAACTAAAGGCAGCACACCATCTGAAAACATTTCGGTATGAATACCTAAGTCTTTATGATGATGCAGACAAGCCAGAGTTGCATCGGGTATAGCGCCGATGCCCATCTGTAAGCAGTCACCGTCGTTAATGAGTCCGGCAACTTGCTCACCAATTTTTTGAGTAATAGGGTTCTGTTGCGGTTGTTTATGCTCGGGAATAGGTGCCGCTTCTTCAAAATAGCGATCAAAGCGCTTAAGTTGAACCAGTGCATCGCCATGGGTGCGCGGCATATTCGGATTTATCCAGGCAATAACCTTCTTGGCAACTTGCAGTGCGGCTCGTGTTGCTTCTACCGCAATACCTAAACTGCAGTTACCGTGTTTATCTGGCGGAGATACCTGAATAATAGCTGCGTCCAGCGGTTGTTCGCCTGAACGAAACAGCTTTGGAATTTCGGACAGGAAAATGGGAACGTAGTCGGCCAGTCCCTGATTAACGGCCTGGCGAGTTGATGCTCCGACAAAAAATGCCCGTTGCCTGAGATGTCCGGTTAATTCCGGATCCCCTAAAGCTTCGCTGTATTCTGTATGCAATTGCAATAGCGTTAAGTTTACACGCTGTTTGGCAACTTCCTTTAGACCCTCTAATAATTTGTAGGGAGTTGCTGCCATCGACTGGCACCAAATAACATCTCCATCGTTCAGAATCGATAACGCTTGTATTGCCGAATTAACTTTCATTACTGCATCCTGTTTTGAGCTTGGTGCGATTATAACTGGTTCTGAAATAAGGGTATTTACCCAGTAAGTGATACCTCTTACTTTGACATAGCGTGTCGCTTAGCTAAAGTTGTTAACAAAATAGATCATTGCAGAACATTTGTTCAATGACTATTATTTCGCCAGTTTCTAAACATGGGCTTACCTTATGTCAATTCGCAATAAACTTCTCTCTGTCGGTGCGGTAACAACGGCTGCTTTTATCATATTACTAATGTTGATGATGTTTTTTCAGTCTCAAATTAGTCAGCTGCATCGCGCGAGTGAGTTGCGGGAATCTGTACATAACGGTTTATTACAAGTGCGTCGTGCTGAAAAAGATTTCCTGTTGCGAATGGATGAAAGTTACGCGGATAAACTACAGCAAGAAGTTAGCATAACGATTGAAAGGTTAGGACAACTTAACCAATTAGTGGCTGATGAGGGCTCTACGCGACTCATTGATGGTCTTGATGATCAGGTTTCACAATATGAAGAAAATTTTAGTCGTTTGGTTTCTGCGTTTAAGCAACGGGGGTTGGACGAAAATAGTGGAGCCTATGGCGCGCTGCGGACGGCAACGCATGAGCTGGAAGAAGCTATTGATACAGCCGGGCGAACCGAATTGTTGGTAACTCTGTTGCAGATACGCCGTAGTGAAAAAGACTTTATGCTGCGTTTTGACGACAAGTACCTGGGACGAGTTAACAATTTGCTTGATGAGCTGAAAGCCGAGCTATCGGCATCGCCGAATCTGGCTTCCAAAGTTGACGCTTATCGCCGTGACTTTGGCCGTTACGCCAGCTTGTCGAAAGAAATTGGCCTGGATGAAGAGTCCGGGATTAAAGGCGAAGTCAGAACTATTGCCAGTAATATGGAAAGTTCGTTAGCCGAATTAGATGAGAACCTCAATGTGTTGCTTCAGTCACGTCAGGCAACCATGAAGTGGGTTCCTATTGTGGTTTTTGCAGCAATTGCATTTATCGTCGTTGCCATGCTGTTCTGGGTTATTCGTTCAATTAATCAGCCGTTAACTCAGCTACGCGAAGACATGAAAAAAGTGCAAGGTAGCAACAACTTAACTCTGGTATCAGAAAAATTCCGTAGTGATGAGCTGGGCGATTTAGTCGATAGCTTTAATGAGCTTTTGAGATATTTCCGTAACGTTATTAAGCAGATTAATGAATCAGTAGAGACGGTTAACGGGTTAACCCAACAGGTGTCAGATACTGTTACTCATACGTCTGAGAATCTTGACATGCAGTCGCATGAAGTTGACCAGGTTGCAGCTGCTATCAATGAGATGGGCAGCACGGCTCATACTATTGCCAATGATGCAGAAGATACTGCAGAGCAGGTGAACAGTTTGTCCGAGCAGGCTAAGCACGGTAGTACTTCAGTGCAGGCCGGTGTTGAAAAGGTTCGTTATCTGGCGGAGCGTTTAAACAGCAGTGTGAGCGAAGCGAATACCTTAGCGGAACGCAGTGCGTCAATTACGCAAATAGTGACGGTTATAAATGGTATTGCAGAGCAAACCAATTTACTGGCACTGAATGCGGCTATCGAGGCTGCCCGAGCCGGAGAGCAGGGGCGTGGCTTCGCGGTTGTTGCTGATGAAGTCCGGACACTGGCTTCACGCACGCAAAAATCTATTGGTGAAATTGAGTCCATTACCAGTCAGTTGAATCAACAGACGCAGATTATTGTCACCACATTGCAGGAGTGCAATGAGCTGGGTGAAGAGAGTGCTCAGCATTCGTCGGAGTCCGATGAGTTATTTAATCGCATCCACATGGAGCTTTTAAAAATTAACGATCGTTCGGCTTCTATCGCAACGGCAGTTGAAGAACAATCGGCGGTTGTGGATGAAACGGCCAGAAATATTACCCGTGTGCGGGACGCCGGTGTGGAAGCCGCAAATGACGCGCAGTCAAATGCCGACGCAGTTGCCCAGGTTCGTAAACAAACCGAGCAATTGCGCCAGGCGGTTATCAAATTTACCGTGTGATCTGATTTATCATGCCGTTAAATACTTCGACTGGAAGCGAAGCTGGGCTTCGATTAACTCTGAACTACAGTAGTAGCTGTTGTACTAACC
>JABXHG010000351.1 GCA_013393545.1 Alteromonadaceae bacterium | reverse complement strand
TACTCTATAAAAGATCCGGACACCGAAGCTTTTATGAAGTTATTACAAGATAAATTCTGCCCCTCACTTTAAGTAGTACTCCTAAAGGGATGCTACCTTTTGTCGCATCGAACAACTGCCGGAACCTCCTTAAAATGAACCTCACACTTGGGGTTCACTCTTAGAATAAGGATACCGCTAACGATGTCCCGGCACTTACGTTCAATTTTTCCTCTTTCAGTTATTGCTTTAACTTTAGTTGGCATGGCTTCTCCGCTTGCCGCCAAAGAGCCGATTAAAATAGATGAAATTATTCAGATTAAGACAACAAAACCCGAGTCAGCGCTAGGAGATGCGAGCCAACTTCTAAAAGAACAAGGCGTCGACTTTTCGGCTGCCGGGGGCGTGTCCGCACTTCCTGTCCTTAATGGTATGATGGGTGACCGCATAAAAGTAAGTATCGACGGCAATGAGCTGACTGCCTCCTGTGCGAATCAGATGAACCCACCTTTATCTTACGTTTCGTCCAGCCAGATTGAAGTAACTCAGGTTATCGCAGGAATCAGCCCTGTGCGGATGGGAGGCGATAATATTGCAGGCGTCATCCGGGTTGACCAGATAAACCCTAACTTTACCGACTCACAGGAGCTTTCCTGGAACAAAGGTTATTTAGCTGCCGAGTATCAATCTAACGCGTCTCACTGGCTAACCAGTGCTGGTGCTGAGTGGTCTAGCCGTGACTTAACTATTCAATATCAGGGAGCTTATGAAGATGCTAAAAGCTACGATGACGGAAATGGAAACCGAGTACTGGATACCTTATATCGAGCGCAAAACCATTCACTCATCGGTTCCTGGAAAGACTCTGAACAGCAGTTGTCATTTAAGGTAAATCATCAAAGTATTCCATTTCAGGGGTTTGCTAACCAGTACATGGATATGACGGATAACCAAAGTACCGGAGTTATTTTGCGTTATCAAAGTTCGCTAAATAAAGAGGGAAAGTTTCAGGCCCAACTGAATTGGCAAGGGGTGAAGCACGAGATGGGATTTTTCACTCAAGAAAAGCCCGGTATGATGCCTATGCTGACCGACGCCGATGACTTTAGCTACAAAATTGAATGGCAATGGCCTATTCTTGACGGTGCCACATTATACGTTGGCCAGGAGTCTTTTTTGTATCAACTTGACGACTACTGGCCAGCGTTAGAATCATCAGCCATGATGGGGCCTAACGATTACCTGAATATTAATGATGGAGAACGTCGCCGAATAGCGGCTTATACCGAGCTGGACTGGCAACCTGCTAAGCAATGGCAACTCAGTTCCGGGGTTCGTATTGAGCAAGTACATACAGACACCGGAGCCGTTCAACCCTACAACCGAATGCCAATGATGGGTATGCCTAATGCTGATGCAGCGGCGGCTGATGAGTTTAACGCGTCAAACCGCAGTCAGTCTGACTGGCTTATCGACCTGACACTGACGGCTTTATACACCATAGATTCAAACCAGTCACTAGAATTTGGAATAGCAACAAAAAACCGGGCCCCTAACCTATATGAACGTTACAGTTGGGGTCGTGGAGTCATGGCAACAACCATGATCGGCTGGTTTGGCGACGCTAACGGCTACGTTGGAAATATAGACCTAAAACCCGAAACGGCACACACTCTTAGTGCAAGCTATGCATACAATAGCGACAACAATTGGGACTTCAGCATTAGCCCTTATTACACCCAAATTTCCGATGCTATTGATGCAGAGGTTATTGGTCAGTTTAATCGCTCCGATATCCCCACCGGGCAACGTAATATCTTACAAATGGTCAATGAAGATGCTGAGCTGATTGGCGTAAACGTTAACGCCGGGAAAAGCTGGAATACATCTGGATTACTCGGGTTGTTATCACTACAAGGTAGCGTCAGTTACACTCGGGGAGAACGAGACATTGATGAGCAGCCCCTCTACCAAATAAAGCCTCTT
Source organism: Alteromonadaceae bacterium (assembly GCA_013393545.1). Next base: position 2,057 of record JABXHG010000351.1, on the reverse strand, counting down.
AACAGTGTCTTAAGCCTACATCAGGAAAATGGAAATTGGCTGCAAAGTTTAAGCTGGGAGTGGGTTGCTAAAAAGGATCGCGTTGATCCTCGTCGTCTCGAAAATATGACCGACAGTTACCATCTGGTAAACTGGCAAGGGCAATACAAGTGGCCACAACTGACTCTGACACTGGGTGTTACTAACCTATTTGATACCTTCTACCAGCAGCCTTTGGGAGGTGTTAATATTGCTCAATATAACAACAATCCGGAGCAAGGGTTTAATAATATAGCCGGCGCAGGGCGCTCAGTTAACTTTGGTATTCGTTACTCATTTTAATTAAACTAATAAAAAACGCACCGCGAGAACTCTTATGCTATTAATTATTGCGATGGCGCTTACCCGCCATCGCCACTTTCCTCACTTCATTATTTTTGTTTTTTTACTCGCGGAAATACTCATACTAAATAGCATTATCGCGTTCAATGGCGCTGCCAGTAACCCTTTCAATGCTGTTTTACTCGTTCCCGTTGTGCTCTCCTTTATGTGGCTTCCCCATGTTCCGGCGCTCTTATTATGGTTAGTCAGTGTAGGGGGACAGTTAGCGCAGCTTATTCCATTCTCCACAGTAAACCACGCACACAACGGAATGAACGCCCATTTCGAATCCATGATTATTAGTTTCGTCATAACCAGTGCAATTATTGCTGTCGTTACCTTGTACTTCAAATATCAAATATCGAAAAAGGAAGCGGATATTCAGCAGCTTAGAGAACGACAATTACGCAATGAGCAGCTTTTGGCAATAGGAACTGCTGCCGCACAACTCACCCACGAAGTGGCAACACCTGTGCAATCCGCACAACTCTTGTTAGAGGAAGGTATTGAGCAGTTATCGACAACCCCCGACTGGTTACTTTCTCTGCAGAAGCAGTTTCAGCGAATACATCAAAAGCTGTCAGAATGGCGTCTTATTGCAGAGGACATTCGAATGCAGAAATCAGATCATTTTCAGATAGGACCTCTATGGTCAGAAGTAAAATATCTGATGTCTATAGCCCGACCAGAAACGGAAATCCAATGGCAAACGAACAACCTCGATGACTCCGGCAAGCTGATTGCTGATCGCACATTACTTCCCGCCCTAACCAGTATTATTGTAAATGCCTGTGATGCGGCCGTAGATACATCAGATCCCAAAGTCACCGTATACTCAGAAGTTTTTAACTCACAATGGCGGATAAAAGTAGTCAATAGAAGCAATAGGTTGAGTGAACAGACGATAAAGGAGCTGGGACAACGTTTCCTGCCAAGTACGGCCGGGCATGGCATTGGAGCAACCGTCAGTAATGCGACTATCGAAAAGTTTCATGGTAAAGTTATTTGGTTCCGTGAGTCAGACAACCTGGTGACGCTGGTAACTTTGCCTTGTTCTCCTTTAGACGAGTGTCCAGAGTAAACTTATGACCGATACCGTTCTACTTATTGATGACGACGTACCCTTCTTAAGCGTAATGCAGCGACGCCTGGAGCTTAAAGGCGGCTACCAAGTTCAAACCTTCACTTCTGGTAAAGCAGCCTTGAATGCCACCTCAGAACAAACTGTGCACGCCATCATTCTGGATATGATGCTGGGAAATGAGTCCGGGCTCGACTCAATTACGCAATTGAAACACCGCTTTGCACCCACCCATTTTATTATGTTAACAGGTTACGCAAGCATAGCCACAACCGTTGAGGCTATGAAACGAGGGGCGACAGATTACATTAGCAAGCCCGTTACACTCAATGAATTGCTGGCCCGCTTGAAGGGAATAGAATCAGAAGCACAAGAAGCAGTGAAACCTATGACTCCAGGGCAAATAGAATGGGAATATATTCAAAGAGCCTTGCATGACAATCAGGGAAATGTTTCTAACACAGGACTAGAACTCGGAGGCCACCGGCGTGCGTTCCAGCGCCAACTGCTTCAACGTTCCACCCATTAAAAACGCACCTCTCAGGGCCTGTACGGGGCAAAGCTTTTACAGCGTACAGCGATCTCCACCTATGCCAATCATAGTGGCGACACGAAA
>JABXHG010000350.1 GCA_013393545.1 Alteromonadaceae bacterium | reverse complement strand
TTATATCGCTTCTTTTATAGAAGCTGTTTAGAATCTAACAGGAAGTTATAGAGTTGTAAACTTTTAGTGTGAAATTTGTTGTCATTGTTTAGTAAGTGTTAAACAAGGCTTCAAATAAGCCTTGTTGTTTTTTCATTTAGAGGCCGTAACGCAACTACCAACCACTCCGGTTTCAGGAAAAGCTACCGTTTGCACCGTTACATTTTTAAAACCCGCGCTTTCGAAAAGTGCTGCAGTATTAGCTGCATCACCCAATTGCTCGGTTGCTCTTAGCAAACTAACCAACCGGGCTTTGTGTTCATTTATCGCGTTAATGTAACCTGACAACACTCGGTGTGACTCATCAGAATGCCCCTGTGCCGCGGCCTGCAATGCATGCTTTGTTGCCGGAACAAAGTTCATGGCCTGGAAAGCGCCATATCGCTCATATTTTCTGGCAAACTGGTTTAGATTGTGCTGTTCCTGTAGCGCGGATTTTGGCAAATTATTGGGGCCATGTTTTAACAAAGCTTCCTGAAGCGGTGTTACCGATTTCTTTAGTTGTTTAAGCACTGAAGGGGTAAACTCAAACAACGCTTTGCTGTTTTTATAAATGTTTGAATCGGTCGAATGCACTAAGGCAATAACATTCCCCCCTCGCTTAAGTTGCAGGTGCAAATTTTTAAGCCCGGTTTGCATATCACCGTATTCAAGGCCGAAGTGAGAAACGAAAGTACCTACTTTTTTATTCGATGGCAGCTTAAAGATTTCGTAAGGCGTCTCAGCGTGTAATTTCAGAGCATCGTTAAAAGGATTGAGCTCGGCTAAATCTATTCCCAGCACATCGAGCTTTTTGCCTTTTTCTTGCGAATATTCCGTTAGCCATTGAACGACAATGCCGTTACCAGTGCCTACATCCACAATTGGTTGCTTCAACTCATTTTCGTCCATACGCTCAAACCAGAACTTGCGCATTTGGTAAGCCTGCAAGTGGGCCTTATCGTCCAAAAAGCTGGCTTTTGAGCCTTTTTGCCAATAGTCACTCCACGGATTTTTTGTTGTTTTCATGGATACTCCAATTGTTATCAGCATAAAACTGTAGCTGAGCATACTACGCTCTAGATGTAATGTCAGCTTAGATATAGCCAATTCGCAGGCAATAAAAAAGCCAGCCGGGAAAACTCCCGACTGGCTTCTTTTTACGAACCTTTATAAAAAGGTTTTTAGAAGCTCATTGTTACGCCAGCAAAGTAATAACGGCCTGTAACATCGTAAGCTTGTGACGCGGTATTGATACCAGTTGCTCCTGAGTTACTTCCTTGAGGAAGAATTGGAGGCTGCTTGTCAAACGCGTTACGAATACCAACATTAAACTCGAAATTATCGTTCAGGTAATAACGTGCAGAAATATCGTGATATGTTACTGAACCTACGTTGTTATAGTCACCATAGGCACTGCCTGTCGTATAGTTATAGTTTTCACCGTTAAGTGAATCTACAGAGCTGTCCCAGTGACGCATTCTCCACGAAACACTGACATCGCCCAACGAGTAAGCCAAGTTTAGGTTTGCACGGTTTTCCGGAGTTGTAATTTCGCCAGCATAGTAAGTTGTGCTGCCGTCGTACATTGACTCAATTGAGTATTCGTCAGTGTAGTTCCAGATGAAGTCTGCAGAGAACATACCGTCAGCTATTTGAGTACGATAGTTCATCTCGAAATCAACACCCGACGTACGAAGAATGTTTTCGTTAGAAGAACTACTATTAACGTCAACTAACACACCATTAGAGCTGCGCAATACCTGACCACTACAGGCAGGATCAAAGCTACCAGGAGAAACATCGTAACAACGCTCAAGTACTAAGTTACGCGAAGTAATAGAAATTGCATCTTCAACTTTAATTTTGTAGTAATCCACAGTTGCAGACAACTCGTCATTAATTTGCCAGATAGCACCTACACTATAAGTGTCAGCAGTTTCTTCCTTAACATCAGGGTTACCGCCAACTAAACCGCCTGTTCCTTGAGTCTCTGCAGAGGTCAATTTAAATTCGCCGGCAGACTGAATACGAGCATTAACTGAGTCAATTGAACGGCAGTTTGCCGCAATATTACCTTCACTAGCCAGAGTTACGCCGGCACAAGGATCGTTAACAGTAGCATAGGTCTCACCATTACCTGAGTATAAATCAGAGATATTCGGTGTACGAATTGCAGTTGCGGCAGATGCGCGCAGTTTTACGCTGTCAACTGGCTCATACTCTGTACCTACGTTCCAGGTAACTGCTCCACCAGTGGCAGAGTGCTCAGAGTAGCGCGCTGCAAGGTCAACAGACCAGTTCATAAGCACTGGTAAACGAGTTTCTACGAATACGTCTTTAGTATTGAAACTACCATCTGTCGGCTGAGATTTGTTTGTGCTTGAAGCACCCGTTTGAGCTAAGTCGCCCGGGCTGTATGTACCTTTTTCTTCACGGTACTCAAGGCCACCGGCCAAACCGACGAAACCACCAGCTAACTCTAGCGGTAAATCACCAGAAATAACACTCTGTACAACAAATTGTTCAGCTGTACCGGTTGCTTTTGCAGGCGTTGAAACATAATCGACAGCCGCTTGTGAAACTGTGCCTTCCCCAAACAAGTTCAGAGGAACACAGCCTTGCATAGCAGCAATATCGCTTGCACATACCAAGTTACCGTTAGCGTCTTCGGTGACATCCAACGCGAGGCGCGCGCGGTCGACATTGATTTGACCACCGTTTAACTGCTCCTGGTTTGTACGACCCCAAGTGAAATAGTTGTCCCAAGTCCAGTTGTAGTTAATTGCATAACTAAAGCCTGATGCGATACGCAGAGTGTCACGGGTGACATCAGTAGAACGGTTGCCGAATTCCGCCATACGACGAACAAAATCAACGCGCTGTGAACCAAGATCATCAATACCATATGATAATAGGTTGTCGCGCAGCTCCTGAGGCACTAATGGAGAATAAACACTTAACCCGGCTACAGGATCTTCAACACGGTTGTTCATCCATAAATCTTCACCAACGTTAAATGGTGTCGGCTCGATAGTGGAGCCTTTTGTCTCCGCTGAGTTCCAATGAACTGACCCGAAAACATTTAAGTCACTTGATAAATCCTGACGGATTTCAGCAGATACATAGCGACGCTCTAATGGAGTTATTAACTGACGAACCGATGCACGATTAAACCCACCAGAATATTCGGTACCATCCGCATCAAAACTCTCTAATGTGTTACCAGCAGCATCTTTAACAGAAACGCGGCCTTGTTTAGGAAACGATGATAAAAGGTCATCAACATACTCGTTGCCATTTTCGTCAGAATAAACTGCACTGTCGACAGCCGAGAACGAACGATCACTTGATTTTAAACCTTCGTCGTTATCAATACCGAAAGAGAACCACGCGTTACCCCCATCCCAGTTCTTACCTGTAGTTAAGTTAAAGGTTTGGGTTTGACGATCATGTTCACCTGAAGTGCCCGCTTGGGTGCTAATTTCGATACCTTCGAAATCTTTACGGGTAATGATGTTAACTACACCAGCTACAGCATCTGAACCGTATACTGCTGAAGAAGCACTTTTCAGGATTTCAATACGCTCTACCATTGACGCTGGGATAGCGTTTAAATCAACAGCATAACCTGAAGAAGGCGCAATACCCGATACGAAGCGCTGACCGTTGACTAGTACCAACGTACGTTCCGCGCCCATATTCCGTAATTCGGTTGTGTTCAAGCCGACAGACACTGTGTCAAATGCTGAATTTGACTGATCGGATCCGGCAATAGCAACAGGTGACATGTTCAACACTTGAGCAACGTTAATAGCTCCTGTTTGCACGATATCTTCACGTCCGATAGTCGTTACCGGCACTGGAGTTTCCATGCTGGCACGACTCAAACGAGAACCCGTTACTTCAATTTTTTCAATATTATTTTGATCTGCAGCATTATCCTGCGCTAACGCTGGAAATGACAGCGTAGACGCAACTGCAACCGCAGTAATGCTGCGGCGAAACAGTTTATTATTCATTGAATTACTCCCTGGAACATAATTTTTAACGTTGCTTGATTGGCGAAAAGCAACCTGAAACCG
>JABXHG010000349.1 GCA_013393545.1 Alteromonadaceae bacterium | reverse complement strand
CCCATCATCCGGACTTCGTGCCAGAGGAGTCGCGTCACTGTGAATGCCGTAAGCCTGAGCCCGGGATGATTAACACAGGCCTGGATGCGTATGGACTGTCGGCAGAACACTGCATCATGATTGGTGACAAGCGCGGAGATATGGAAGCAGCTTCCGCAGCGGGCATTGGCACGAAAATTCTGGTGACTTCAGGGCAAGCTTTGCCTCCTGAAGACCTGCGTAGTGCGGACAGTGTCTGGGAATCAATCCAGGGCGCAAATCAAACTTTGTACACCTGATTTTAAGCCAACTTTCAACCTGAACTGGATGAATCGTGAAAAAGCTTGTTGTTGACCTTGATGGAACTATTACTCTTGCTAACACTTCAGATTACCGGGAAGTGTTGCCAAATATCGAGGTAATAAACACTCTCCGGCGCTATAAAGCCATGGGTTACGAGATTATAATCCATACTGCCCGAAATATGCGCACGTATGACGGCAATGTTGGAAAAATTAACATACATACCTTGCCAATCATCACCGAGTGGCTGACTCGACACGAGGTGCCTTACGATGAAATTCATGTCGGTAAACCCTGGTGTGGCTTTGAAGGCTTCTACGTTGACGATCGTGCCATACGCCCTTCTGAGTTCACTCGGCTGTCACCAGACGAAATTCAGCAACTGATTGAGTCCGAGAAGCACTCATGTTCCTGATTATGTCTGCTGATTACATCAGCCTGGAGCTTCGCGCCGAATTCGGTGCTTTGCCCCCGAGTTTTTTGCCCTTGGGCAACCGGCGGTTGTTTCAGCATCAGGTAAATTTGGCCCCTACAGGGGCTCGCATCTTTCTTTCGCTACCCGAATCCTTTGCGGTGGAAGCGCATGACAAGGCCTGGCTTGATCAACACGGGGTAACCCTGCTATCTGTGCCAGATGGCCTTAGCCTTGGCGCTTCGCTCGTCGCTTCCCTTAACCTGACAGAACAGCCACTGGATGCACCGCTTCAGGTGCTGTTTGGTGACACCTTAATCGACCCGATCCCAACGGGTACGGATGTCATAGCGACCGCGAAGGTTGATGACAATTATGATTGGGCCGTAGTAACCGAAGATGAAGACAACTGGCTGGTCAGCAGTACAGAAACACCGGAGCTGGAAAAGTACAGCGTTGTAACCGGCTACTTCAACTTCAGCAGCCCCCGCTTACTGATCCGCTGTATCACCCAGTCTAACTGGAGCTTTCTGAACGGCTTATCGCGATACAACAAAACCAACGGGCTTGCAACAATTAACGTCCACAACTGGCTGGATTTCGGTCACGCCAACACCTACTACCACTCCAAATCTACGTTCACCACTCAGCGGGTGTTCAACGACCTGACCATTACACGCCGCTGGATTGAGAAATCAGGTACTCATTCTGCAAAGATTGCCGGTGAAGCAAAGTGGTTTGAGCAGTTACCGCCCATGATGCGGCAATACACGCCGCAATTTCTGGGTACGACTACATCAGAAGAAAACGCAGACCGCCTCACCTATCGCCTGGAATACCTGCACCACACGGCACTCAACGAACTTTACGTATTTGCAGACCTTCCCCCGCTCATCTGGAAAAAAATCCTTCGCCAATGCGTGGTTTTTCTGAAGGACTGCCTAAAGTACCCGGCGAAGGATGATACGCCCCATTCGTCTATTGATGAGCTCCTGCTGAACAAAACCCGCGCCCGGGTTAAGGTTTTTTGTGAAGAGCGGGGTGTGTCAGAGACAGCACTTTACCTCTATGCGACTGAGCCTGGGGCACAGGACTATCTTGAGTTATCCATCAACGACCTGGTGCGCAAGAGCACGCCATACCTTCCAGCAACTCCGTCTACAGCTACGCTGATGCATGGGGACTTCTGTTTCAGTAACATACTCTATGACTTTCGAACCGACCGAATCAAAGTGATTGATCCCCGGGGCATCACTACGGACAACCAGTTCAGCATTTATGGCGATATTCGCTACGATATTGCCAAACTAAGCCATTCGGTTCTTGGCTTATACGACTGGATCATTGCGGGTACCCATGAACTGACCATTACGGATAACCGGCTTGAGTTCAGCATACCGCATTTCGAAAAGATGGAATCTATTCAGCAACTGTTTCTCAGGCTGATCGAAAAGCATTTTGGCTTAACGGCTGCTGAAATGTATGCCATGCAAATCCATCTGTTTTTATCGATGCTGCCCTTGCACGCAGACCAGCCAGAACGGCAGGATGCTCTTTTGGCAAACGCTTTCAGGCTTTACACCCTATTACCGGAACCAACAGCCCCATGATCATCATTCCTATGGCCGGACTAAGCTCACGCTTTTTCGAGGCCGGATATAAAAAACCCAAGTACATGCTCGAAGCCCATGGCCGCACACTGTTTGAACATTCCGTGCTCAGCTTTGAACGTTATTTTGCCACTCACCCCTTTGTGTTTATCATCCGCAATGTTTTCGACACTGCAGAGTTTGTGCAAACCAAGGCAACAGCCTTGGGCATTTCTGATTTTCGCGTTGTAACGCTGGAAAAAGAAACCCGGGGGCAGGCAGAAACCGTTTACCTTGCATTGAAAAAACTCGGCATTGAAAACGGACCTGTTACCATATTCAATATTGACACCTTCCGGCCTGGTTTCGAGTTTCCGGAACCTTCTCTGATTGGCGACGGTTTTCTGGAAGTATTTGAAGGTACGGGAAGCAACTGGTCTTTTGCACGTCCGATGGACAGCGGTTCCCAACGCGTTGCTGAAACCGCTGAGAAAAAGCCCATTTCAAACCTTTGCAGCGATGGGCTTTACCACTTCACGCATGCGTCTGACTTTATTGAGAGTTTTGAGGACTACGAAAGCCGACCTCGGTCTGAATGGGCAAAAGGGGAGCTCTACATTGCCCCGCTTTACAACTTTCTAATTAAAAACAACCGTGAAATATTTTACAAAAAAATACCTGAGAGCGAAGTTATTTTCTGTGGAACGCCAGATGAATATCAGTATATTTCATCCGGGAAAAGTGTCACCGGCGGCTCACCTACCGTGCTTTTCTCTAAGCGCTATTTAACCTGATTATAAATAATCAACTGAATCTTGAAAGTTAGCGCAACACCAGGTTTTTCGGTTTGATTAAGATAGAACCTAAGGAAGGTCAGACTTTGAAAAGCATCAATAATGTGGACATTACCGTTGTCATACAGGGCCCAGTTCACCATTCATCGGGGACTTCGTCAGAAGAGGGCATAACCAGCCAATCAATTTCTGCTATCCGAAAAAACTTCCCTGGGGCCGTAATTATCTTGTCTACCTGGAAAGGTGAGATAACTGACAACCTTTCGTATGACAAGCTTATTCTTAGTCAAGATCCTGGGCCAACGGTTGTTAAATATCACAAAAATGGCAGCCCTCATACGGTTAATGTTAACCGTCAAATTGTTTCTACACTGGCTGGTTTAGAAGCAGTTGAGACAAAGTATGCTATGAAACTAAGGTCTGACAATATTGTGAACTCAGCCCGACTCAAGAGCTTACTCCTCCGCTATCCCAAACGAGTATCAGAGTACAAGCTTACAAAAGAACGAATTGTAAGCTCAAACGTATTTGCAAAAGAATACTCCCAGGGGCTCCCTATACCATTTTTCCCTTCTGACTTTTTTCAGTTTGGTCGTTCAGAGGACCTTTTAGCGTTGTGGGACATTCCGTTAATTGAAGATTACCAATATGATAAAAATTTGGCGGGCAAGCGCCAAAGCAAGCTATACCCTTGGCCTGACCTTCATATTGAACAAATTTTATGGCTTTCTTTCATTAACAAACACATACCCATAAAAATGCCGCATAAGTTTGGAGCTGGCAGAGAGCAGGTAAAACTTTCCCGGAAAATTATCGCTAACAATCTAATAATTGCAGAGCGCGCTGAGCTGGATTTGGAGGTGCCTGACAGGCTCGATCAAAATGATGGAGCTCCCTATACTCACTATACACTCAAGCGGTGGGAACAACTTTATAAACATTTTGTCGATCCAGGATTTGAAGTCGAGGGTAGCGTCGGGCTGACCTTAAAGCGTTTATCTGCACGCACTGTTCAATATTTTATCAGCGGTTTGAAGCAACACATTCGCTTGTGGTTTTGCCGGTTTCGAATCAAATCTTGAGTTAAAAATTCGCTAAGAATCCGGCCCGACTGATCCCATCGATGATATACTAGACTGCTCTCTTCGGAAGCTCAAATAATATACTACCTCTAGACTACCGGCGCATGCCGGGGAGACACATAACACTTAGCGTACAGCTCAAAGGGTAACAGCTTTGACAAACTTCAAAGACATCAGTGTTTTTGTTCAGGGCCC
>JABXHG010000035.1 GCA_013393545.1 Alteromonadaceae bacterium | reverse complement strand
TGACGGCTGCAGGGGAGTCTGTGGCGCCAATAGAAATTGCGGAAGTGGGGCAGAGACCACTCGCCGAACGGGTTGATCGCAATACGCTCCTGGCGGCTGCCGCCGAGCGTGCACCGGCGATAAAAATGTGTCAGAAAAAACTGGACGGAAGTTGCCATGCCGACAATTGCGCCTGTATTGCCTGATCACCCCTGCCTGGATACATTTCAGGAAGCGGTTCGCAAGTGGCAGCTTCAGCCCGACCAGCGCTGTCTGTTAATCGTGGATGCGGCCCAGTGTGGTGAACATGAAGTTACCAGGGCTTTGTACACTGAAGAGAGCAATCCAAACTGGTTCTGGCTGTTTGAGAATAGTCCTCTGAAAGCCTTCGCAGATGCAGGGCCAATCGTTGTTGATACAGTTCCTGAGAGTAAATTCTGTCAGCATGCTCTGATGCAATGGGTCGATACAGGGCTCTTGTTTCTGTTTACCGAAAGTGCTGCTGAAAAAGCTGTGGCTGGCTTGCGTGGCATGTTGTCCGTCGATCTGGAAAACGCTGGCCCATGTTTTCTCAGAACCTACGATACCCGGTTTCTGCAGGTACTATCTGCCTGCCAGCCTGAGCAAATGGCAGAGCTTGCGGGTGTAGACAGCACCTGGATCTGGTCTGTGGATCTATTGAATCACGTGCAATGGTCAGGGTTTCAGGCAACCGGTGCGTCAAAGCCGGTCAAAACGCGTAAAGATCGTGACTTTGAACGTTCGTTAAGTTGGGCATTTGGCTGGCCTTCATGTTTGCCCTGTGTAGACCGGGATCAATGGGCGGATGCCACGACGCTAACGCGTTTTATCGTCCATCAGTGGCATTCAGGGATCGCCTGGGAGCATTATGCAAAGAGCCTTGATGCGCAGTGGCAAGCATTCCGAATCGGCGAAGAGGAAATCGTAGCGGAGCCCGGGAAAGCTTAGAGGCAGGCCGTAGCGAAAGTTATCATGAAAAGGATTTCATAGCATGTCAGCGGTAAAAGAACCTTCCTGTGTCCCCTCAAAAACGTTCTGGCTGGAACTTACGGGACTGCAATCACTTGCGGGTCATGAGTACATTCTTAGCGAAACCAATGAAAACGGCCATGAGGATGTAATACCCATTGAGGTGTGCGAGAAGCACAAAGGCCGCAAGGGACCGATTCTGGCAGGCCATATTGAACAGGCAAAAAAACGCTCGCTGGTTCTCAGGCTAAAGGGGGAAGAGACTATAAACGTCCCCGTCATAGACGAAAAGCCCATTGGTCCTTATACCCTGAAAGCCCCCCAGCGAAACTACCAGGACAACCTTATGGTGTCGGTTCATCCGACTCTGTTCTGTGATGCGGGAGAGTTGGTGCAACCGCGACCCATAAGTGGTTATGAGGAAATCATTGGCGCACCGTTGCGAACCGGTTGGATCTATGTGTTTTTCAGTGGTCGTCTCTGGCGGGAGCTCTCCGTTGCAACCAGCGAGAGCGCGGCCCCAGTTCTTCGGGACACGGATATCGCACAAGCCCGCAAAGCATCCCCAGAGGTTTCCAATGACCGTAAAGCAACTGGCCCTGAGCTGGACATCATCCACGTACCTGCTCGCCTGAACGGAAGGGATGTGTACAGTGATGTTTACTTTGCGTTCAGTGAAACGCAGTGGTCGTGGGAGTATATCAGCGCACTTGAGAGGAATAGTGACTACGTGGCTGAGCGCTGCCGTTCAGCTATGGCGATCCGGGCATTTCTTCGGGGGCAGCCAGGCCTGCTTGGCGGCTGGAGTTATGTTGATGAAATGCCAGCCATGAGAGCCCGGGATAACGCGATAGAAAGCGATGTTACGTTTGTAGGGCAATGGCTGAAAGACGTTGATGGCGCCAAGTTGCAACAGGCGCAAGAGATGCTTGTTGAGCAGCGTGATGCGGTTGAAGCGGATGAGCATGCTGTTGACGCTGACTACTTTATTGGAACGCCGTCTCTTTATCCGCGCTGGCGTCAGCTCTATTTGCAGGGCGAAACATTACCGGCAATAAGTTCTGGCGCAGATGTCTTTAGGACACTCCGGGACCGGCACCTGGTCACCTTACACCTTCGAGATTCCCTGCAGGCCGCACGCCAGCTGACTCAGCAAATGAATGCGGCACTTGCGCTAATACTGGCGCTGGTGGATAACATAAAGAAACGCCCGTTTGGTGTCACCGCTGAGTTGTTCCATAACAACTTCCGCCGTGAAACCTTGCCGGATGGTTCAGAAAATCCTCTCTATATTGACAGTGGTTGGTTTGATAACCGCATCGACAACAGTGAAGACGGGCGACTTCAGCGCACACTATACGATGTTGAGCGAGCCGCTCTGCGGACCTTCCTGAAAGAAGCTCAGGCCGCACTTGTGCGCTTACTGAAAGACGAGCGGCCAGAGAACCTGACGGCCACCCTGCGGGATCTGTTTGCGCTGGAATCGGGTAACGCCACCGCCGGTTATGTCCAGACGGGGCCGTTGCTGCAGGTGCTCTCATTGCCGGCCCATCGCGCCGATCCACTGGTACTGCCGCAGGAGTTTGACGTAAACGGCGATAATGAAGCTGCGGCAATGGCATTAGCGATTGCCACAGGCGAGCATCCTCTGGGTGCGATGCTCTTGCCGTTCCAAAATAGCTCAAGTGAATGCCAGGTTGGCGACGCAACCCTGGCCAACCTGAAATCTATGGTCGAAGCACTGGAAGATCGCAGCCAGGAGTTACGCGTGCTGGAGCCTAATGTGCTACGCAGCATGGCGGATCATCAGGAAGAGGCCAAAGCACCGGATAGTGAGGCGGTCACAGGGTGGGCCAGTTCTGCAACGTCTGCTTTTGCAAGTGTCGCTGGTGAAATCTCCCAGTGGTGGCTCACAAGAATTCAGACTGAGCTTACACAGCGTGGCGCCGCGTTTACGGCGGATATCAACCGTATTAAAGGTGCCTTTGAGAACTTTGCCGAAACTGCCATCCCCGGTAAAACTACGTTGCAGTTGGAAGGTACCAACGACGGGCGAACGTATATTGTACTGGAAGTGCTTGACGAACAGGGCAACACGTTAACGTCTGGCGCAGTTGTGGGTGCCGCGCTGAAAGTAAGTGATGTTGATGCCTTTGATGGCGTAGTAAAGCATCAGTCGGTTAAGCGATTTATGCATCAGGCGACGACGAACCCGGGGCGTTTGCCGAGTATTCTTGTGGTTTTTGATGTTTGGAACCTGTTTATTTCAATTGAGCAGCGTAGAGAATCAGCGAACGGACGGCTAAAAATAGGTAGCGCGCTGGCAGACTTTGCTATTAGCTCAGCGCAGTTGGCAACTCTGTTACCCAAACAACCGTCATGGTTAGCTCCCTTTGTTGCTAATTGGAAAGAAGATGCAAGATGGTTCTCAGCAATGACAAATAAGGTCAATGTTGCGAATGAAATGGCTGAAGAGGTCGTACGAACTAAACTTCAAGCTTTGGGTTGGGTAGCCGGTATGTTCACCACCGCTTTAATGGTCAGTGATTCAGTAAGTTCATTTGCCAACAGTCGATGGGGGACAGGCTCTGCTCAACTGGTTAAGACTGGTGGCGTCGCGACCATGGTCAATGCTGATATCATCGCTGCCCGTCTGTTGACGCCAGCAGGCCGTCGAGCGGTTGAGCGGACATCTGTTCAGGCTACACAGGCGGCAATTGGACGTTTGATACCAGCCGCCGCTCGCTGGGCGGGAACTGTCGCGTCGGGTTACGTTACTGCACTGGGTTTTGCGATTTATGTCGTGGGCGAGATTGCATACTATCGGCTGATGGACGATGCCGTTAGTGAATGGCTGCGTGCAGGGCCATTTTCCGGAGATCCTGACGAACAGACCAAAAAGCTGGCCTCAGAGTCCGATGCCTACATTGCTTTGGTGAAAGCGATGACGCCGGTATCGCTGAAGCGGATCCCGGAAAACGACGTTGTGGAATGGCTCGAGGCACATAATCTGCTGAAATGGCAACATGAGGCGGATGCAGTTCTGTCATTTGCCAGTCCAGGCCTGGCTATTACCGGCGAGCCTGCCGAAATAGAGCTGGTGTTATCGTATGAGCAGGAACACTACCGTATTCTGGGCTGGGACCCGGGTGGGAACCAGCACACTGAAACCATTGCCAGAAAGTCGGGAACGATCCTTCAGGGCATTCAAAATGACTACGATGAGCAGCGCCATGCTATCAACTTCCTGATCGCCAAATCGCAGTTATCAAGTTTTACGCCGCAATCAGATTATGAGCGCGTTGAAACCCGTTACCGGGTGAAAAGCCTCTCACTGATCTTTACGGTTGATGTGTGGAAGCGGGATGCCGAAGAATACGAGAGCCAGGAAGTGACTCATAAAATGGAGGATCTGGACGTTGAGTGGCAGCAATAATCAGCTGGGTGTGATGACTGAATACCTTGAAACGGCTTTTCGCTCAGATAATATTCCGAAACAACAGGGTCTGGAAAACCCTGGCGGCTTTGTAAAGTCGCTTGAAGGAAGTGACCTTATAGAGCGTTTGGCTTGGGCGCACTACAGTGACTTAAACATCCACCTGCGCCCAAAATACATGGAAGCCTATCAAGCTCAAGAACTAAGTGGTAAACGATTGCCAGAGGGCCGCGCGTGGACACACAAGCATAAACCTAAAGATTTAATAAAAACACGTTGGCAGCTTCTCTTAATGCTTGCCGGAGCTTTTGCGGATTACTCGATTTTTGGCTTTTTTTTCGTATGCAATCTTTTGGCAGCAATAATTGTTGGGGTTTTGGATGGTTGGGCCGCATTCACTTCATTTTTTGAAATAGCCGCCTGGATGATTGGCCTCCACCTCTTCTTCCGCTAC
>JABXHG010000348.1 GCA_013393545.1 Alteromonadaceae bacterium | reverse complement strand
AAGTTGTTTTGTTATAAGGTTGCGCCGAACCAGACCTATAAATAGATTCAACGCGCGAATCGACGCCGGAACAGGCCCCCAGCGGCTCTCCTTGCGCTGCTGAAGCAAAAACAAAACCTTCATGAGCAAAGCGACCGAGCATGCTTCGTTTAACGGGTATGCTTTTAGCATTGAAAGGGTCTATTTCAACAATCCAGCCAAAGTGGTTCGGTTCATTTCGGTAGTCTTCCGCGGCCGTAGTTCCAGTAGATGAGGCATTAAAGCGCGCAGTTTCATCAAGACCCGGCGTTGCCGTTTCCCAGTAATAACGACTGTTCTCGCGGTTCACACCGTACCGTTCATGCTCACGAGGATGAATCTCGTCATCGTTCATGAAGCAACCCGCCCAGTTTTCTTCGCAGGTTAAATAAGTACCCCACGGCGTATGACCATGCGAACAATTATTAATGGTTCCGCGAGTCTTGGTGCCGTCAGGGCTAAAGCGGGTTATCAGCTTGTCATGACCGGCAACCGGACCACTCATTTGCATTGGGGTACTAGCGGTAATTCGACGGTTGTAGGGGCTGCCTTCAATCAGCTGCCATTCTCCATCCGGTTTACGAATAATATGAGCCACTGACACACCATGTGCCATCATCTCTTTCAATACTTCCTGCTGCGGGCGCGGTGCGTTAGGGGAGAAATTGGCGTGCAGAATTTGTGGATCAACGTATTCATGGTTCATCACCAGCAGCCCCTCTTTCGAGGAAGCGCCACCTTCTTTCACGTCTATAGGAAAAAAATGCATACCGTCGTGATGCGAGCCAACTTGCCGTGCCTGATCTAACGCCGAATTGCTAGCGTCAGTTTTAAACTCACCGGCACCTGCCACAAGTGGCGTGCCCCAGGGCAGAAAAGGCTGAGCACGATACCCAACGGGTACATCAACAACATCGGTTCGGTTGCCGGCAACGGCCTGAAAACCAAGCCCCGCGGATGAACTGGCAGAGCCTTTAGAGGACGTACAACCGGCCATTAAAGGCGACAACATAAAAGAACTGACAGCAACGCCAAGGCCTCCTTTTAGGAAAGAGCGACGGCTTAACTGACGGTTCACCACATCGTAAAAGTCATCACCTTTTGACTTATTACAAATTGGATCAATACCTGAAATATCAATCTTCAGCTCTTTCTCTTTCGTGGTCATGCCGTCTTCCCCGTTCTGAAACCTCTGGCTAAACAAGCTCAGCGTTATATTTTCGAACAGGCAATAGTACGGACTTTAAATGACAGTTTGATTACGTCGTTAGCCAGCTTTAATGACGGCTATTTCCTACATTTTTTGAATATCAGCGCCCTGCTTTTCAAGTTGCTCAAGCACGCCTTGCTGACCACCAAGGTGCCCCGCACCAACGGCCACGAATGCGGTATCAGACTCAGTTACCTTAGCGAGCTTTGTTATCCATTCATTGTTACGTTTAGTGATCAGCTCGTCTAACGCCTTCGGAGGTAGGTTCTGGTTTAAGTAGCGGGTGAGTTTATCCAGATCTCCCTCTAGCCAGGTCTTCTGGATATCGGCAAAAACCTCTTCAATTTTTTCCACTTCCGCAAGCGTCTGCTCCAGCAATTCACCCTCACCAGATTCACTTTGAGCTGCCCGTAATGCATCAATTTGCCGCTCGACGGTTTCCAGCCCTTTAATCTGTATGTCCGAGCTTTTTGCCAACTCAAACAGTTTTCCTTCAGAGCCACCTTCAGCGGTGTAACCGGATTGCGCAATGGCTTGCGAAACAATGACAATTTGTGCAAACCAGGCATTGAGCTGTTCTAGCGCACTGGCATTCATACCATACTTTTCTACCAGCGCAGTGAGCTGCTGCCAGGTTTCGCTATCAACCGAGTCAGATAACTTACCCTCGGAGCGCCGGGCATGCTGCATAAACAAAGGCTGAGCACTTCCCAGCTTTTCAGGATGCACTTCAAACCATACCGTTTCGCTATTTTTAAGCGCGTTCCTTGCGGTTTCAGATAAGATTATCGCGTCCTTTTTTGCCGCATGCAGCGTGCCGTATACCCAAATAGTCTGATCTTCTTTTGTAACCTTGTAGAGGATTTCAGCCTGCGCGGAGGTACTCAATAAACACAATACAAAACTGATGAGTATCGTTTTCAACTTCAGCATGGTTATCTCCGGTCTATTTTTGTAGCAGTAGTCTCATATTTGCCAGTATACGACAACTCTATAGCGCTCATCAGCCGGTTAACGGGTAAAACCCACCGCTAGCCTGTGTTTTTACAAAGCCTTAACTTAAAATTGTGCGCTTTAACAGGTACCCTTAGAGACCATGCTTTAAACGAGCAGAATTTTTAGCGCCAGCTGGTACAGTCATCAGTAAAACAGATTAGGTACTGTTATGAATAAAAAAGGAATTTTGTTGCTTATTGGTGCGCTTTCAGCGGGCGCTATTACGCTGGGCTGCAACAGTAACGGCAGTTATTCAGCAAGAGAGGTACTGAGTGTGGAGCAAAAAAAAGCGGCTTTGGCTGAATTACAGCAAAAGAGAAAAGAGCGTAAGGAAAAAATCCAAACCATTGAAGATAAAGCTTTGTTTGAAGCTCTGGAGGGCGAGGAATTTATAGCCCACCGGAACATTTACAGAACGATAAAATTCGATGAAAAACCTGCGCAGTACTTTTATGTTGAGCCTTTCAAGGCTTCTTATATTGGCCCCTTAGGTCGCCCCTACACCGCCGACCGCTTTAAACGACTGAAAGACTACGAAAGCCCACAAAAGCTTCTGGATATTTACCGTAACAACTTTGTGGCTTCCACCGCTTCACGCGAGGGTCAGTGGTTTCAGGTCCGTGAACCTTTTGCTTTTCCCTTTAGAAGCCAGTTGCAGTTTACCCAGGTAGTTATGGATAACGGAGACGTTAAAGCCCTACCAGACCTATTAGACTGGGTTGCCCAAACCGATGAAATTCGTTACGACCCGGAACGCTTTTATTTTAAAGAGCCGCGTACCGAAGACGACCCACAACCCGTTAAACTGCTCGGCGACGTTGAAACTGAGTTACCAAAAGATGTGCTTCAGTTCGAGTTTAAAGCAAGCGAGGTAGGCAAAACTCTAGAGCAGCGCGGATACTCTGTCACTCTGGTTAAGGCCGGTGATTTTAACTACGACATAAAAATTGAAGTACCGGATGACCAGGCAATGCCGCTGCGAGACGAAGACATTATCGGTGAAACCCTCTCTCCGACAGAGCGCGAACTTCAACTGCGAATGGATACGACACTGCAGTCTGATTATCACGAACGAATGGGTGAATGGCTTGACGAAATTATAGAGCGGGCCTTGCGAGGCGAAGTTGATGCAGAAACCGTGCGTACCGAGGGCAATAACATACATGACAAACTTTCCGTAGGCGAAGGCCGCGTTCTGCATAAAGCCTTTTCTTTCATGGGGCCTGTGGCTACCGCACGAGTAACTTTGCTGCCGCGCAAGAAAATCCGCGATAAAGTAACTCATAAAATTGAAATTCCAATTCATTTCCTTGGTCAGAAAGGCAATAGTGATGAGATTGATTTAAGCACTTTGCCTGATATCGACCTGGAAGGCCCGGCTTATGATGAAAGGCCAAAACGACGAGTCGATTTAACCGAAGAAGAAATGAAGCAGCTTATTGATATTCGCTATGAAAAAAGCCGCGACCTTCCGGAGTATCAACACACAGAACGGGTCTATCTGAAATACCCGCCGGTACAAAGCCAGCTTTTTATCAGCAGTTCAGACCGCTACCATTTCAACTTAGAGCCAAAATTTAAGCGAGTGATACTGACCGAAATGGTGAAATTTTTCGATGACGCAGGCGAAACCATTGAGCTAACACGCGATAAAGATGAGGTATTCAGTTTCACCACATATGGCTTTGCGTATACCCCTGAGTATATGCCGGAGTCGCCCGCCCGTATCGAAGCCCGCATTCCGGTATTAACGGCGCCGGATATTGTCAAAAAAAGCTACAGCGCCGACAATTTACCCGACGGTATGAGCTTAGACGACAACCGACTGGTCGTTGACTACAGCGTGTTTACTCCCGAAGAAACCCTGGACAGCACGCGCTTAAACACAAAGCTTCGCAACCGAATTTTCGCGAAGAACGCAAAGCAAAAATACCTGCAGCCCTTTGAAAACGTTATTCTACTTGAGCGCGAAGACGACGAGCCGGTGCACGTGTTCTATTATTACGGGCAGCCTGAAAGTATTGAGCTTTGGTATCGCGGCGAAACGAAAGTCGTCGACTTCAAACTGGATGTCGAGACTCGGGAGCAGAAAGGTTAGTCAGGGAGGCATTCGTTTGATTCATTTGTGCGATCGTTGAGATAGAGTATGTATAAATACATCAAACCACTGTCCAAGCCAGTGTAGGTGCCTACAAAGTCCTTTT
>JABXHG010000347.1 GCA_013393545.1 Alteromonadaceae bacterium | reverse complement strand
GAATTACTGACCTGGGCTTAGGCGAAGGGAACGAAAAAACCGGCTAATATGCCGGTTTTTTTATATCTGTCCTAACAGCTTGTTGCGCCACTTACCTTAATTTTACTTAGTGTAAGCCTTAACGCCTTTTTTGCTTTTTGTAATTTTACTCATCGCAGACCGGGCTTTTTCTTGCTCCGCCTCCAATGTTGGCTGAATTTCAGTCAAGTATTCATCTGCTTCAGCAACCACAGTTACCCACTGCTGAGACTCTTGCCAATTGTCAGGAAGATGGTTGAGGCTTCTAATCAGTTCAGCCAACGTAGTGTTAGCAGATTCAAATTCTGAATCCGCTATCTCTTGTTTAAGCTGCTCATTTAGCTGCGCTAACTTCTCGGGCTGCATCTTATCTTTCAAACTTAAGCGCCTGAAGCTTGTTGCATTTGATTCATAGCAACGTCACGTTGTTCCATTGGAATTTGGTCCCATGCACCTTTAATATCCAGCATTAATCGCGCGACTTCATCAATAATGTCGACGTCCAGCTCAATAGATGCATCAGCAATACGTGTGCTCATATACATGTACAGCTCACGTAAATTACCGGCAGCGTCAGAGCCCGCAGTGTCATCCAGACTATAGCGCAAAGAGTCGACAATGGCCTGTGCCTTACTTAGATAATGGCTTTTCTTTTCTAAGTCTTTTCGCTGAATAGCACCTTTGGCGTAATTCAGGTTCTCCAGTACTCCCGCCATCAACATTTGTACCAGTTGATAAGGGTCAGCACCTGCAACACGGGTTTGCAGAGAACCTTTAGTGTAGCCTTTTAACTTGGCATTCATACGATATTACCTCTAATTAATCTTTGTTTCGGGTAAAGCCAGGGAGGTTCGCGAGTTGAGCACTCACAGAGTTTCCACGGCTTTGTAACTGTCCAACTAAAGAATCCAGCGCCTGATACTTCGAGCGCAAAGTCTCTTCCATAGACTCCATACGAAGCTGTAAAGCTTCGCGGCTTTCAGTCACGCGATCCAGGCTTTCGTTAATCGTATTTTTACGTAACTCCAACGAACCGCCACCACTAACGTAGCCGTCTAAAAAGCTATCCATGCGCGAAGCCAAGCCATTTTCACCGCCAAATACAGATTCTAATGCTGCGGGGTTGTCTTTTAACACTTCGCTAAAGCTTGTGACAGGGTTTTCCGCTTCTAATTTACCTTCTTTATCCAGGCCAAAGCCCAAATCAAACAAAGTTTGTCCGCCTTCACCGAAGGTGGACGTCAGCACGTTGTTTAGCTGACTCTTTAAACTCCGAACCGTTGCATCGCCCTGAAGCATGCTTTTCTCACCGCCAATTTCATTTAAGGAGGAGACGACACCGTTATAAGCTTTTACAAACGCATCAATTGACTTTTTAACACCATCTTCATCGCGTGCAATAGAGAGTGTAGCTGTCTCTGCATCTTCACTTTTTTTAATCGCAGTTATAGTTGAACCCTGAATAACATCTTCAAAAGTATTGGTATCGTTTCTGGCCTGAATGCCATCAATTTCAATAATAGCATCCGTTGCTTTGTCCGCATCGGCAATAGCCATGCCACCTGCACCGCCACCATTAGCCTGAGTAGAAATCGCATCAAACTCAGCGTTATCATTGGTAACGGTTAAGTCATTCCCCTCGCCGCTTACATTCGAGCGGAACACCAGCCTAGCCTGGTCTCCAGTATTAATAATATCGGCAGTTACACCAAAGTTATCCTGCGAAGAATTGACCGCTTTACGAATATCTTCCAGACTTGAGCCTGCTTCTATATCGAGAGTGAAGCTTTCGTCACCGGCACCGAAAGTCAGAGAGCCCGCATTGGTATTAACTTCATCTTGCGAACTGGTAAATGCACCATCCGCAGATACTGCACGGCTTCCCTTAGCTAACTGCGTCACCGAAATATCAAATTTGCCGGCGCTCGAATTTTCAGAGCTTTCGACGGTTATGACATCACCTGAGTCGGGCTGTTTAACAGAAGCCTTCATTGCACTGAATAAACTGCCATCAGACAGTTTCTCAGCAGCTTCTTGAAGCTTTGATAATACCGAGCGCATTTCACCAACCGCAGACAACTCTACCTGCAACCGTCCTTCTTGTTGGTCAAGTCGATTCTGTTTTGGAACGCGTTGTGCGTCAAGTGTCGCTTTAAGGATACCTTCCAGGTCTATGCCTGAACGAGCACCTAATGATGAAACTAATGGCATATCGTCACCTCTCTAAATTTCGTTATCGAACAATAACCCTGCCCGACTTTCTTGGTTATCGGCCATATCTTCTATAGCTTTAGCTAACTTAACCGCAAGCTCGGAAGGTATTTGCCGAATTTTTTCACCGCTTTCCGTGTCCATAACCTCAACAACCGGTGGTTCGCCTTTTTCATCGAAGATAAATTGCAAACTGGTATTGCGAATGGCCGGAGATTTATTTATCTCTGCTACCATCTCTCCAACATTAGGTTCTTCCGGCTGTTGCTTTGACTGAGCCTTATCTGTACGTTCAGCTACCTTGTCCTGCACTTCACTGACGGCATCAATCACATCCTGCTTTTTAGGCTGCTGTGTCTGTACCGATCCTTTCCCTGTTGAGAGGAGGCTGAAATCGCGGGTATCCATTGATATATCCGCCATAATAATCACCTGTTCCCTATCAAAAACATTAGTTAAGTTTTTAATGGACTAAAAAAACATCTGTCCTTGTATGTTATCGGTATAGAGTACTATAAACTTTAGCTTTTATTTGAAGTTTTTTTAACCACTGCTTTTTTCAGCTAGAAACTTTCTTGCGGACATAAAAAAACGGAGCCGAAGCTCCGTTTTTATACACCACTATGTTAACGCGGGTATTAACCCAGTAACTGCAGTGCTGCCTGTGGACGCTGGTTTGCCTGCGCCAGGATAGTCTGCGATGCCTGCTGCAGAATCTGAGACTGAGTCAGTTTTGCAGTTTCAGCAGCAAAGTCCGCGTCTTTGATTCGAGACTTCGCACCTTCCAGGTTTTCAGCGATGTTCGATTGGTTACGAATCGTTGACTGGAAACGGTTCTGAACCGCACCTAAATCTGCACGTTGAGCATCAATCTGAGCAATCGCCGCATCAATAGTACTTAATGCGTCTTGAGAACCCTCGTAAGTACTGATATCAACTTGACCAATCTGGCTTAAAGTCGATGCACTTGCGCCGAAGATCTCAGTTTCATCAGCCGTTGCGTCATTAGTGATAGAAAATGCATCACGCGACTCAAGCTGAAGCTCAGCGTCTACAACAACGCTTGGGTTAGTGTCGTCAGCAACAACACCTGCACCATTCGCACCTGTTAAGGTAACGGTATTACCTGCAACACCGCCAGAAATTTGAATACCGTTTACATCTTCAGCAACGATTTTCAACTCACCGCCATCAACAGTTGCATCAATACCGGCCTTACCAAGGTCTTCTGAAAGCTTAGTTAGTGAACCGTTGTATTTTGCAAGGTCAAAAGTTTCATCGCCAATCTCTAATGTACCAGCATCGGTGCTTTGGAAGTTGGTAATTGTTGCTTCAACTCTTGTAGAAGCTGTAACACCTGTACCTGCGCCGTTAACTTTACCAACTATGTCCATTGCCTGGTCAGTAGCAGTTACACCAATAACCGCATTACCATCCGGTCCACCTAAAGTGATATCACCAGCAGTCAAACCTGCAGTAAAGTCAGCTTGAGCGGTTGCGGTTTGCGTACCCAAGACACTACCAGCACCAGTAACTTTGTTGTTACCAATAGCGTTAGCAGCAACATCACGAAGGCTGACAGAGATAGTTTCGTTTGCGTTAGCGCCTACTTGGTATTTTTCAGTACCGAAGCTGCCGTCAAGCAAGTTTTTACCACCGAAACTGGTCGTTTCTGCAATACGAGTAAGCTCTTGTTGCAGGTTACCAATTTCTTTTTGCAGCGCGCCACGGTCAACGTCTGAGTTAGAACCGTTTGCTGACTGAATAGACAGTGTACGCATACGTTGCAAGATAGTTGTTGATTCGTCCAGTGCACCTTCAGCAGTCTGCGCCATTGAGATAGCGTCGTTCGCGTTACGGTTACCCTGGTTCAAGCCGTTAACCTGTGAGCTTAAACGGTTTGAAATTTGTAAGCCTGCAGCATCATCTGCAGCGCTGTTAATACGGAAGCCTGACGACAAACGTTGAAATGCTTGGTCAAGCGAGTTACCTGAGCCCATCAGCTGACGCTGTGCGTTCAATGAGCTGACGTTAGTGTTTACATATAATGGCATAATAATGCTCCTCAGTTTCTGGCCTAAGCTTGGATTCATTCGTTGTTGCCAAGCTGGAGGAAGTGTTCGGCTTCGTGTTTCGCCTGGTTAAAGTTTCCTCTCACAAAGGGTATCGGCCCGGGTTTGGGGAGCTTTAGTATTTTTTTTGAAAAGTTTTAAATTTTTTTATGTGGGGTAGATATTTGTTGCGTAGCCTGACGTTTACGTCAGGATGGATATATGACC
>JABXHG010000346.1 GCA_013393545.1 Alteromonadaceae bacterium | reverse complement strand
GTAACTGAGCGGGTTATATCACAACGCGACGAAGGCTGGGACTTACTTAAAGTGCACCCTGGGTTAACCCTTGAAGAGTATGAGGCTATGGCAAGCACGGCTCGCCAGGCGGGCATGGACTTTGCCGGACATGTGCCGGCAGAAGTCGGATTAAAACGCGCCATGGAGGCGGGCCAGAGAACCATTGATCACCTGGATGGTTATCTCGCTTACGTTGATGCTATGAACCGAGAAATAACACAGGATGAACTGGATTTACTGGTGGCTATGACGCTGGAACACGACGTTGCGGTTGTACCCACTCAGGCTTTATGGAAAACCCTGATAGGTGCGGCTGATCCCGACAAACTGAAAGACTACCCGGAAATTCAGTTGGTACCCAAGGCCGTCCGGGAAGGTTGGTTAAACTACTACGATAACCCAAGCAGTTATTTTAATCAGGAGCAGGCACAAGTGCAGCAGGAGAATCGCCAAAAGCTATTGCGCGCCCTGCACGAAGGTGGCGCTGAGATTATTTTTGGAACCGACGCACCCCAGTTGTTCAGTGTGCCGGGTTATTCGATACACCACGAAATACGCCTGATGTCAGACGCGGGTATGCCTATGGCTGATATTTTGCGTTCTGCCACGGTAGCCGCCGGCGACTACTTTGCCGAACAGGATACCTTTGGACGCATTGCTGCCGGGCACCGGGCTGACTTTATTCTGTTAAAGGATAACCCTCTTGAGAACCCGGACACCCTGCGTGAGAACCACGGGGTTATGGTGCGTGGGCAGTGGTTAAGCCGTGAAGCTATTGATAAAAAAGTTGAGGAAATTCGGGCGGCTTACGCGCAGTAGACAGAAATAAAGGCACCCATTGGCGGGTGCCTTTTAATAAGAGACCTGGTGTTGCTTATTGTTCTAACTGATGAACCCACTCGGTTAATAAGCGCACACCAAAGCCGGTTGGTCCTGCCGGATGAATACCGGTATCAGAACTGACCATAGCGTCAGCGGCCATATCGATATGGATCCACGGGGTGTCGCCAGCAAAGTGTTTCAGAAACGCTGCGCCCGCCTGTGTGCCCGGAGAGCCAATGTTACGAATATCAGCCAGCGGGCTGTCGATAATGCCGTCATAGCCTTCTAAAGGCAGCTCCCAGACTTTTTCACCAGTGACATTGCCAGCTTCAATAATCGTGCTACGCAAATCGTCTTCGGAGGCAAACATCGCTGCGTAACCCGTACCCAGAGCGCCAACTTTCGAACCGGTTAAGGTGGCAATATTGGCAATGGCACGAGGCTTGAATTTGTCGTTGGCATACCAGTTGGCGTCACCAAGAATTAGTCGGCCTTCTGCGTCAGTGTTAGCAATTTCTACCAAAGTACCATCACCGGCTTTAACGACGTCTCCGGGCAGAGTTGCTGTGCCTGAAATTAGGTTGTGCGACAGTGGTGCTACAGCAACCACATTTACTGGTGCTTTTTGAGCGGCTAATGCCATGACGGCACCAATAACCGCGCCAGCCCCGGCTTTATCTGTTTGCATGCGCAAAATAGAAGAGGAGCTGGTTTTTAAGTTATAGCCACCGGTGTCAAAGGTATTGCCTTTACCGACCAATGCGATTGGGTCAGCGTTACTGCCTTTATAGTGCGCGGCAAGCAGGTAGGAGCCGTGTTGGCTGCCCTGGCTAACGCTGTGCAGCAGGCCCATGCCCATTTCTTCAACTTGCTCAGGCGTGACAATTGTCAGTTCGATATCCATATCGTTCATGGCTTCCTGAGTTAACTTCACAATGGCTTCAGGGTAGCCGTCGCTGCCGGGCAGAGCGGTAATGTCGCGGGCAACAAATACGCCTTCAGCAATAGCGCGAGAGGCCAGGTACTTTTTCTCTGCCATATCAGGGCTGTTCACTAACCAGTGGTACGCAGTTTGCGGGCGTTCTTTAGGTTCTGACTGATAACGGTCAAAGCGGTAGTTGCGTAAGTCGATGCCGTGGGCAATGTGCGAACTCAATTCAGCAGCAATGCCCGGATTGCTAATTAGGCGTGTGTCGAAAACAACATTTTCGAGCTCAGGCTTTAAAGCGGCAGCAATAGACGCACCTAACTTCTCCGCTTCAAAACGGGACAGTTCAGCCGGATTACCCACACCCGCCAGAAGCAGGTGGTTGGCTTTGGTGCTCTCAGGCGCAATAACCGTGGTTAACTGCGATGCTTCGCCTTCAAATTCTTCAATATCGGCAGCGCGGCTAACGGCGTTTACATCAGAGCCTGACCATTCCGGTAGCTCAACTGCAGTACCTTCAGGTACAAAAATAACGCGCGTTTTAGTGTTTTTGTTTTCATCAGAGAAGCTTGTTGACGTATCTAAGTAGTCACTGGCCATTGTGGGCAGCGACAAAACTGAAGAGACGGCCAACGCACTCATGACCTGTTTTAACGACATAGTATTTTCCTTTAATTAGGTTTTCTTAATTTGTCTGTTTTTACTATAAAACCATAACCCACTGACAGGCAAAGTGATTAAGGCCAAACCCGATAAAAGCACGATGAATCAGGTACTGGCGTTAAGAACACGTTTACCGAAAAGTGAAATTCAAAATACTTGTGGTAGTCTTTACAAAAAATAAAAAGGAATTGCCATGAAAAACCTAACCAAAGTTCTGTTTTTAAGCCTTGCCGCAAGTACCTTACTGGCTTGCTCAGAACAAGCGTCCGCAAATAAAAAAGAGGGTATATCTCTCGAGAAGAAAATTCGTCAAACCGCTGAACAGTCGCTGGATGCCTTTAATATTCCGGGTTTGGCCGTTGTTGCGGTTAAAGACGGTGAAGTGATTTTAGCCGAGGGCTTCGGCGTTCGGGATATTGAGTCCCAGCAACCGGTTACGCCAACAACTTTGTTTGGTATAGCCTCTCATACCAAGGCTTTTACCGCTGCCGCTATGGCAACTTTGGTTGAGCAGGGAAAAGTGGAGTGGGACGATAAAGTCGTTGAACACTTACCAAGTTTTAAACTGGCTGACCCTTATATTACCCGGGAATTGACTATTCGCGATTTGTTGAGTCACCGCTCAGGTCTTGGGCTGGGCGCCGGTGATTTGATGATTTGGCCGAACACCGACAAAACCACCGACGAAGTTATTGCAGGCCTGGCTCATGTGCCTATTGAGCATGGTTTTCGTGAACGCTTTGATTACAACAACCTGATGTTCGTCGCGGCGGGCGAAGTGATTAGTAAAGTGACGAATATGCCTTACCAGCAGTATGTGGAACAAACGTTGTTTGAACCTATGCAGATGGATGAGAGCACTATCGGCTTCTCGCGCATTGATGAGGGTTACAACAATGTGGCGGTAGGTACCATTGAAGTGGATGGTGAACTGCATCGTTTTCCGCTCGACTTTCTTGAGGACTTTTCGGCGGCTGGCGCAACAGCGGCAAGCGCAGATGACATGAGCCGTTGGTTGCTGACCCTGCTGAATGAAGGCGAGACACCCACAGGAGAGCGTTTGTTTACCGAAGAGTCGTTGCATAGCATGTGGCAACTGACCACGCCATTGCCGGTATCAGCTGATGCGGCAGAGCAGAGCACCTATTTCAGAGGTTATGGTTTAGGTTGGTTCGTGAAAGATTATTATGGCGTTAAGCATGTGTCTCACAGTGGTGGTATTTTGGGAATGTTGTCCTTTACTACGGTCATTCCTGAGGAAGAATTCGCCATTACGGTTATGAGTAACCAGCAGGCGTTCGGTGCCTTAACCGCTATAGTGCAAGAGTCTCTGGAAGAAGTTCTGGGTGTGCCTGATCAGGACTGGGTGGCAAAGGAAAGCAAGAAATATCATGAGTTCATTCAGAAAAAGGCTGATTTTAAGGTAGAAGCAGTTGATGATCCGCAGCCTGCGTTGGCGTTGTCTACATACTCGGGAACTTATAAAGATGACTGGTATGGTGATGTCGTTATTTCTGAGCAGGGTGACGCTCTGCGTTTAGATTTCACCCATACCGATATGCTGAAAGGTTCGCTGGAGCATTACAACGGCAATACCTTTATTGTGCGCTGGGACGAGCCGCTATTAGAAGCGGATGCCTTTATTGAATTCGATGTGAGTCAGAGCAATCGGGTAGAAACCGCAACTATGGAAGCCGTAGCCGATTTTACCGACTTTAGTTTTGATTTTCATAATCTAAAACTGGAAAAGCAATAGTCGGATAAATGTCGAATAACCGACAGGCAGTCAGAAAGTTCTGGCTGCCTGTTTTAAGAAGCTTCAGTCCTTACTCAATTCGTCATCGAGCTTCGTTGCCCGCTGGAAAGCGGGGCGTTCTTCAATACGCTTAACGTAGCTTTTGAATGAATCCCGTTCCTCGAGCGTTTTGAACTGCATGCCCC
>JABXHG010000345.1 GCA_013393545.1 Alteromonadaceae bacterium | reverse complement strand
AGGTAAGTTGATTGTGAAGCTTTAAGCCTTTGAAAAACGCGTATAGCTTATTACAACCAGCCTTTTTGATGAGCGATGCGAGCAGCCTCAGTCCGGTTGCTCGCATGCAGTTTATTGATTGCCTCAGAAAGGTAATTTCGAGCCGTACCTGGAGCAATGAATAACTGTTCTGCGATAGCTTGAGTACTTAACCCCTGACTGGCCAGACGTAATGCTTTACGCTCTTTTTCTGTCAAAGGATCTTGCTGTCCGAGAGCCTGAAGAAGAAGCTCATTACTTATCACTTGCTCTCCCAGACAAACCCGTTGCAACGACGCGATCAGTTCATTAATGGGCGCATCTTTTAGTAGAAACCCGCGAACACCTGAGTCTATAGCCCGTTTAATATAACCGGCACGGTTAAAGGTGGTGATAATAACCGAACGAAGGTTTGGTTGTTGCTGCTGCGCCCACTGGACAAGCTCAAGGCCGGAAAGGTTAGGCATTTCAATATCGCTCAGCAACACATCGTAATCAGATTCTTGTAATTTTTTCTGAGCATCAATGCCATCCACGGCTTCATCAACATGGTAATCAGACTCCAGTCGCAACAAACTTGCCAGCGCAGTTCTCACCATGGTTTGATCTTCAGCTAAGAGAATTTTCATGACTGTTGCTGTGCGAGTTTTGGTAAGGAGAGAGCCACCTCACACCCTTTGTTTGTTGAGATGGACATGGAGCCGCCAAGCTCCTGTACCCTCAGCTCAACGCCGCTCAAACCGTTGCCCACACTCACGTCATGACAACGACCATTATCCACAACTTTAATACAGTAAGTGTTTGCTGTTTCGTCAAAATGGATCAAGCATTGTTGACCATTGCTGTGACGAATAATATTGGTTACCAATTCGGTTATTGCTAACACCAATGAGGTTTCCCGTCGCTCATCTATTATCGGCGGTGTTCCGGTTATTCGAGTACTGAAGCCTCCGTCAGTCAAACGCTGCTCAAGTCGTCTCAGCTCAAGCTGTAGCCCTCCATGCTTGTACCCCGAAACACTTTGCCGCACCTGCGAAAGGGATTCGCGAGCAATTTCACTTAGCTCTACTAACTGCTCAGAAGCTTCATCGTAACGCTGCTTAGAAAGTTGCGCCTTGGCGAGATCCGACTTCAAAATAATACTGGAAAGCGTGTGACCCAAAATGTCATGCAAGTCCCTTGCTATCCGCTCCCGTTCGACACTGGTTGCTAAACGCTCAATCTCTTCAGCATCACGTTCTTGCTCTTCAGCATGTTGCTGTCTGAGTCGTTCAACCCGACCAAAAATAGAAACAGTGCCAACAATGACGATACCGTAGGGCAAAAAGAGATCCCAGCTGGTTCCCGGGCCAAAGTGGAATGTAGCTAAGGTAAGAATAATGCCGGCAACAGCCGCAAGCGCAACCCGCCAGTTATAGGCAAAGCCAACAAAAAATCCCGCGTAACTAAAAAGAGCAATAGATCCCGGGTTTAGTGGCGTCACTGCGCAAGCAATAATGTACATGCCAAGGATAGGCCACAGCATTTGCTGCCGCGGTACCGAATAACAACAGTAATAGAGACCAATAAAAACCAACAGCGCCGCCACCATGACAGCAATTTCCCAAACCTGATACGGAAAAAGCACCATCGGTAAAATATAGAAACCGAGGTTAAATAGGTAAATCCACGCATGTTTTTGTTCGCGTACCCGCTGCTTATCTGACATACCGCTGCTCTTTGCTGTTCCTCTTTTTATTATGGCTGCTACAAGGTAAGCACACCAGTGACAAATGTCATTCCTAATTGGTGACATAAGCAACTACCGGCTCAAAGGCTAGCTGAATAGACTTATTAACAGCGAATTAATTCACAGAGACCGCCAATGAGTCAGATAAACCTTAAAGTACAATCGCTTAATAAACACTATGGCGAAAAAGCGGCGCTGACCAATGTCAGCCTTAATGCCTATGC
This sequence comes from Alteromonadaceae bacterium, assembly GCA_013393545.1. Next base: position 2,873 of record JABXHG010000345.1, on the reverse strand, counting down.
GGGTGAAGTCATTGCCGTACTTGGAAAAAACGGAGCAGGCAAAACCACCTTAATTCACAGCATACTTGGCATGCATGATTATGAGGCTCAGCATTTAGAGGTTCTGGGAACTCAACTCAATAGTCAGCATAGACCGTTAACCATCCGTCAGCGTGTTGGGGTTATGATGCAGCTTGGTACCCTAAACGCAAACTTGACCGTCGCTGAACAACTGGATTTATTTTGTAGCTATTATCCGTCAGGCGCCACTCCAGAAGTTTTACTGAGGGAATTTGATTTAACTGGCATTGCTAAGCAACGCTTCGGTAAGTTATCAGGGGGCCAGCGTCAGCAAGTTCTGTTTGCCATCTCGGTAGCCGGAAACCCCGACTTACTTTTTCTTGATGAACCTACCGTAGGGATGGATGTTGAAGCGCGCCACTTGCTTTGGGAGCAGATAAATAAGCGTCGACAGCATGGCTGCGCTTTAGTACTAACCACTCATTACATTGAAGAAGCAGAGCGACTTGCCGATCGTGTTGCTGTCTTACGGGACGGACAAATTATTGCACAGGGTTCAGTCAACGAGGTTATTGCCAATCACGGTTCCCTGGAGTCAGCCTACTTACACCTTATTCGGGAGCCCGCTCATGCTTAATTCGGATATTTATTTAAAAGAAAGCCTCTACGACTTGCTCAGCTTATGGCGCACGCCCGCATTCTTTTTACCTGCCATGTTATTTCCACTCGTGTTTTACGTGTTCTTCGGTATTGTCTTTAACTTTAGCGCGGCACAAGGCGAGTATATGCTGGTTTCATACGCCTGTTTTGGCATGATGGGTCCAGCATTATTTAACTACGCAACAGCTGTTGCTAGCGACAGGACACAAGGCTGGCTTACACTGAAGCGCATTTCGCCCATGCCTCTTTCTGCTTATGTGGTCGCTAAATTCTTTAGCAGTTTGGTGTTTGCCGCCTGCATTGCCTTAATGTTGTTTATTACGGCAGCACTTTTTGCCGACGTGCAGCTTTTGTTATGGCAATGGGCCACATTATTCACTGTGTTACTGATAGGAACCCTGCCATTTGCCTTAATTGGATTACTTATGGGTCTGTGCCTGTCTGACAAAGCGGCTCCTGCTGTCGTCAACTTAGTTTATTTACCCATGGCGTTTTTATCCGGTCTATGGGTGCCAATTCAGTTCTTACCAGACACCGTTCGCTACATCGCTTATGGGCTTCCATCGTATCACTACTCTCAACTGGCACATGCCGTTATCGGCACAAATCAGGGCCATAACTTATGGCTACACGGGCTTTATCTTGTCGCTTTTTGTGGCGTATTAATCGCCGTAATTTATTGGCGTTATCAGCGACTTTCTCGTTAAAAGGTTCAGATAAATGAAGATTAAAATTATCGCAGCACTTTTTGTAGCCGTTATTGCTTTGAGCATTCTTTCGCTGCCAACCCCCCGGGAAGAAAGCGCCAAAAACAGTAACAGTTTTATCCTGGGCCCGGTTAACATTTTTGACGGGGAAACCATCTCCAAGGCTGCTTATGTTGAAGTACTTGATGGGTATATCAAAGACTTGCACATGGAGCAACCGGACAGTCAGTTACGGAAAGTAGATGGACAAAACCGTTGGCTTGTTCCCGGTCTCATCGATGCTCATGTGCATGCCTGGGGCGATGCATTAGAACAAAGCCTTGAACGAGGCGTAACCACCGTTATTGATATGTTTGGTCATCCAAACTTCCTGCGGCAACATCAACCCCAGAGAGCAACAACGAAGTTTAGTCGTAAGGCTGATATTTTTGGTGCCGGATCACTAATAACCGCACCGAATGGACATGGGACACAGTACGGTATTGAGGTATCTACGCTTTCCAAACCACCAGACGCCAAAAAACTGATAAAACAACGTATTAATGCAGGCTCAGATTTCATCAAGATAGTGTATACCCGCACCGGTTCAGCCTACGCACACGCACCATCAATTTCAGAGCAAGGTCTGCAGGCAGCTATTAGGGCTGCGCATAAACAGAATTATTTAGCCGTTGTTCATATTGCCGATCATGATTCCGCTCTAGATGCAGTTGAAGCCGGAGCCGATGGCTTGGTACACAGCTTTTTTGACCAGCCTGTTTCTGACGAACTGCTCGCCCTTCTAAAAATCAACGGTGTGTTTGTAATTCCAACAATGACAGTTTATGAGGGGATGCTGCGCGGCTCCATCAATGATGAAATTTTACTGAATAACAAAACGCTAAAAATAAGTGCCAGCGCAAAATCGACACTCAATCGTAACTTTCCTAACAGCAGCCGATTTCCTGAACACTTCTACACCAACTTACTCACCAATACAAAACGTATGCACAATGCTGGTATTCCTATTTTGGCTGGTAGCGATGCCCCCAACCCTAATACCGCTCATGGCTGGTCATTATTAGTTGAACTGCTTCTTTTCCAAGAGGCAGGCATGCCAACTGAAACCATTTTAAAGTCGGCTACATCGATACCCTCAGATGCTTTTTCGCTAGCGGATCGTGGTCGCATTCGAGAAGGAATGAAAGCTGACTTTTTACTGCTTCAAGAATCGCCTTATAAGGATCTGAAAAGCATTAAATTAAAGCTCAAGATCCAATTCAAAGTCTACTGTTTCAATTTCACCCTTATACCAGATTTCAAAGCTTCCGGGCTGCCCGTAAAAGTAATAGACTTCTACTGTCTTGCCCTCTTGTCGCGGTAAACTTATTGTACTTATTTCCGCTAAGTAACTCTGAGATTCTTTGGCAAAATCATGTTTCTTACGCTCTACCCACCGCGAGTCAACGGCTTCAATTTCTCTCGGTGTAAACTACGCATATTCACTCGTGAGCTTATTCTCTGCAA
>JABXHG010000344.1 GCA_013393545.1 Alteromonadaceae bacterium | reverse complement strand
ACATCAAAACAAATCAATCCGGCCCCGGTCAGCACGTTTGTAATTGTGGTTATATGGTATCTGCGAATGCTAGAGGAAAAGGTATAGCAACCCAAATGTGTGAACACTCACAAAAAATAGCATTAGAGCTTGGTTATAAGGCAATGCAATTTAATTTTGTTGCTTCTACCAACGTGGGTGCTGTTGGGTTATGGAATAAATTGGGGTTCGAAAATGTAGGTTGCTTACCCAAAGCATTTTTACATCCCAAAAAAGGTTATGTTGATGCCTTGGTAATGTATAAATGGCTGGCAACATAACAAAAAGATTCACCGGAAATTTTGCTATGCGGCTCATTTGTGTTGCCGCTACGCTCTAACACAAATGCTCCGCTCCACAAAATTCCGGTGATCTAGGCGTTATGCATAGGGAGTAAATGCATGGTCTTCGAGCTACCTGCACCGGAATTGCAAGGTTCTGAGTCATTGGTTGGCTGTATTGAAGGTCGTCGCAGCGTGAGGCAGTACACGAATGCGCCGCTACCTATAGATGTTTTGTCCCAATTGCTTTGGGCGGCCCAAGGAGTAACAGGGCCAGGCCAAAAAAGAGCAACTCCATCTGCGGGTAGCTTATACCCACTGCATCTACAAGTTGTGGTGCAGCGTGTATCGGCACTTGAGCCCGGGGCCTATGAGTATAAGGCTGATAGCCATTCGTTGAAGCTAATTGGTGACCGTGTTCGGAAAGAGGCAATGCACGAGCTAGGGATTGGCGATCAACCGTGGTTGAAAGAGGCGGCTATCGTTATCGGGGTTTCAGCGAAACTCGGGGATGCGGTTAGGCACTTTGAATCTCAGCCACCCCAGGGAGAGCGCGGTGGTCGCTATGTATATATGGAAACTGGAGCTTTAGCACAAAACGTCCATCTCCAGAGTACCGCTCTCGGAGTTGGTTGTGTTCTGGTGGCCGGGTTTGATGATGCAAGCGTCAAGGAAGCATTGAGATTACCCTCAAACATGGAACCAACTGCACTGCTGTGTATCGGCCAACGGCGGGATATTTAACAGTGCATAACAATACGCGTCACGCGGATGTCCTTTACGCCGCTTCGCTCTGTAAAGGCCACCGGTGCGCTCAGCGTTATATAAACAGGAACCACACCGGTGAAAATTAACAGTACCTGTATCGTTTTCGCGTTAGCTTTATTCGTATCGGCTTGCACATCGGGACGTTTGGAGTATTTCACCGCCAAAGGCGAACGAAAGGTTGCATGCGAAACGGAATACACATGGCAGCCGAGTGTTGATAAGTATGCGGTTGAATATGTTCTGGCGCACTGCGCTCAAGAAGCGGTATCCAGAGGATACACGGTCGAAGATACCGCTCTTCTCGAAAAAGATTTGTCGGTTCCGCCCCCTCCCGAAGGAAAAGCGTGGAGCCATGAGCTGGCAAAGCAGCATCATTCAAAAGGGATGCTTACGGATAAAGAATATGGGCATCTCATCGCCTATTTAGATCTCGGGCATGATAGTGATTGAGCGTGAACGGCAAACACCAGCATGATAAAAATTAGAAAATACAACGAATCAGACGCGCGTGATTTATGGGCTATTTTTTATCACACCATTCGCAATGTGAACTCACGTGACTACACACAAGCGCAGGTCGAAGCATGGGCGCCGGATGACGTTTCTCCTGAGGTATGGCAGCGAAAAATGAACTCTATTTCTCCTTTTATTGCTGAAATTGTCGGCTATACCGACCTTCAGGATGATGGATTAATTGACCATTTCTTTTGTCACTATGAGCATCAGGGTAAAGGTATCGGCCGTCATTTGATGGAGCACGTGCTAAGAGTGGGTGAGTTACAAGGAATTACTCGGTTTTACTCTGAGGTGAGCATTACGGCTCGTCCGTTTTATGAGAAATTTGGTTTTAAAGTCGCAAAAGAGCAAACAATAGAAATTCGAGGGCAGAAGCTGCGTAACTTTGTTATGGAAAAACTGAATTAACAAATCGCAGCAGAGTACCGGACTCATTTATCTCATTTCTCAATACTTACTTGCACAGAATATTGTACATCTAGCACGTTTCATCTATACTTGTTCAATAAGTTGAACATGTTGAGGTGACACATGAGAATCGTCTCTTTTACTGAAGCCAGAAATGGCTTAAAAGCTGTATTAGACAGTGTAATTAATGACGCTGACACTACGGTTATTACCCGTCGCGACTCGGAAGACGCTGTGGTGATGTCTTTGGATTACTACAATAGCTTAATGGAAACCGTCCACTTGCTTCGTTCGCCGGCAAATGCTGAACACTTGAATAAATCGATTGCTCAATACAAAGAAGGTAAAGCTAAGCAGCGAGAGTTGTTAGATGAGTAATCGGTTGCTGTCATGGACGGATGCAGCCTGGAAAGACTACTTATTTTGGCAAACCCAGGATAAAAAGACCCTTAAACGTATTAACCGATTAGTTGCGGATGCTAAGCGGTCGCCATTTGATGGTATTGGTAAGCCTGAACCGTTAAAAGAGAACCTTTCAGGATTCTGGTCCCGGCGAATTGATGACACTAATAGGCTGGTTTATGCGGCAGACGATAGCGCAATTACCATTATTTCCTGTCGTTATCATTACTAATAGTCTTCACCAGAGATCAGGCAGGGGTATTTATGAGTTGGGTCATTTTATTTATTGCTGGCCTTTTGGAAGTCGCTTGGGCTGTTGGTCTAAAGTACACAGAAGGCTTCACTAAGCTTTGGCCTACGGTAGGCACCACCGTTGCGTTGGTGGGTAGCTTTGTCTTATTAGGCTTGGCACTGAAGACTTTACCCGTCGGCACTGCCTACGCCATTTGGGTGGGTATTGGTGCTGTAGGCACAGCGATTATGGGTATGTTTTTGTTCGGTGAATCTGCAGACGTCCTGAAACTGGTCAGTTTAGGGTTAATTTGTGCCGGTATTGTTGGGCTTAAATTGGCTCATCGCTAAATGGATTATTTTAGCTCTTAAAAACTTCACTATGAGAGCCGATTCGGGCAAGTTGGAGTGTGTTATCACTTACGCGGTAAATGAGAATAAGGTCAGGTTTAATATGGCAGTCACGAAAACCGAGCCAGTTACCCGATAGCGCATGATCAACATTTTTTAATGGCAGAGTCTCACCGCGTTTTAACTTAGAAATAATATCCCCAACTTCCAGAATGTCAGGAATGGCTAGCTTAGTGACTTTTCTAAAAAACTCGTTTAAATTGAGTTGAATATTCAAGACTGAGCATTTTGGACTTTGCCCTCAGTCAATTCGTTAATCAACTCGTCAACAGACTGACTTTTATGACCTTTACCCTCAGCTAACTCTTTAATAGCAGCGACGGTTGCCGCATTTGGCTGGCGCGCTTTTAGTTCAAAAGGTATTCCTCCGTGATTAATGACTGCTCGGGCAAACAGCTTAAGTGCTTGTGAAGGACTTAAACCTACTTCGTCACAAATATTAGTGAATGCGACTTTCGTGTCATGATCAATTCGCGTGCTTAGCATCTCAGTTTTCATAGTAAGTACCTTATAATGTGTTGCATTGTCATCTATTGTAGCACATTCCGGTACTTTTGAATCGCAAAAGCTACTGTTTGAGTTACTTGCCATAAGACTCCTCCATGAGCTGTTAATGACTGTATTTTAGCCTAAGTAAAAAACGTCTTCTGTCATCAATATCGTATAACTTGCTGTTTTTGTGGTGGCTGGGTTTAAAAGCAAGACCCTTTCATTACAACAGCTTTTCCCGAAATGCTTTGTTTATGGGCTTAGGCTTCACTGCCTTCTGGGCACCATTATGCTGGTTTTTGCAGCTGTACACTTTAAAAATGCCACTGTCTCATTTCGTCGCCACCGTGATAGTTGTCGGCTGCGTATTCGGACTTGCTATGGGTACTCATTATACGCTTACAGCCCGGAAGCATAATTTGTCTGCGTGGGATGAACTCTTAAGCTAATTTTCACAGGCTCGCGCTGTGCGTTTAAAAGTAATTTGCCAAAATGACGCTTGGCATCATTTGCCGTTAAAGTCTGTATGAGTTTCCCTTATCCAAAAATCCCCAACGTAAATATTCCGTCAGTACTTTGATGCCCTCCAATAAACCGCTTATATTTAAAGCAGCGCTTAACAGGAAGAGGTAAGGCATTGCAGCATGCGTTGTTAGTTATCAACCCGAAAAGCCGGGATGGTCATTCTGAGGAACTAACAGAAGCGACCGACTTGTTCAGAGCTTCCGGCATTGAGGTGAAGGTTTGCGTTACTGAAAGTGCATCTCATATGGCTTCCTGCATTGAAGATTACTGTGAGAAAGAAGGTGTAGTCATTGTTGCCGGGGGCGATGGAACCATCAGCTCGGCATTGGAGTCAGTTTATAAAAGCAAGCAAACCTTAGCCGTTCTACCTATGGGAACAGCTAACGATCTGGCGCGTTCGCTGGGCATTCCACAGGACGTTGTTGCAGCTGCTCAGGCGATTATCGATGACAAGCGAGAACGCATCAACCTGGCAAAGGTGAACAATAATTATTTTGTGAATGTTGCTCATATTGGTTTAGGTGTAGATGTAACCCGTGAGCTGACGTCAGAAATGAAGAAGTATTTTGGTGTGTTTGCTTATTTGGGCGCGTTTAGCAGCGCGGTGACGCGTAATAAGAGTTTTAGAGTTACTATAAAAACTGATGATTGGGAACGCTCTGTTAGAGCCATTCATCTGTTTTTATAGTAAC
>JABXHG010000343.1 GCA_013393545.1 Alteromonadaceae bacterium | reverse complement strand
GGAGTATTTTCATTACTTTTGGGACTGACTGTGTGACCTCTGGTGAGGTCAGAAAGCAATTAGTGAAAATGACTCATGCGGCCCGAAATGTTATTGCTGCCTGACTTTTGAGTTAACAGGTTAATACAATAAGCTTCATAAAACTGTAAGTTAAACGAAATCCTATTGAAACACTACCACACCTATCATACGTGCTTTCGTTTGGTAGCAGCCCTGGCAGTCACTCACTATTAATAGGATTTCTTAATGAAAGCACGAAAATATCGTAATAAAAACTCAGTCAGTAAAAAAACGAAACTGAGTCAGGCAGTACAACAGGTTTTACTGGGCATGGCATTAAGTTCATCGGCTTATGCGCTTCAGGCTCAGGAGTTGAACGAAAGCGATAGTGCTGAAAAAGAAGATATTGAAGTGATTGCGGTTAGCGGTAGCTACGTTAAAAGTCTGGAAAAAGCGGTTGATATTAAACGCTCCAACATCAGCTTTTCTGATTCGATAGTCGCGACAGATATTGCTGATTTCCCTGAACAGAACCTGGCAGAAGCTTTACAGCGCATGCCAGGGGTTACTATTGAGCGTAACAAAGGGCTGGGTTCAAGAGTCAACGTTCGCAGCTTGCCGACAGAGTTTACCCATGTATCCATTAACGGGCTGGCTACGGCCTCGGGTAGTGGCGGACGTGATGTCGAATTTGATATTTTCGCATCGGAAATTATCCAGTCAGTAACCGTGAAAAAGTCGCCAACGGCGGCTGATGAAGAAGGCGGCATTGCAGGCTCAGTGCTTATTTCGACTGCCAGACCTTTTGATTACGATGAAACGCAGCTTGTGGCTTCGGTAGAAGCGGCTCACAACTCTATTTCAGAAGAAGTTGACCCGAAGTTCTCTTTCCTTGCCAGTGACACATTCGGCGACTGGGGCGCGCTGGTATCGTTTTCGCACAGCGAACGCACCAACCGAACTGACTCTAACTCCGGCATCGATTTTCGCCCACTGTCACGCTGGACCGAGAAATCCGGTGATTCACAGTGGCAGTCGGATCAAACTCTTGCCGTGCTGGAACGAGACACTGGCGTGGTTATTGATGACCCATTAGATAGCGATGAAACCGGGCGAGTCGTCTTTATGAATAAGGTTGGCGACCGCGCTTATTTAAACGAGCAGGAAAAATGGGGCGCCACCGCGTCTATCCAATACAAGCCCAGTAATGACTTCAGCCTGACGCTTGATGCCATGTTAGGTGGGTATGACAATACCGAGGACGAATACGATGCAGCCGCTTATTCAGCCTCAAGTGTTAGTGCGTTAGAACGCATTCATGAATACGATGACACCACCTTCTCTGAGTACGGCATGGTGGTACTTTCTGACGTGTCTTATGCTGCAACGCAACACGAATTTTTAAGCAAAGAGAATGTACACGAAACGGATTACAGCCAACTGAGCTTGTCGCTGGACTGGCAACTGGGAGAATGGACTGTTACCGGGCTACTGGGGTATTCCGGGGCTGAAAAAACCTCTGACCGCACCAACTTAAAGCACACGGCTTATGCGCCATCCAGAACCCGTTACACCAGTACTGGCGGTGAAACTATTCCGAGCGATAATCCTGACACTATCGATATGTATAATTCGCCCGGCTCGTATTTGTTTGACTTCTATAATGTCGACCTTGAAGAAATTACAGACGATAAGTACGCCGCACAGTTTGATTTCAGTCGCGGCATTTTCTGGGATGCCTTCCCTGCATTAGCTAAAGTCCAGTTCGGTGCCCGGTACACAGACAAATCTAAAGAGCGGAACCTTGGCAATGTTCAGGTGAAAGGGCCAACTGCGGGAGATAGCTCCTGGAGTGGTGAGCGAACGTTAGAGGACAGCGAGCTGACGCTGATTTCAGATTTAGTACCAGGCGGCGCTTACCTGCCAGAAGTTGAAGGGAAAGGTGGTTGGAGTCAGGTCTCTAATGGCTATGCGCGTAATGAATTCCGCTACGACGGCTTTAATGTGCCGTTCCAGGACAACCAGTTTTACCGCGTGGACGAGGAAGTGCTGAGCATTTACGCAATGGCAGACTTTGAATTTAATGTCGGCCAGTTCCCGGTGTCTCTGAACGCGGGTGTGCGCGCTGTCGATACCTCGGTTTTGTCTTTTGGTTACCACCAGGTTCAACTGCCGGACGGTAGTACGGGTTATACAGACGAGCCGGTATCGAAAAAAGGTAGTTATACCGACGTTCTGCCCAGCCTGAATATGGTGGTTGAGCTAAGCGACAGCGTGTTATTGCGAGCTGCTGCCTCCGAAACTTTTATTCGCCCAGCATTAGGCGACATTGCCTATAAACGAACGGTGAGTGTGAACGAATTTAAGTATCGCGATGGTAACCCTGATTTGAAACCGACTTACGCTGATCAATGGGAGCTTGGGGTTGAGTGGTACTTAGATAACGGCGGTATTCTGGCTGCTTCCTATTTTGACAAAACTGTTGAAGGCGTCGTCCGTGAGTCTTTAACCGGCGTTGTAAAAGACGTTACCAAATACAATGACAACGGCACACTGGATGGCGTTTATGACTTTGATGTGTACCAGAAGGTGAACGATGAAGGTTCTTACGATGTATCGGGAATTGAATTAATAGCCCAGTTCCCGCTTAAAGCGCTGCACTCGTCGTTAGAAGGTTTTGGTATTAACTCTAACTACACCAAGCTGGACAACTCGTTAACGGGGTCGTCTGATTTGGGTATTCCAACGCCACCGCCGGGGTTGGCTGAAACCACGTATAACTTTACCGCTTATTATGAGAATAATAGTTTTGATGCACGGGTTTCTTACAATTATAAAGACGAATATGTGGAGCGTGTTGAGCGCAGTATGTACCCAGTCTACCGCGACGACTACGGTCAGGTTGATATCTCTTTAGGTTACAAAATTAATGACTCAATTAAAGTCGTGGTTGAGGGAATTAACATAACCGACGAAGCAACCAAAGGCTACACAATGGATCCTAAATTCCCGACCATGTATGAGTTCTCAGGGCGTCGGGTGAGCCTGGGTATTCGCGGCAGTATTTAAGCTATGAAGTGTATTTTAAGTACGATGTTGCTTGCGCTGCTGTTTATGGCAGCGCAAGTCAAAGCTGACAATAAAGAAGTTCCGGCAGTTGCTTTTATGCCGGACATTCACTTTCACGATGTTTATGCCGACTTTAACGACGGCTCGTTCAAAGGCTTGCCGAACTCACGCAGCAAGGATCACGCGACTATCCGCACTATGCAGGCTCAGTTGCATTCTACCCGTCTGTTTAACGAAAATTACTTCGCACTGCTTGCCGCGCTAGATGATGCAGCAGCCAGAGGAATTAAACATATTGCGCTTCCCGGCGACTTCAGCGATGACGGACAACAGGTGCACTTGCGCGGGCTGCAGAAAATACTCAAGCATTATCAGCAGAAGTACGATATGCGGTTTTTTGCGGCACCGGGAAACCATGATCCGGTTCGTCCCTTAAGTCGTCCCGCCGGAAAACCGGATTATCTGGGCACAGACGGTCACCGGCAGCGAATATTCAGTAAAGGTGCCGCAGAATGCACAGGGTATAAAGGCAGGCAGGCGGTTATTAAAACCGAAAACCCGCTGCCGACTATTTGTACAGAAGAAGTGCAGGAGCTGGGGTATAAAGGTGTTTTATCGATACTGGGCGAGCATGGTTTTTCGCCGCAGCCGGAATACATCTACTGGGAAACTCCTTTTAGCGATTACGGCTACGAAGATTATGATTTAGCTAAGGCAAAAGCCAGTGCTGAACTCAACGCGAGACAATACGAAATTTGCAGCAACGGCAGCGGTGGCGAATTTAAGGCTGAAAACGCTGTTAACTGTGGGGAAATTACCGATGCCAGTTATCTGGTGGAACCTGCGGAGGGTTTGTGGTTGCTGGCCATAGACGCCAATGTTTACATCCCTAAAGAACAGACAGGTCAGGAGTCGTTATCGGCTAATGACTTTCATGGCTCCGGTAACGCTGGCTATAACAAATTGCTGACGCATAAAAAGCATTTAATGGGCTGGATAAAGGATATTGTAAAGCAAGCTGACGAACGGGGAAAAACGCTGTTAGCTTTTAGTCATTTTCCTATGGCAGAGTTTTATGACGGACAGTCTGACACCATATCTGAATTATTCGGTGATGGTACGTTTCAATTGGCGAGGCGGCCAGATGATTCTGTCAGCAAACTGCTCGCCGAAACCGGGCTCAAAGTGCACGTGGGCGGTCATATGCATATGAACGACACCGGTGTTACCCGCAGCGGCGAACAGTTTTTAGTGAATATACAAGCGCCGTCACTTGCGGCTTATGTGCCTGCGTATAAAGTTCTAAGGCCTGGTCAGTCGGGTTCACTAGCAGTTGAAACCATTGTTGTTAAAGAGGTGCCGCGCTTTAACGAACTGTTTGAGCACTATAGAGAAGAGTACCAGCAGTTGCTGTCGACAGAGGCGGAAAAACTCTGGGACAAAGAGGTTTTAACGGCTAAAAATTATCAGGAATTTACTGACTGGCACATTCGCGAACTGACCCGTCAGCGGTTTCTTCCTAACGACTGGCCAGCCGATTTACGTGACTGGGTGTTTTCGTTAAACGGCGAGCAATTGTTGTCGTTATCGCAGCTTACTGAGCAAAGATCCTGGCCGGAGGCCAAAGCCACGGGCGAGTCTTTAGCACGCAGTAAAGGCTTCGAGCCGTCAGACTTTTCGCAGTGGACGGGCTTTGAATTTGCGGTCGATTTTTACCGCATTCGCAATGCTGGCCGGTTAGCACTTAAGGACATTTCTGAGTCCCGTTTGCGTCAGTATCAGTTACTTGCCGTTAGCCTCAGCGGGCTCGCGAACGAGGTTGAAGCGCCTGCAAAGGTGGCTGAGGAAAACGAAAGTAAACACCAGTTGGCGGCTGCTCTGGCGCATCGCTTCGGACCTGTGCTGGATATTTTCCTTGCGCTGCAAGAAGGTGAGCCTGACGAAAATTTCACTATAGACTGGCAGTCGGGTGAATTGAGGCCCTAATGTAAGGTTTTTGACATCCCCTCCCCACAACT
>JABXHG010000342.1 GCA_013393545.1 Alteromonadaceae bacterium | reverse complement strand
TTCACTCGTGACAAAACCACAGGCCTGGCAACTCCAGTGATTATCCAGTACCTGATCTCCACACTTAGGACAGTTCTGGAATGCGATTGAGGTACCTCTCTGTTTTTTGATGAGTGTTCATTATTTAGTGTAGTCAAAAGTCTGCCAATTGCGATCACAAAGCTGCCCGATCTTTAACTAATGCGAACTCATCTCGACAAATTTAAGTTTAATTGACACAACAAATGAATAGTGATTCACTTATTGTAATTCAAAGTAAAAATGGAAGCCAACTATGGCCTACCGCGAGACCCCGAAAATACGCGACCGCAAAGCCGCCACGCGTGAAAAATTACTGAGCTGTGCACTGACCTTAGTGGCTGAAGAAGGCTTTCGGAAATTACAAATGAGTCAACTTGCTACGACAGCCGGTGTAGCAACCGGTACTTTGTACCGCTACTTCCCGTCCAAAGAAAAGCTATTTGCTGAGGTGTTTCAACGCGCCACGCAAACAGAAGTGGATCGCGTCGGCGAAGCCTTAACCAATTCACACGGCGAAGCACCGGAACGTATTCAGCAGGCGTTGCGAATATTCGCGCGACGGGCGTTAAAAGCACCCAAGCTAGCCTGGGCCTTAATTGCGGAACCGGTTGAGCCCGAGGTTGACCAGCAAAGGCTGGAGTACCGATTACGCTACGCCCAATTGTTTGCCAATGCCATTGAACAAGGTATCCATGAAGGCAGTATTCCGAACCAACCGGCGATGTTGACCAGCACGGCTATTGTCGGTGCTATTTCTGAGGCGTTGATAGGTCCGTTAGTAACCACTACCAGCGCAAACCACGTCGTCAACACAGCAGACCAACGACCGCAGGTAATTAACCATATTCTGCGCTTCTGCATACAAGGGCTGCTTGCAACCCATGAACCATGCGCCGGGCAAGTGAACGAACACGAGGAAGTGACCCTATGAACAAGTCAGCGAATAATGCGAAACAATATCCAATAGCCGATCAAGCGATGGCATCGACCCACGAGGTGGAAAATCAACCGCAACCACTCGAGAACTATAACGTGTATTTGGCTGATCAGGCGCTGCAGCAAGCCGTGCAGCGTGAGGGTGCCGGTTGGGCTGAGCCGGGTTTACGGGAGTTTGGTGATTATGCCGGGCGCGCCAGCACCATCGAACTGGGCTTTCAGGCTAATGCTAACAAGCCGGAGCTAAAAACCCATGATCGTTATGGTCTGCGAATTGATCAAATTGACTTCCATCCCAGCTACCACAACTTAATGCAAACTGCGCTGGAGCACGGTTTACACGCCAGTCCCTGGAGTGACCCAAAAGCCGGTGCTCACGTTGCCCGCGCGGCGAAGTATTACCTGCACACGCAAATAGAGGCCTCGACCTGTTGCCCCATTACCATGACCTTTGCAGCTATTCCGGCACTGCAGCATCAGCCAGATTTATTCACTAAATGGGCACCTAAAATTACCGCGCATAATTACGACAGCCGCAATGTCCCCGACAGTGAAAAACAAGCACTGACTATTGGTATGGCAATGACAGAGAAGCAAGGTGGCTCGGATGTACGCACGAATACTACGCGCGCGTACCCTATTGGCGCGGGAGGTGCAGGCGAAGCCTATGAGTTAGTCGGACATAAATGGTTTGTGTCTGCGCCTATGTGCGATGCCTTTCTGGTGTTAGCTCAAACCGACGAAGGCTTGTCATGCTTCCTGTTGCCGCGCTGGCGACCCGATGGCAGCAAAAATCCACTGCAAATTCAGCAGTTAAAGAACAAAATGGGCAACGTAGCAAACGCTTCCAGCGAAACGGAGCTGCGCGGCGCCTTAGCCTGGATGGTTGGCGAACCGGGTCGTGGTGTGCGCACCATCATTGAAATGGTCGCGATGACCCGTTACGACTGTATGATTGGCTCGTCGGCCGGTATGCGTCAGGCCGTGAGTCAGGCCGTGCACCATGCCACGAACCGCGTGGCTTTTGGGGCGCGCCTGAGCGAGCAACCATTAATGCAGAATGTGCTCGCTGATCTGGCTCTGGAAAATGAAGCGGCGATGACCTATACCATGCGTATCGCCCGCGCAATGGATAACCAGAGCAACGAGCACGAGAAATTACTGTCACGCATTGCCACACCCATTGGAAAATACTGGATTTGTAAGCGCACGCCAAATCACGCTTACGAGGCTATGGAAGTGATTGGCGGCTCGGGACTTATGGAAACGCACATTATGCCGCGCCTGTTCCGAGAATCGCCGGTCAACGCTATTTGGGAAGGCAGCGGCAACGTGCAGTGTCTGGATATCCTGCGCGCTATCGACAAACAACCGGAAGTGCTGGATGCCTACTTTGCCGAGCTGAAGCTAGCAGGTGGTGCAGATAGTAACTTTGACCGTTTTGTCAGTAACTTACAAAACGATTTAGCCCGCACCGATAAAGTGCAATATCGCGCGCGCAACATTGCCGATCGCTTGGCGGTAGGCCTACAAGGCGCCTTACTATTGCAACATGCGCCGGCTGCGGTAGCCGATGGTTTTTGTGCGTCGAGGTTAGTCCCGCAAACCGGGCTGAACTATGGCAACTTGCCAACTAGCATTGATTGCGCCGCCATTATTGAGCGCGCCCGGCCTGTGGCTCACTAAAGCATAAAACTATAAGGAACTTTGTTATGACCCTTCCCGCTTATGTTGCCCGCAATGCGCGCAAGTATCCTGAGCACGAGGCTGTTGTCAGTCAGGACTCGCGCAACACCTGGGCACAGCTCAACAGCCATGTGAATAAGCTCGCTCATCTATTAAAAAACCAACACGATATCGGTAGTGGTGACCGGGTAGCGTTGGTTTTGCCGAATATCTACGCCTTTGTGGTGAGCTATTTTGCCATACAACGCATTGGTGCCATTGTCGTCCCCGTTAATGTACGTTTAGCCACGCCCGAACTGGATTACATTTTAAAAGACAGTGAGGCAGCTTTAGTGCTCACCTGCAAGCTGACCGATGAAGCCTTACAACCGCTGGCAGGCGACGAGGTTACAGCACTATGGCTAGATGATTTAGACGGAACCTTAGCAGGCCAGCCCGATACCGCCGCGACCTGTAATAACGGCGATGAAGCGCCCTGCGCGTTGCTTTATACCTCAGGCACTACCGGGCACCCCAAAGGCGTGCTGTTTAATCACAAAGCCTTGATTGCTGTGGCAACGATGTTTGCAGTCGAAATGCAATATCAACCCGAAAGCCGGTTGTTGAGCCTGATGCCCTTTACCCATTCCGCGCCGCTTAACTTAACTCTGGTAGCGGGAACGATGGTGGGCTGTACCCACGTGATAGCCCCTACCTTCTCGCCTGAGTTGTTATTAAAGCTAGTAGAAGAGGAACGCACCACGCACTTTTTCGGCGCGCCAGTGGCTTATCTTTTGACCGCGCAACACCAAGATATCGCCAATACCGATTTAAGCTCCATGACTCACTGGATTTATGGCGGTGGGCCGCTAGCCGCTGATCATGCCGCCATGGTGCAAAAAGCCTTTAATTCGACGCAGTTCTATTGTGTCTACGGCTTAACCGAGGCAGGCCCCACAGGGACATTGTTGTTGCCGCAGGATGACGCATCAAAGGCCGGCTCTATTGGCAAGCGCGCAGCTTTAAATACCGAGATACGCCTGGCAGGTGAAAATAATGAACCGGTCGGTGTGAATCAACCAGGGGAGATCCAGCTAGCAGGTGACGGTCTGATGCTGGAGTACTGGCGCAACCCGGAAGCAGCTCAGGCCAGCATCACTGCTGATGGCTGGCTGAAAACCGGTGATATTGCAGTACGCGATGACGACGGTTTTTACTGGATAAAAGACCGCAAAAAAGACCTGATTATTTCCGGTGGCGTAAACGTATATCCACGAGAAATTGAAGATGCACTAGCAACTCACCCCGCGATAGCAGAGTCCGCAGTTATTGGCGTACCACACCCGCAATGGGGCGAGAGTGTAAAAGCTCATGTGGTACTCAAGGAAAAACTGGACGACACCGAAGCCGAACTAAAAGCCTTTTTGAAACCGCTACTGGCCGACTATAAAATTCCGCGCTACGTTAGCGTAATGGACGAATTGCCTCATAACGCTAACGGCAAAGTGCTGAAACATGAATTACGCAAAGGTAATAAAACTTAACCCCACATAAGCCACATAACCGGCCAACAATACGCCGCCTTCCATTCGGCTGAGGCGGCGACCGGTGTACAGAAACAGTAATAGAACAGCAGCTGTACCCAGCATCACCCACTGATCGAACTGCAAAATACGCTCGGGCACCGGAAGTGGCTGCAGTAGCGCGGAAATACCTAGAATACCCAGCAAGTTGAATATATTACTACCAAGAATATTGCCCACAGCGACGTCAGCATGACGGCGAAGCGCGGCCATTACCGACACGGCGAGCTCCGGCAAGGATGTACCAACAGCAACCAGAGTTAAGCCAATAACCGCTTCGGAAACGCCAAAGGATTCCGCCAGTCCAATAGCACCTGAAAGCATCACGCGCGAGCCACCGATTAGAAACACCAGCCCAATCAGAACGGCCATAACTATCCACAGTGAGGTTTTCGGAACTGCGGTTAACTCCTCAGCTTCTGCTTTATGCATGTCGGCAGAAGGTCCAGCATGCTGACGCTCAGTGCGGTAAGCCCAGATCAAATAAGCGAACAAAGCAATCAGAAGGATAAAGGCATCGGTGCGTCCGAGGGCACTGCCACCGACTAATATCAGAAACAGTACCGATGCACCGACCACAGTAACGGCGTCGCGGCGCAGCGCCAAAGGCTGAACGGCCATTGGCATAATGACCGCACAAACACCCAGAATAAGGAGAATATTACCGATATTGCTACCGACCACGTTACCAATAGCAATATCAGGCTGACCAGTCATAGCTGCGTCAATAGAGACCACTAATTCCGGAGAGGAAGTACCAAAGCCGACAATGACCAGGCCACTGAGCAACGGCGAAATGCCGAAGCGCTTGGCCGCAGCCAACGAACCACGAATGAGTGCTTCACCACCGAAAGTTAACAGCACCACACCTAAAAGCAGTAACAGCAGATCAATAACCATAATCATTACCTTCAGTAAACGAACCGACTAAGTACATCAGTTTACGGTAGATTTTAAGTTTCTATAGCCAATAATAGGTGAAATCTATTTATGAATACATTATTTCCAGTACGCTGATGACATCCATTATAAGCTGTGCCGCGTAATAGGGTTTTATGTACTTAAGTATATTTCTGACAG
>JABXHG010000341.1 GCA_013393545.1 Alteromonadaceae bacterium | reverse complement strand
ACTAATTCGTTGCCGTAGACACGCGTATCATGGTCTGCAACAATTAGAAAAATCGTGTCCTCCCAATATTCACTTCTTTTTGCCTTTTTAATGAATTCACCCAGAGCGAAATCTGCGTATTTAACCGCATTTTCAACCGTATTCTTTGACTTCGAATAGAGCTCAATTGCATTGTCCGGAAACTCAAACGGCTCATGATTGGACGATGTAAAAACTAAACTAAAAAAAGGTTGCCCGATTTTTTCCAGTTCCTTAAATCGCTGATGCGCCGTATTAAATAAATCGCCGTCACTGGCTCCCCAACTACCCACGAATTGTGGATTAGTGATGTCACTTTGCCCCAATGTTGACTGGAAGCCGTTGCCGATGAAAAAGGTTCCCATATTGTCAAAATGTGTTTCACCACCGTAAATAAACTCGGTAAAATAGCCTTTACGCGACAACAAATCCGCCGCGGTATAAAAGTTTTGTTGCGATAAAGAGAGTTTTACGGTGCTTCTTGCAGGCGTTGGTAAAAAGCTTGAGATGACCGCCTCAATGCCGCGAACCGAGCGAGTTCCTGTCGCGTACAACTGCTTAAACCACCAACCCTCCTGTCGTAACTGTTCAAGATTTGGTGTCACACCAACCCCACCTAAATCTTTAACAAAAGTAGCCCCCAGACTCTCCTCCAAAATAACAACAATATTTTTGGGTTTGTTGTAATTACGGGAGGCGGGATTAAAATGCACTGTTGGGTATTTTTCAGACGGAAAAGTTTTCTCAACTAAGTGAGGTTGTTTTTTCACGGTATTAAGTATCTGATCGATGGGAACCTTACCATACACACTGGCAGCGCTTGCCTCATGACGCATATTATAAATTGCATATTCGACAGAGTAAGCTGAACTAATAACTAAACTATTCACAAGTGCATCAGACGTCACTGCAAAAAAGGCTGGGTTAGCCGGCCGGTGCGCCAGAGTTGAGCGGACACCAGCAAAGACAAGGATCACTAACAACGGCCAGACAACCAGAGAACTGACAACCTTCTTGTTATCGATGGGGGGTGATGTATTCAAGCGCTTCGCTAATTTAGTTAACCCATATAAACAGCCAATCACAACCACGCCGCTTACAAATAACCAGGGTTTAAAACCAGCCCAGAGCATACTAAACACTTCTTTGGGATATTCTAAATATTCAATGAACAAGCGGTTAGGTCGCAAATCGTATTGCATAACAAAAGCTGGCGTTGATATCTCCATAAACGCAATATAGGTAATAGCGATAATCAACCAGATGCTCTGAAGTTTTTGCCATAGCCCCAAACCCCATCGGTTTAGAAATAACGGCGCAAATAACAATAATGGCAGTGTCAGATATCCCATTTGAACAACGTCAGCCCTCAATCCCATCACCATCAGATAGCCAATATTCGCCGCCTCCGTTACACGATCAAACTGCCAGATAAACAGCAGCAGGCGGCTGACACTCAAAATGATTAAGCCAAGCGCAAATCCTACAATCAGCGTGTGATAGTGCGCTAAAGACCGCGCCGCTTTTTTTAGCAAAACATTCCACATTAAGAATCCAATCCATTTGTAGCTTTAGTGATGCGATGGATAGTAAAGGGGGAACCTTAAGCTGAACTTAATATTGGTCGTTTAGGATGTATTTTTTTATCGTGACAGGACTCATCATGAAACCAGGCAAAACAGGAGTAATCCGAATACTTCATGCAACGCGGTATTCCATAAAGGGGCTAAAAGCTGCATGGCTTTTTGAAGCCGCATTTCGGCAAGAAGTGTTACTGTTCATTTTATTAGCGCCTATTTTAGTGCTGGCACCGTTGGCGTTAGCAGAGCGGTTGTTAATGTTTTTGTCTCTGTCCGGCTTACTCATTACTGAGTTGCTTAATTCCGCTGTAGAAGCTGTAGTCGACCGTATCGGCGCAGACTTTCATGAGCTTAGCGCGCGAGCGAAAGATATTGCGTCGGCCGCTGTATTTCTTGCGATCATTCAGTTCATCATCGTTTGGGCAGCACTCTTATGCCAGCTTTGAAGATGACAACAGCCAGCCAACGTTGGCTGATTACTCTGGTCATTTTTATTGCGGTGTTAACAACGGCAGAATTATTTGATCTCAAATTTCTATTTGCCAATGCACTCTATCGGCTAGAAGGGGGGCAGTGGTCACTTAAACACCACTTCATTACTGAAACCATTTTTCATGAAGGTGCTCGCAACCTCAATCTCATCGCTGTCATTTCGCTACTGGCCTTAACCTTATTCCAGTTTTTTCCGGGAAAAAATAACGCTCAGCGGCGTCGCTATGTGCTGCTGCTCTTATCTATTTTACTGTCTTTTGGCTTGGTTAATTACCTTAAAGCGACTCTGGGGATGGACTGTCCCTGGGATCTGCGTGTATACGGCGGCACCAAACCCTACTTCAGTTTGTGGTCGTTGAATGACAGCCCCTTTAGCTCAGGACGATGCTTTCCGTCGGGGCATTCGAGTATCGGTTTCGCCTGGATCGGGCTTTATTTTTTCTGGCGTAAAAATCAGCCCGTCCTTGCTAATACATCGGCTGTTTTCTCACTTTTTGTTGGCTTCACTCTCGGCTTTGCACAACAACTGCGTGGCGCCCACTTCTTCGTCGACGATATCACTACAGCGTTTATTTGCTGGAGCATCGCGTTACTCATTTTTCATATAGGTGAGCATCATGAAACGACTGACACTTAATTTTTCAATACTGTTAATGGTTGTTGCAACTTGGTTAACCTTTGCCTACTCAGCGCCTTTATTAAACGCTTTGGAGGCTTATGGTGTCCAGTCATTCACACAGTTTAAGTTAATGGCATTCACACTCTGTTTTTATGCCTTTGTGCTGGCCTTAAGCCGGTTTATTAATGCGTTCAAGCCACTGGCGATTATTTTAATTATTGTGGCTGCGCCGGCCTCATTTTATATGCTGGAATACGGCATTGTTATTGACTCCGACATGCTCATCAATACCATGGAGACCGACCCAGCAGAGGCCGGAGACCAACTTTCTACCAGTTTTTTTATCACCTTAATGGCACTGGGTATCATCCCTTCGTTATTGCTGATGTACATAAAAATCCCCAAAGCAAGAACACTTACACAGATCAAACAAAGTCTTGTTACAGCAGCCTGCTTCTGTTTTTTAGCGGTCGGTATTGTTTATACAAGTTATGACGACTTTGCCTCCTTATTTCGTAACCATCGGGATGTAAAATATCGGATCGTCCCATTCAATGTCATCTCGGCGAGTGTTTCAGTCATAAGACAAAAACTAGAAAGGCCGGCTCAGTTTACCTCTTTGGGGCAGGACGCGGTGCAAACTAAAACTTCGGCAAAGCCAAAAGTAATGGTTGTCATATTGGGCGAAACAGCGCGTGCAGATCACTTTTCACTGAATGGTTATGAGCGTCCGACAACACCCATGCTTTCCCAGTTAGCAACTTCAGAACCAATCTTGAGCTACAAAGCTGCCATGTCATGCGGCACAGCTACGGCTGTTTCTGTTCCCTGCATGTTCAGTTTTTTAACGGCAGACACTTATTCCAATGCCGCCAGAAATTCCAGTAACGTATTAGATGTGTTAGAAAATGCCGGTATCAGAGCAAGCTGGATTGAAAACAACTCCGGGTGCAAGGACGTCTGTAACCGTATTCATACCATTGTAATGGATGAAGATCGGTGCGGAGAAACGGGCTGCTACGACTTTGAGATGCTTGATGACTTGAGCTCCTGGTTACGAAACATCACTCAGGATTCGATTATTGTGCTTCACCAAATGGGTAGTCATGGGCCAGCATATTACAAACGCTCGCCAGAGAAACTCAAACATTTTTTACCAGAGTGTAAAAGCGAGGAATTAACAAACTGCGCAAAAGAAGAAATTATTAATGCGTACGACAACAGTTTATTGATAACTGATCGGCTCGTGAGTCAGGCCATTAGGTTATTGAGGAGCCACAAAGAGCTGGAGAGCAGTATGATGTATGTATCCGACCACGGTGAGTCCCTGGGGGATAACGGTATCTACCTGCATGGTTTACCCAATTGGTTAGCCCCCAAGGAACAACGACATATTCCTTGGATAGTTTGGCCTTCAGGGACATTTGAAATGACGGGAAATAATACAGATGCCAATATTAGTCACGATAATTTCTCGCATACTGTATTGGGTTACTTTAATGTAGAAACGTCACTTTATAATGCAAGCCTTGATTTAACCCAGTTTAACGAGAGATATGTAAATGCGCCTACTACTCCTTGAAGATGACAAAGCCTTGTCCGAAGGTATCATTAAGGGCCTGAATCGTATGGGTTATATGGTCGAACTTGCTATGAATCTATCGCAAGCGGAAAGTGCCCTTAAAACTGACCAATTCGAACTGGCAATTTTTGATCTTGGCCTGCCTGATGGCAATGCCATATCCCTGATAAAAAAACTGAGAAAGGCAGGCCAACAAATCCCTATTGTCGTACTCACCGCCTGGGATGACATTGATACGAAGGTGCTGGCACTAAATGAAGGTGCCAATGATTACGTGGTAAAGCCGTTTGAATTACGTGAGTTAGAAGCCCGTGTTCGGGTTCAGGTGCGAAAAGCAAATCACCAACTCAATGATATTATAACTTGCGGTGACCTGAGCGTTGATATCGCATCACAACAATGTCGTTTCCGGAGCAAAACCATTAATTTAACCCGGCTAGAATGGATATTACTAAAGCAACTCGCGTTGCATGCCGGAAAAATAGTGAGTAAAGAACAATTAGAAACCGCATGTTATGGTTGGGGTGGTGATAACGAAAGCAATTCGCTAGAGGTCCATATCCACCATTTACGCAAAAAACTGAACCCTGGCCTGATAACCACCATCAGGGGTTTAGGCTATCTGTTAAAAGATCAGTCATCATGAAACTCTGGTCGCTTCGCCGCTCATTGGTTATTGGCATTAACTTAGCTGTAATTGCTGTATTAGCGGTCACAGCCTGGGCTAGCTATCGGGATATTCTGCACGAGTTAGATGAAGTTTTTGATGCGCAACTTGCACAAACCGCAAAGTCGCTGGCAGCGTTTTATACACCGTCTCCGGAAACTCACCCAGCCCCCCAAAGAATCCCAATATCAAAATACTATGACACCGGTGAAGATGAGTCCGCTAATGAAAGAGGCCCTAGTGGCCACAAGTACGAGTCTAAGATCGGCTATCACATATACAACTCTGAAGGTAAATTGCTGGCCTTAACTAATCAATTGCAGATACTGCCGCTGAAGAATTTAAAGCCCGGCTACCATACGTTAGAAAATGACGCGCAAACATGGTTTATCTTTAGTTATTTCTCGAAATCTAGAGGCATTTGGGTGCGTACCTTTCAACGGCAGGATGTACGCAGTGAGCTCAGTGGTTATCTGGCTACAGAACAACTGTACCCGTTACTGCTGATGTGGGTACCGATCAGCCTAATCATACTATTCATTGTTTATCTCGTACTGAAACCTGTTAACCGATTTGCCACGCATTTGAGGGCCAGAGCTTTAAATAATCTGTCACCAATTGAGTCAGACCTG
>JABXHG010000340.1 GCA_013393545.1 Alteromonadaceae bacterium | reverse complement strand
GATGGCTTAGGTCGACCGGCTCGAGATTGTAAAGGTGGCTGCACTATTACCCTTAAAGAAAGTTCTGGTATCGAACGGGTCATTAGCATTAATAAAGAGGGCTTTATTAATGCGCAATAACTTCTCTAAGGGCTTTACGCTTATTGAACTGATTGCCGGAATTGTGGTTATTGCTATTGTCACACTTGTGGTGACGTCTGGTCTGGGCCTGCTTTTTCGACAAAGCGTAGAGCCCTGGCAGCAGGTAAGAGCAGCAGAAGCCGGGCAAAGCTTAATGAACGAAATAATGTCCCGGCGCTTTGATGAAAACTCTAATGTAGGTAATCAGTATGTGCGTTGTGGTGAATATGATGCAAATGACGAAAAAATAGAGTGTACTCTTCCTATTAATTTAGGTCCTGATAACGGAGAGAGTCAGAGAAAGCAGTTTGACGACGTAGACGACTATCATGACTTAAGGCTCAATGGTGCAGAACTTAGCGGTTCATCTCCGAATCGCTACAATGGCTTTGAAGCGTCAGTGCGTGTTACATATAAAGAAAAGGATAAGCTGAAAAGAATCACAGTGATTGTCACAACACCTCAAGGCGAAAGTATCGAATTCAGCGCCATAAAAGGAAACTGGTAATGAATGCGCAGCGAGGCTTTACATTAGTCGAACTTATAATCGTCATTGTACTGCTGGCAATTATTGCTGGTTTTAGTTTCCAGTTTGTAGGTATTGGTGCGCAAATGTTCTCTACAGGGGCAGAGCGCTTGCAAACTATTGAAAAAAGTCGATTTGCTATTGAGCGAGTGACGCGTGAAATTCGAGGGGCTGTCCCTAACAGTGTTCGAGAGAATGATCAATGCATTGAGTTCGTTCCTATTGTAGTTGCTGGTACCTATTACGATGCGCCTATCCGGCCTGACTCCTCAGATGAAATGACGTTGGTTACCTTTGCCGGTAGCCGGTATGCTGATAATATTTCCTGGACGTTAGAGGGAACCGAGCGCGTGTTTATATACGCAACTCGGTCAAACTCCATCTATTCTGATAATTCTCAGCGTTATGTGAATATTGACGGAGATTACTCTTCTGACAGCGTAGAAAGTATATTGCCGCTAGAAAATGGTAGTCAGTTTGCTAAAGAGAGCCCCCTCAAGAGGGCTTATGTCGGCGCTCAGCCAGTTAGCTTTTGCCTAAGTTTAGGGAATCTTTATCGTGTCAGTGGCTATGGTTGGCAAAAAAATCAACCGATACCGTCAGCCGGTTTTACGGAGAGTAATATCCTGGCCATGGGAATTGATATGGCTACTGCGGACTTTGACGTAACCGCTAATAACCAGCAAAGTAATAATATTATCACCATCCAACTTCAGTTTGGTGAAAATGCTGAAGAACAAATTTTCTATTATCGCGAGGTGCACATACCCAATGCGCCGTAATAATTCATTTGAATCAGTCAACAAGCAGCGGGGAAACACGCTTGTCATAGCAGTGTTTGTTATTGTTGTGCTCGGTGGGTTGGTCGTTGCTCTGGCTAGTCTGCTGAGAACGTCATCTGAGAGTGTGGTGGTTGAGGTGTTAGGAACACGGAGTCATTTGGCGGCGCAATCGGGTTTAGAGCAGGCTATGATGACGGTTTATCCTCTAAACGAAGAACCCGTCACTGATTGTAGTGTTGATGGCCAGAATTATGAGTTCCCAGAGGACAAAAGCCTTCAGCAATGCGCAGCGAGTATTAGCTGTGATAGCGAAAGCTATACTAACAAGGCCGACGAAACCTTTATTCATCTCACAGTGACGTCGATAGGGGTTTGTAAAGCAGGTTCACAGGAAACTTCACGACAACTGCAAATAGAAACGCGAGTGGAGAATTAAAATGCATATTCGCTATTCACCAGTTTGGGTTTTAGCATTTTTATTCTTCACGTTCATGGTGGAAGCAGAAACCTATGAGATACCTCCACCGGGTAATTCCGGGAAAGGGGGGCTGCCTGATTGTAATTACGAAAGAAATACTAGCACATTTCAATGTAACTCGGGTCTGGAACTTAATGACGGCGACATCATTGAGTTTAGAGGAAATCCATCGTTACCAATTACTATAAGTGTAAAAGGGGATGTTTCTTTCGGTGGCCGAGTAAGAGTTAACAGAGGCGGCAACGCGCAGGACCTTCAATTTAGTATCGACGGCGACTTCTCTGTTGGTGATGACGCATCTGTGGCTGCAACGATTCAGAAAGCTGATGAAGTTTCTATAGGCGATAGAACCAAAGAGCTTGGAGCTATATCGGCAAATAATGTAGAACTCGGAAGTCAATCGCAAATAAATGGCGATATAGCCGCCTCTTCTGATGTTGAAATTGACAGTCAGGCTACTGTTAGTGGAACAGTGCGAGCTGGCGGAGAAGTCTCAATAGAGAGTCAGGTTAAAATTTTTGGAGATGTAATATCCGACGAAAAAGTAGAGAGCGACGATGGCGTCGAAGTCGGTGGAAACATTCAGTCAGACGATTCAATTGAACTGGGAGACCGTGCTGTAGTAGCCGGAAATGTTATCGCTGTGGATGAAGTAAAAGTTGGTGATGGTTCCAATGTTCAAGGCGGAATAACCACACTTTCTCCCAAAGGTGATATTGATATCGGGAATGGAACTAAAGTAATAGGTGAAATAAATAGTTCAGCTGATTTCAGGGCGGGAAAAGGAACTGTATTTGAAAATAATATAAATAGCTCTGGAAAGATCGATTTAGACGAAAGGGCGCGTGTCGATGGCTTTGTAGATGCTGGTAGCGATCTGTCGCTAAACCAACAGGCAAGTGTTAGGGGGGATATTAAATCCGGCGGTGAAGTCGATTTAGCCTTTCTGGCAGAAGTAGGAGGCTCTGTTGATGCCGATGACGATGTGTCGCTAGGAATACAAGGGCGTATTAAGGGAAACATTAACTCGCGTGGTGATGTTGAACTAGAGATTCGTTCGACAGTTGAGGGATATGTTAATGCAAAGAATGGTGATGAAGACGGTGACCTGGGAGAAGGCACTGTTGTCGGTCTGACATGTAACAGGAACAACAATCGGGGGCCTTGTGATGGCGAACCTTCCAGTCCGTCGTTAGGAGAATTAGGTTACTGGACGTTTGACGAGCCTCAGTGGCTGGGAAGTTCAGGGGAGGTTTTGGACTCCTCAGGTAATGACTTAAACGGTGTAGCGTTAAGAGGTGCTGATACCCAAGGCACGGCCCCCGCAATTGCCGGAAGCCCTGGTACTTGCCGCTACGGAGTTTTTGACGGTGATAATGCGGTGCGCGTGAATAATGCGGCTTCAATTGCTAGTGCTGAATCTGTTTCTGTGGCTTTTTGGTTTAAGGGAGAAGCACGACAGCAGGATCGATGGGAAAGGTACCAGACTTTACTCATGATGGGTGACGGACCTACAGAAAGTGCATTTGGGCGATTTGAAGTTTACCGACAAGATCGCTCCGATGGAGGTGGGATTTATTTCGAGATACGCAACGATAATGGCAACCTTGTTAAGGTAGAAGCAGGCAACGCACAGCGAGGCCAAGATAGTTTATTTGATAACACTTGGCATCATTTAGCCGCTTCTTACGATAAAAGTGCGCGCCGTTTAAGGCTTTATATTGATGGTCAACTGGTGGACGAAACTTCGTTTAATGGCGCTAATACTTTAAACCCAGTATCGGATAAGCTGTATATTGGTGGTCAGGGAACGTCCGACTTTAGTTTCAATGGTGAAATTGACGAAGTTTTTATTGGAAATAGATCTCTAACCTCAGATGAGGTTACTACTTTAAAAGAAAGAACTAGGCCGTGTGGCAACGAGAGACCTCTTTGTGAAGCCGTTTGGCCGGAACGCGGCACCTCAAATAACTCTATTCCTATTCCTTTTAGCTTGCCAGGTAGTCAGTGGGAAAATCAATTACCCGCAAACCTCCAACCTATTGATTATTTGAGAACGGGTGATTTCTCGGATGTCGGTGAGAATTATTCAACTGATGGTCAAACATCACGTGTTTATATTGACGGCGACTTAACAATAAAGTCGGGCCGACGCATTAATATAAATGGAGATGCGAACGAACTGATACTTGTTGTAACCGGGGACCTACATTTAGAACGGGATGTTAAAATCAACGGTTATATTTATGTCGTAGGTGATTTGTCCTATGAATCAAGCATTTTCTCTCAAACGGAAATTACCGGCAGTATCAGTGTCGGTGGAAGAGTTCAGGGCAATGATTGGTGGGACTGGTGGAGTGCATTTGGCCCTGATATAACCTATCAGCAACCAATAGAGCCCATTGACGGGGGAAACTTTTGTCGAGCTACAAATAGTGAACCGCCTGTACCTTCGGTTGATCATTATCAACTCTCATATAATACTCCTGCTTTAACCTGCAGTGGTGCGAATGTTGACATAAAAGCATGCGCTAATTCTGATTGTTCAGAAACTTACCCTGCTGGTGCAACAGTTGAACTGAATTCGTTGTCTGGCGAGTGGTCCAGTAACCCCGTGACCGTATCCCCTTTGGGTAATTCAATTCTCAAGCAACTCAATGCAGGCACTTATGCCTTAGCCATTGATAATGGCGGGACTTCACCTCAACCACGGAACTCGACAAGGTGCGTGGTGAACGGTAGCTTGTCGGAAGGTTGCAATATTGAATTCCGCGATACTGGCTTTATTTTTACTAATGGGGACAATTTAGATAATACGGATATACCTCGGCAGATTTCAGCGGAGCCTTACAACAACCTTAAGCTCTGGGCAGTAGAAGCTAATACTCAGACCTTTGCTTGTGAGGCTATTCTTGAACCTCTAAACTCCGTCTCTATGAGTATGAACTGTGTCGATCCCGATGAATGTTTAATGGGGACAACAGTCAATGATCGTGACGTCGTGGAAAATACATTCAGTGATGTAGATATTGATTTTGATGACGGAAAAGCAGATTTACAAGTGAACTACGCAGATGCTGGGGCCATTACGTTAACGGCGAGAGCGGAACTTGCTAACGGCGAAATACAGGGGACCTCGGAAGCCTTTGTCTGGCGGCCAGAATCTATCCGGGTAGAAACAGCTCAGAATTCCCCCGGAAGTTACGAGGGGAATATTTTGGCTAAAGCCGGAGAGGTTTTTTCCGCACAGCTAGCAGCCCTAAATAGTAAAGGTGATGTAACACCAAACTTTGGTAATGAAACAGTTCCTGAAAGCTTGCAACTTAAATCAGAAAGTCAAGAGTTAAGCCCCGCTGTTCGGCCAGGCGTCTTAAGCAATGCCGAAGGCTTCATTAACGCAGGAAATGGTATTTTTAGGAATGAGGGACTGAGTTACTCTGAGGTAGGTTTAACTCGAGTAACTGCTTATATTGAGAGTAAGAACTATCTACCGGGATATCATTCGTCGGAATTTGAGCTTGAAGTTAGTAGTGAGTTGACTGAAATAGGTCGTTTCATTCCTTATGAATTCGAGCCTCTCACGGCTGAGTTTATAGGCAACTGCACTGACTTCTATTACATGGGGCAACCTCAACCTGTCGCGTTGTCGGCCCGAGCTGTAAATGCCTCAGGAGAACCCACAGAGAACTACACGGGTTCACTCGCTAAAGCGACTCCTATGTTTTATGCCTATGACAGTAATGAGACAGAACTGCCTGGTCATGCCGTCAATCACGAAGGAAGCTGGGAATGGAGTGAGGGTACGGGGCAGTTTATTGGTAATGCGTCTGTCACCGTTTCTCGGCTAAATTCAGGTGAGCGCGATGGTCCTTTTGAGGATTATGTATTGGGTTGGCAATTGGATGATCAGGAAGATGATAATTTTTATTCTGTGATTGAGAATGGTGGTTTACCCTTACCAACTTCATTTGAAGCTGCAGAGCTAGGTATTTCGTCACTATATTATGGTCGCATAAACTTGCAGGATACCTACGCTGCAATGAATGACGTTATGCCTGTAGAAGGGGCTGCGGAGTACTGGGACGGGGCTAGATTCGTGATTAACAGAAAGGATAATTGTGAGACTTTCGCTAGCAATGCTCACAGTTATATTGTTGACTCGTCAACGGGACCTGAACCAATTCTGGTTAACCCGGCTTCATCAGTAACGTTAGAAAATGGGAAGTTGAGTCCGTCGTCAAAGGACATTGACGAATTGCTGCGCTGGAAGTCAGAGTTGGTGGACGACCCATACAGTTTTACTTTCGAACTAAATGTACCTGAGTTTTTGCAATACGATTGGGACGGCGACAGTAACTACCAGGATAACCCCACAGCCGAAGGTACATTCGGTATTTACAGGGGCCGCGACAGGCAAATTTACTGGCAGGAAGTGGGTTGGTAGA
>JABXHG010000339.1 GCA_013393545.1 Alteromonadaceae bacterium | reverse complement strand
CGCTCCAAGTTTTTATCTAATCATTGTTTATTCAGTTCTACTTCTAAAGTAATGCTGCCACTCCCCAGTGTGTACCAGCGTCTGAATGTTTCATGTCCATCTGCATCAACTTCAATATCGTAACGACCAGGCATTAGTTCTATGCCATCGTAGTACTTTGGTTTAATATTCATAATTCTCACCCGAGCATTTTTAGGTATTGTTTTTACGGTTAAACGGGCAAATGTAGACTCAGATTCGTCTTCAATAACTATAGAGGACTTTATGTCCTGGAGTAGTTGGGTCCCGCGGCCATATATTCCAGTGATATTTTCAACTGAATTACCAAAGGGTAACAATATGGGTTGTACATGGAGGGTCCATCTTAGTCCGTAAGATAGAGCTGGGGTGCGGCGCTGCTCCGCTTTACTCAGCAAGTAATTAGTCGGGCTATTATCATTCTTAGTGAAGTCACTTTTTATAAGCTGGATAGGCACCCAAAGTAGAGTGATGAAAGTAATAACTAACGTACCAGCTTTAAAAGTGAGTTTTAAATCAGGCTGGCCTCTATAGCTGCGAATAACCGACAATAGGCGAACCGGCAGTCTCAGTAGGGTCAAGCAAATCAGCAACAATGAGAGACCCATTGCAATAGGAGGTATTACAATAGCTCTTAATGCGCTTTCCCCTAGAGCATCGTGCGGACCTTGTGGGCCAAACTCAGAGGGGGCTGCATTCATAAGCTGAAAATACCTGTCTTTTTCTTTAGCCTTGATCCGACTTAAAACTTTAGTTTGAAAGTAAGAGGCACTTTGCCCTAACTTGACGTTGTCAATATAGTAACTTGCTGCCTTTGACTTGATGACATCTTGTATATCGGGGTGCTTTTGAAAGTTTTCCCATGTTAGGTTTCTAGGGATATTGATACCCATGGTGAAAGTTGCTTCTTCCCACTTTGTCTGAGCTTCGCGTCTAACATGACTAGCAACCGCTGACTCAAGAGCTTTTCTATCAAAAACGCCCTTGTTATCAGGAATGTTTATCCCAGCGGCTCGCAAATACTCCCTTATTGCTTTTATAGTTTGAGGGTGTTTTTCGTATTCGCTAAACGACCTAACAGTTAACGAATACCTGGTTTTTTCCTCGAACTTTTGCTGTAGCTGAGGAAGGCTAGCAAAACGTTTTTCGTAGTGAGTGAGCTCTTTGCTGTAAATATAACGGTAGTCCTGCCATATTTGCTCTTTACCAAACATTCCAGATAAAGCCTCAGTGACTAGAACTCCTCCGCCAGAAGCAATTACCATGGGGAGTAATGCGGCCAGGTTCTCACCAAAGGAAACTTCTTCTTTAATAAGCCAGTAAGAAGGCTCAATGTAACTTAAAACACTGTTGTTAAATACTTGTTTGTACCGCTTATTTGCTGGTTCAGTACAACGTCTTAAGCGGTTTGAGTCTCCACTGTACTTTTCACCACACTTTTCAATATGCTCGAAGTATTGAACTAATTTAGGTTGATACTTTTTAGCGTACTGTTTAGCTTGTTTAAAATATTGTTCTCTGGCATTTGAAAGTGTTTCCCAGCCGCCTTTTATTTTGTCGTCAATTTGCTTTTGAACATCGTTGGTGGTTTTTGGAATGTCAACAATGGCTTGGCTGTATCGATTATTTGCCCTTGCGTACTTAATGTAAATTTCGCGGACTTCTTCAGATAACTCTTGGTACTGTTGGTAGTAACGCTCGGAATCGTTATCGAAACTGATATCTATATAGTTAGATATTACTTGCTTACTTTCACTCTCCATGCGAGAAAATAATGAGTTATCGGAATAAATTAAACTCCCGAAGATAGCTAAAAGAGTTTTTCTTTCAGCGGGTAAAGTCTGCTTCTCGTCTAGGGTTAGATCCTGTATTACGATAGCTTCAGTGGCTAAAGCATCTCTGAATACCATGCTGAAAACAGCGTGTTTTCTACTTTCTGCAGTTGAAGCGTCAATAATGTAGGTATCGACCAACCACTTTTGTCCAAAAAACGTCAACGGCCAGCAAATAGCGCTAATCATAATGAGTTTTATGGCTTTTGTTCTTGAATCTAGGAAAAACTTGTCCGGAATAAGATCGATAATAAAGAGGGTGACCCCAATGCCAGAGGCGGCTCTGCCGAACAGCTCTAATTGCTCAAGCTCGTCAGGCGTGACGCGCCCAGCCCCCACGATTTCAACGAGCTGACTATTGAACACAGCTTCAATAAAGAGATAAAGAATAGATAAAATGAAAAGTGATAGGCGCCACTTACCACTGAGAGACGCTTTAGAATTATTTTTTGAAGCTAGTTCCATGATCCTGTTCTAATTAATTTTTTTTATTGTCCTGGCGGATTTCTATAACTATGGGTTTATTTGGTTTTGAGTTAGTAGACTCTGAGTTACTAGGCTCATTGGAACGCTCGGTTTTTATTGTTGGGTGAACGTTTAAAAAAACGGGAGCGTTTTCTTGTGTTTGCATATTTGTGTCGGCTTCACTTTCGTAGTTTTCAGTAGCCTCTGAACTTTGTTTTCTTTCCTCGCTAAATTCGCTCTCCTGCTTTTCTGAAATCGTTTCAGCTTTACGTTTGGGCACAGATTCGCACCCAGAGAGAAAGAGCGGAGCAAACAGAATTGAAAAGATTATTAAGTTTTTCATAAGCAATTTTTTGTTGTGTAAAAAAGGCTCGCCATTATATGGCAAGCCTTTCTGGTTGCCAGCTAAATAAGCTGCAGAGTTATTATTTAACGATACGACGCAAACCTAACATTGAAAGCAAACCTAAGAATAACAATGATGTTGAGCCGCCTGACGTACCTCCTGCATCAGTACCGTCATCAGGGTTGCCGCCACCGGTGTTATCGTCACCGCCGCCATTGTCGTCGCCACCACCGTTGTCATCGTCATCTGGCATTGATGCCTGCTCGACACGGAAATTGATAGCGCCGGCTTTGTAGGTGTACTGCAATAATCGGTCAGCTTCAATTTCAAGCATGAACTGATAACCGTCTTGTTCAGCGTATTGCGGTAAATCAGTCACTTCAATATCGATAGTTTTGCTTGTTTCGCCGTCAGCGAAGGTCACTGCTTTTGTGCTCCAGCTCAACATTTCACCCGGAAGAAAGCCGTGCTCGTTGAAGTGGAAGGGGTCAATAAAATCCTTACGGACATCAAACTCAGATGTACCGTCATCGTTGTGTTGATCGGGCATCAAGTAGTCTTCACTGACATAAAAGACATTAACCTCAAGCTCACCTGTAGAGCCGTCAATACGCTCAATATCAACCGAATACCTCAGAGTGTCATCGGGGTGGTTCATCTGATAGCCGCAGATATGAGTGTCATGGTAGTGCGTTTGCACGCCCTCTTCAGGCATGTCATCGATGCAAAGCCATTCCATTTCACCATCAAGCTCACCCGTTTCTTGCAGCGGGAATGTCGCTAATCCACGCTTACCGGATTTAACCGTGAAATCCAGTGTTGATTGCTCTACTGACACATTCATTGGCGAGCTAACATTAACCTGGAACGTACTTACATCGTCTGTTTCACCGCTTCTAACAGTAAAGGTCGCTGTTTCTTCGCCTGGTAGAAAGTGAACAAAGCGGTCAACCGGGAAGTAGTTTTGACCGGCTGTGCCTGTGCCATCGACAGATTCAACTTTGACGACGGCTTCATGTGATAAGTCACCTGAGCGCGTTAGCGTTACCACCTGCTCGTCGTTCTCAGGTAGCAGGAAGCTTGTCTGCTCTGCACCAACCGTGCCCGATGAAGCAGGACCGTTATCGCCTTGCAGCTCAACCAGTGCAGTGTCATCGTTTGTGTTTAACTTTAACGGGAAACGTAAAGACACAGTGAATGCTTTTGTTACGCTCGTATCCGCGTTCGTTAAATCGATAGTGGCAAAACTTGTTGTTTCACCGGGCTGAAACTTAACAACCGCACCTGATGGCTTGTGAGACTCGCCATCGCCCACAATAGAGCCAGAGAACAAGAAATCTTCACCCTCTTTAGCGCCACCGTCGTGTGTCACCACCTGCACTTCGGCATACTCGCTGGTATCGCCACTACGAGTGACATTAACTAACAGCTCATCCTGACCGGCTAACACTGTGTACTTTTCTTTATCGAATGAAACATCCGCTGTTGCTACAGGGCGGTCATCCAGTGATGCGACCGTTTCAGCATATTCGTTAACAGCGCGAGCTTGGTTAGCTTCCTGTGGGTCGCCACAGGCTTCATCATGACGCATGATGTCAGGGTTGCTCAATAGGTTTAATGTCTCAAAACCAATTTTTGTAGTCGCCCAAAGCGCAGTGGCACGGCTGTGCTCATCGCCCTGGCCGCATTGCCATGCAAAGCTGTATTCTTCAGCGCCAGCGTTGTCCCAGCCTTCCGCTCGGTTAAACTGATGCTGTAAACCGAAGTTGTGACCGAACTCATGCATAATGGTGCGAGCGGTCGATACCATTGCGTGATCAACTAAATCACGCTCAATAACGGTTGGTGCCACCGTTAAGTCAGCCACTTTTGAGGTGCGACGAAATACGCCAGCAGTTCCAAGTGGCCCATTTTCAATGTCATAATCTGATGACTCTTGAATATAGAGGCTTAGGTCAGCGCCAAAGCTATTGGCAACCCTTGCATACGGGTAAGTGTAATACGCTTCACCCTCACGGATACTTTGATCATCAGCGTTTGAAGGGTCCATTTGAGGTGTATAAGCAGCGTCTTCCATTTTTGCTGGAAGTAAGTTGGTGCAGTTAGCTGTATCGGTGCACTCATCAGCAGAAGCTTCATCACGAACATCAAAGATGAAAGGCTTAACGAACACAGGATTGTAATAAACGCTAGTGCCAGACTGACGCATGCCTTGGTTAATTTCTTCAAACCAGAAATCAACACGGCGAATAATCTCTTGTGTGCCGAGCATATCTTCTAATACAGGGCTGTAGAACACAGCCACATCCACAACATCTAATGATGCTAGAGCGCCACCACTCAGGCTTGCTGATTTAGTGACACCTTGACTCATGCGCTCTTGATGACGCTGATAGATTACCGGCTCACCGGCAACGGTGTCGCCTTTAAAACTTATTTCAATTGAATTGTCACTGTCTTGCGCTAAAGCCGGCTGGCCTAAAGCAAGAAGCGCTGTTGCGATTAATGTTTTCTTAATAGTCATACTGTTACCACTAGCAACTGAATTAATATGCGAATAATAATAAACGTACGTTACCAAAGCCTTCATTGAATAACAATTAACCGCTTCGGCGACTTTGTTTCAGGAGTTGTCAGGCATTTTAATAACGCAACGCTAAGTCATAGTGATAACAGAAAAAAATGCTTGTGGAGGAAAGTCGACAAAATATCGGTAAGTTTAACAAAATTAGACTAAAATCACCCTTCATTTATACTAAAATAAGTATAATTTGACTTTATACTAAATTCGGTCTATATCTTATTTATCCTTTTATTAGTATAAATTCAGCAATAGCCATGAAAATAAACACACCGCAAGACATCGCCTCGGCTCTGCGCGATGCACGAAAAAGCAAGAAGTGGACGCAAACCGAACTGGCCGACAGGCTCGGTGTTTATCAAAAAGACATTTCTAAGTACGAATTGCAGCCCGATAAAATCAGTGCGGATATGCTTTTAAGGCTTTGCGCTATGCTCGATTTGAAAGTTGATATTGGGCCAACGTATAACATACCTCTTCAATGTCAGGAGGTGGACTTCTAATGGGACGGCGCTCACTGACGGATACATTATATTGCTCAATGAATGGCTTTCTAGTCGGACGTCTTTTTCGGCGTAAAGGTCGGCTAAGCTTTCAATATGAAAAAGAGTGGCTTGGCCTTAAAGGTTCGCGCCCAATTTCCTTGAGCATTCCGTTGCAGTCTTCAGAGATAACAACAGATTCGGTCCACGCTTATTTCGATAATTTGTTACCCGACAGCGATATTGTTCGCAAACATATTGTTGATAGGTTGGGCGCCGATAGCCTGTCTCCCTTTGATCTACTTGCAGCAATTGGTGGCGATTGTATTGGTGCAATCTCGCTGACAGTAGCACCGCCAGAAAATACAGACACTGAAAAGCTTTCCTTAACACGACTAACTGAAAGTGGTGTTGCAGAGCAAATTAAAAGGACCCGAGTAGAAAATACGCTAGGTTTAAATGAGGATGACGACTTTCGAATTTCGCTAGCCGGTGCTCAGGAAAAAACAGCACTCACTTACTGGAATGAAAAATGGTATATGCCTCACGGTATGACCGCGACAACGCATATCTTTAAGCCGCCTATTATGCATCACCCGCAAATGGCTTTGGATATGAGCAATAGCGTTGAAAACGAGTGGTTTTGCCTACGTTTCCTCCATCATCTCGGCTTTGATGTTGCTGAGGCCGATATTTTAATATTTAAAGGCCAAAAAGCGCTAGTGGTAAAACGGTTTGACCGAAAGGTAGAAAAAGAGAAGGAGCGTATATTACGACTCCCTCAGGAGGACATGTGCCAAGCGCTAGGTCGTGTTAGCGGCAGTAAATACGAGGAACACGGGGGGCCTAGCTCAAAGGATATTATGGATACGTTGAGTCGCTCTATAATGCCACATGAAGATAGGTTGACGTTCTTCAAAACTCAGGTCGCTTTTTGGTTACTGGCGGCAATTGATGGTCACGCAAAGAACTTCAGTATTCACCTTCAGGCAAACGGTTTTAAGTTGTGTCCCATCTACGATGTGATGAGCGCCTACCCTTATTTTGGAGAGGGTAATATTCAGTCGAAGAAGATTAAAATGGCAATGAAAGTACACAGCAAAAACACACACTATCGCTGGTACAACATTTTAGGGCGTCATTGGTTGAGTCATGGCCGTTATTTAGGGTTGTCAGACAGAGCGGTGAAGCAAGTATTGGGCGAACTGTTGGAGCTTACTGAGCAGGCACTGAATAAAGCCTTAGAGGATGCACCAACGGCAGAGGCGTTCTCGGTTGGGGAAACCATCAAGGCTCGCACGTTAAGTCACCTGGCGCGCCTTGATGGTTTAGCGGACTAATTCTCTTTCGAGCTGTCCACAAACATCGCAATAGCACCATCACCAGTAATGTTACAGGCAGTGCCGAAGCTGTCCTGAGCCATGTACAAGGCTAGCATCAAGGCAACTGCGGTTTCGCCGAAACCGAGCATGGATCCTAACAGGCCAACTGCAGACATAACCGCACCGCCTGGAACGCCCGGTGCAGCTAACATGACAATACCCAGCAATGAAGGAGGTCGTCGGAGGGTAAAGGGGGGGGGGGTAGCTATGTAGGTGTGCAAAAGTATCACCGTAACTGTTGGTCTTGTATGGTGGTTGGGGGGGCTAGCCGGATGAAGGGGGGGTGGGGTGGGTATGTTATGGTTTGGTACTGGGGTGGTGTCTTTGTGTGGTTGCGTGGGGTTGTGGGGGTGTGGAGTTGTGGCGGGGGTCGACATTGGGCGGTATGCGTGGGG
>JABXHG010000034.1 GCA_013393545.1 Alteromonadaceae bacterium | reverse complement strand
TGGGATAAACCATCAGAAAGGTCAGCGGCAGTATAGCCCAGCGTAGCGGATCCGGCTCAATTATCTGTCCGGCAATGAAGCCGGCAATCATGGAAAGCGGAATACTCCAGACAAGATGTTTCTGCATCCAGAACAGCAAAGGCCACATACACCGTTTCTCCCGGGCTGACAGTTAGCGAAAAGCGCCTGTATTTATACACTGCGTATTCGGTAAGACTAACCCTTAGAGGTGTGAGTGACTGTGACAAAGTCACCCGGTAAGCTTTTCTGTACACCTTGATTGCCGGTAAGCAGTGGGCGTGGTATCCGTAATATCCCGGAAAGCACGATTGAACGAACTCAGTGTCCGGTACCCTACATCCAGAGATATATTCAAAACCGGCTCTTCCGGCGTTTGCACCAGACGCTCAGCTGCCTCCGCAATCCGCAGCTGGTTAATGTAATCATTAAAGTTACGATAGCCCAAGGTCTGGTTAATCAGGCGCCGAACCCTGTACTCAGGGATTCCCATCGCGGCCGCAAGCTGCTTGAGGGTCAGCTTTTCTTTTTTATAAAACCCGTTTGCCATGATCTTTGCCAGCTTGTGGGCATCGTCACTCCCTGTTTCGGGTTGAAGCTCTCGTGGGGCCTGTGCCGCCGGCTTCTGTGGCTGCAAATCCCCGGCTGGCTTTTCCTGTGGCACCAACTTCAGTAAGCCTTCACGTGAGCTGATAATACACAGCAGGATTGCGAGTGCCGCCAGAGCAACCACTACGCCCCGGGTTACGTCGTGATAAATACCGAAATTCAGGCTGATAATGGCAACGCCAACAGCGCTTCCAAGGATAAGAAGCAGTGCCAGGCGGGCTTTTCTACGAGCTTCCACAAGGTCATTGCGCCAGTGGCGAACCACGTAGCTAAGACCATGTAATACGATGACGTACTCAAACCACTGACCCAGCGTCCAGCCGAGGTACACGCCCCACTCTGGCCAAAGGCCGGCCTCGATAAACGGACGCGACAATGCTGGCGCAGCGAAGCTGTATAAGGCCATTACCCCCCAAACGCTCACCAGCTTTGGGTGTCGCGCAAACACAAGCTGACACAAAGCCCAGAATAAAGCCGGTACTGCCGTCTGCAGATCAGAGGTAACCCATCGCCAGTCAGCAGGCATTAAAGGGTCCAGCAAATATGCCCCCGACGTGATGATGATCACGAGGAATACCTTACCAACCCACAAATGGCGAAAATCTCGCCAGGAAACCAGAAACAGGGAAACCAGACACCCCAGGCCAAACCCAGTGAGTGTGAGCAAACCACACCTCTCTACAACTTGTATTGTTATTGTCGTCCGTCAAGTATAGATGAGTATGGTGCTTTTTGGATTGACCTGCCTGCCAGAACACAGTGTCTGGCAGGCAGGTGGGACTCACTGCGGAAGGGTTGCAGCCCAACGCTGATTACTGCCGCCGTGATGTTCATACATCACCAACGTACTGCCGGCAGCATCCAGAACGAAATTACTGTTCTGGCGCAGGCGAAACGACTGATCCGCATGTCGCTCGAGTTTTTGTGCGTTACTGCACTCGGTAAGGATCAACGGTGTGTCGTTGATTGCGTGCGCGGTACTGGAGATGCATAAATCAGGATCCAGTCCTGACTGCAGCAGCCCCTGAGCTGGCAGCCACTGCCAGAGCTGCGCTTCAGCTCCGGAACAATCCGCCAGAGTCACGGAGGCGCCGGCCGTCGTGGCCGTCAGACACTGCCCGGATTCCTCACTGCGATACTGTGCCAACCGCCCACTGGCAGAATCCAGGCGCAACTCCCACTGTTGATTGGCACCGTCATGGGACTGCCAGAAACCGACCCAACCGCTTTGGTACGCATCAAGGGAGTGGTGCTCGCTATCTGCATTGGTTATGCGTTGGCCCGAATAATCCCAGCTTTGCGGGTGCCTACCATCGCACGCTTGCAGGTTCGGATAGCCATTGTTCCAGGGCGTGCCGTTGCTATCCAGGCACAGTGCATTGCTGCCCACCCGGTTGGCGAGCGTGCCTTGAGAGGCGTTAAACAGCCAGAGCTGGTCGAGAGCCTGGGGCTGACAGGTGTAATGATCGACCCACGCGCCTGCAGTCACCTCATCGTCGTTTCCGGGAACATCAAGACAGGTGCCCGTTCCCCGGTTAAAGACCGTCACGTATTCAGGTAACGGGTTAATAAACTCACGGTTGGTATTGGCGCGGGCACGTTCCCACATCTGCAAATACGCCTCCGCTGAATTCATCACGGATTCGTATACCCGCGCAGGTGCGCGCTCACGGATATCCTGAATGTGGTCTGCAATAAGACCATAATGCGCCATGCCATCCGCGTTCAGGTCGAAACTTCGGTTGCCGGTAACCTGCTTGTTCACCGTTAAGCCCGACTCCGTGGTGAATGGATACTCCAATGGGCTCACCGCAGCACTTTCCCGTGGACCTGGCTGATTGCCAATGCCGCTCATGTCGGTAGAAAAGGTTACGCCGGGCGA
This sequence comes from Alteromonadaceae bacterium, assembly GCA_013393545.1. Next base: position 2,469 of record JABXHG010000034.1, on the reverse strand, counting down.
ATAGTCTGTTGCCTCGACTTTATCGAGGAAACCTGAAATAGCACCGCTAATGCTGTCCGCATCACTGTTGTATGGTGCCAGAATACCGCCGAGCTCAGCGATACGAGCAGCGTTCGGATGCACTGTACCATCGGCGCCGGCATGCATATGGCTATGTCCCGAAATCAAGCCCGAGTATTCACGCGCTTCGGCTATATCAATCACGGCCTCGTGACTGTGCTGTGACATATGATCCACTTCGATGATCATTCCCTTATCCATCATCCGGTTCACGAGGTAGATGCCCAGATCCGACAGGCCGCGATTGTTACACTGATCAGTGGTCTCATCGTAATTTGTGGAACCGGTTACGCCCAGCAGGCCCTCAAGGCCGTAGAGCCCCAGATCATTAATCATCATTTGCCCCTGGGTTTCCTCACTACACGCACTGGTAGAGAAATACCGGCCGGTTGACACGTTATTGCCCACGTTAATCAGTCCGCTTTCAATTCTGGCGCCACCAAACTGGTTATCAAACCGATGGATGGGGTAAACGGCGCGCACACCCAGATCGTGATACTTATTCAACTGCTCTTCTACATACGCCTGGGAACAGACCGGATCCTTCAGACCACAATTGAAAAGCTCGGAAGCCTCTATACCCAGTACAACCGCCATTTTGCCATCGGCAATCACCTGTCTGGCTTCTTTCGGTGTGTTTACCAGCCTGAAGAATCCCTCGCCCGGCCCGCCGGCCTGAGCATCCACATAAGCCTGCATTTCGTGCAAACGCAGTATCTGCAGATCAATGCTCTCCATCGTGTCACAGCCGTTGGTCCCGCCCCAGCTTTGGGGCAACAGGGTAGACTGAAGGTTACACAGCACCTCGTTTTCTACCAGGTGAGTGACCATCATCTTCTGCCCGCCCAAGAAAGCCCGTTCGATCCAGCGATAGTAATACCCTGTATGGGACAGGCTCTGATGATTAGGCCAGAAAGGAAAGTCCGGCCAGCCCGCGGTGTTATAGCGGAAGTTGATGTCGTTGAAACCCATCAGGTTCCCGATAACATCCAGCGAACCATTGGGGCCGTGCACATCGGCACTGTCAGCCAGCGCCCGGGTTACACCGAAAGGGTGGAACGGAGCACCACCCATCATCGTTCCTCCCATAAATTCGTAGGAGGTTATGTGCGTATGCGCGTCAATCGAGCCACGTACCGGAGTGTCGGGGCTTCCCTTAAGCTGCTCCAGGTCTCCGGTAATATTCAACTCAGCTTCGGGAAACTTCGCGCAATTTTCTGTCGGCACCAGGCGGAACCAGGCTTCACTGTTCCGGTACTGCGGGTTGAGTAAATCTATAAAATAAATACCGCGGCTGTTCTTGTTGTGCCTTAGCGTCCGATTCAGAAACAGGCTGGTAAACCGGAACTGCTGCTCACCGGAATCCGTGCGTTCGTCGATGCGCCAGTTGGTGTTCTGTCCGGGTACCGTACCTGCGGTAATCTCCGCGGGCAGCCGGGTATCAAGAAAGCGTCCGGCCTGATCACGCATCATGAAGGTTCCAAACCCTGTGGGTTTGAAGTAAAAGCGTGCCGCCTGCCCCGGGTTCTCTGCCCTGAAATCAAAGCTCCAGCCACCATTAATAGTACCGGAGGTTTTGTACCGGCGCATGAACCGGTCATTGTCTGATGACTGAATGGCATAGCAACCCTGGGCAAGTCCGTAGACGGCTTCCTGGGTCACTTCCGCTGCCGGAGCAGTTGAAAAGAGCAAGGTTGTGGCCCCGAACAGAGCGGGAATAAGTCGAACCATGGTCCTGTCCTTTATTGTGTTTTGTTTCGGTTTACCGGGATGGATCCATCGCGACCATAGGACTGGAGCTTGGTAGGCGCTACCGTAATGTGTTCGCATAATCTGCAAAAGGTGTGCAGTTTCTTGAAATCGTGTCAAAGCAGGCCAGATAACCAGGGTCAGGGTCATTGCATCAGCGGGGCAGCGGATTGACTTCTGCAGGAGCAATGCTGCAATCTTCTCCGTTTCATCCATGCGCGATCACGATTCTGGAAGCCCTCCAAAACAAACGTGTAGACGAGAGCCAGCCCTCATGCCCCTTAAAAGCGCCACAACCCCCTCCCGAAATGCCATTATGATGTCTGTGGGCATGGTGCTGGTTGCCCTCATTCTGCCCCCGGCTCTGCCTAGCGTCGGGCCGGTTCTGAAAACCATTGGCGATAGCCTGTCGCTGTCCTCCATTGGTCAGGGCGTACTTACCACACTGCCCGTGCTGCGTCTGGGTCTGGCGGCACCTATGGCCCCGTACGCCGCGCGCAGGCTGGGCATGTAGCGCACCGTTCTGGCGGGTCTTCTTGTTCTGGCGCTGGCTATGGTTATACGCGCGTATATTGGCGTCAGCCGCTTTCCCCTGGGCCCAGCGATCGCGGGTGGCTGTATCCGGATAAGGGAGGTGCTGCTGCCGGTCCTTGTAGCAAG
>JABXHG010000338.1 GCA_013393545.1 Alteromonadaceae bacterium | reverse complement strand
CCTTAGAACGAGTGTCCGCGGACAGTCCGGATGTCCGCTAAGATCTCGCGGACAGTGACTTGTGGTTTCTTATTAACCGCTTATCCAAACACGCACCGAAAGTGCCCACGTTTGTTTTCATTGAGAAGTAACAGGTTGCCACCCTGTGAGAGCATCAACGCTCGGGCGAGAGGCAGGCCGATGCCGGTACCGTCTGATTTAGTGGTGAAAAAAGGAACGAAAATGCTGGTGGAGGCTTGTTCGCTAATGCCTGAGCCATTATCGATGATATCAAGACAGGCAACCTGATCGATGTGTTGTGCGACTAATCTGATTTGCCGGTGAGCCTGACCTAAGGTGGCTTCGGAGGCGTTCTTAATCAAGTTTATCAGTACTTGCTCGAATAATCCCGGATCTAACATCACCTCGAAGGTTGGAGAAATATCAATAATCACTTTAACGCTGGCGCAGTCCTCTTGCATTAACAATAAAACCTCCTCCACCTGAGGTCGCAAATAGGTTGCTTCCAGCCGCGCGTTAATCGGGGTACTGAGGGCTTTAAACGACTGAATAAACTGCGTTAAATGCTGGCCTCGTCGACTCACGGTGGCCAGTGCTTCTACTAGGTCTTCACTGCCTTTGACACCGTTGTTTAGCATGTCAGCACTGATGCTTTCTGCACTTTGAGTTAGTGACACCATGGGGGCAATGGAGTTTGCAATTTCGTGAGTAAGCACTTTAACCAATTGCTGGTGGGCTTTCACCTCGTGCGCAACTAGCTGCTTTTCAATACTTTGCAAAGTGAGTAGGGTGCGTTGCTTACCTTGATTAAAGCTCTGAATAAGGGTGTAGATAAAGGTTTCTTTTTGGTTAGGGTAGTGCCAGATGAGCTCGCCGCGGCTGCTTGTTTTATGTTGCTGCAGAAGCTTGCGCAGATTGCCGATATTGTGCTGTTCTTGAGTATTCTCTACATCTTGGCGGGCTCTTGGCGTTGGCATTGAGTTTTCAGTGGTCGATATGTCATTGCCGGAAAGCGTTTCTTGCCAGGCACGAATAAAGCTTAACCCGAGTAAACGTTCTGCCGCTGGATTAGATTGGTCAATGTGCCCTTCGTCGGTGACTTCAAGTACCGCAATATCCAGTTGTGCAATAAGGGCCTTAAGGTAATTGGCCTGAATTTCTGCAGCATCCCGACTGCGGGCCAGTTCTTCTTGTACTTTTGTTAATAAGGGCTGAATGTTTGGCGCGTTGGCATGGCTCAGACTGGTATCCCGGTTAATTAGTGACTTCAGCACCTGGACTATCTGGCTATGCTGTGAGGTAAATTGACGCCGAATCATCACTATTGATGTCAGTGCAATGATTACAAATAATATCATTACAGCCGGGCCTGGCAGAAACCACTGAGTAAACAGTTGGTTTGGCTCGGCTAATGAATCATTAAGCTGGTTGTGTAGCCAATTTGCTATGACTCCTGAGACAAATAAGCCAACGGAAACGACGAGAGTAGTCAACCATATCATTATGGTTCTCATAAGCCGTATTTCTCCATCCGTCGGTACATAGCGCCACGAGTAAGGCCGAGGGCTTTAGCTGTGTGACTGATATTCCCCCGATAGAATTGTAGTGCTTGCTGAATGGTTTTACGCTCAACGTACTCAAGCAGGAATGGATTGGCTTCGGCGTCATCGGTAGCAAAAGGTAGGTCATTGTTGGTTTTTGTATTGCCCGCTAAGGGAGCGAACTCGAGATATTTGTTATCGGCGAGCACCACGGCTCGTTCAATGCTATGCGCTAATTCACGTACATTGCCAGGCCACTGGTAGCTACGTAGCCATTTGCGATCTGAATCTTTAATACTCAGCCCACTGCGACCATAGTGTGCGGTGTAACGGTCGCAATACCAGTCGAGCAGTAAGTCAATATCACCACCGCGCTCACGTAGCGGTGGTAGCTGAATCTCTACTGTGTTGATGCGGTAGAACAGATCCTGACGAAACAAGCCATCGGCAACCTGTCGGTGTAGGTTTTCGTTGGTTGCGCTAATCAAACGGATATCAATAGGTGTTGGCGTGCTGGCACCCAATGCAGTAACGGAGCGATTTTGCAGAGCGGTGAGCAGTTTACCTTGCTGAACCAAAGGCAAATTACCCAGCTCATCGAGAAACAACGTGCCCTGACTGGCATGCACCAGACGCCCGGGACTGTCCTGCGTGGCACCGGTAAAAGAGCCTTTTTTATAGCCAAACAACTCACTCTCAAACAAGTTATCGGGCAGGGTTCCCATATCGACACTGACAAAGCGCTGTTTACTGCGCTGAGACAGGTGGTGGATTTTCTGCGCGACCACTTCTTTACCCGTTCCACTTTCTCCCAGAATCAGTACATTAGCGTCACTGCCTGCCACTTTTTCGATCATTTTCTTAACGGCACGCATCGGCTCGCTGTTACCAATGAATGGCGTTTCATCGTTAGTAGGCGTGGAGGGCGAAGATGAATTATCAACGGTTTGAGAATGGGCGCTTTTAAGCGCACTCTCTACCGCCGTAATTAATTGCTGGTTATCCCAGGGTTTGGCAATAAAGTCCTTTGCACCAAGGTGCATAGCTCTGACTGCCAAACTGACATCGGCGTAAGCCGTCATCATTATCACCGGCAACTCAGGGTGAGTTGCTAGGATCTGCTTTAAATAGAAAATACCTTCTTCGCCACTGCTGGAGTCGCGGGTGAAGTTCATGTCGAGCAGCACCAGATCAATTTCATTAACTTTAAGTACACCCATCAATTCGGTTGGGTTCACTAAAGTCAGCACATCATCGACGTGGTGTTTTAGACACAGCCGACACGCAGTAAGAATGTCCTGATTATCATCAACTACTAATACGCGAGGCATACAGGCCCTTATCTTTGACGCCTTTATAAAAGGCTATCTAAGCGGAAATTGGTCAGCGGGTCAAAGAAAGATTTACAGGTATCCATGAATGGACACGTGGGTGTGTCATCAGTGGACACTTGAAATTCGATAAAATATTAACTCATTGATTTTTATAAGGTATTTAATTGGCACGAAATTAGTATAACTCACGGCATGATATAACCGCGAGATAGGCTATGGACAAACAGTTAAAGAAGAAACGATTCCCCCTTAAGATGCTTGGCATGACGAGTCTCATCCTGGTTTTGAGTGTTGCCGTCGCGTGGCAGCTCAACTCTTCAGAAAGTCGTTTACGCAGCACTCTCACGGTGCAGGACATTAGTCTTGCTACTGTCAAGCCTCGCGTATTACGTGAAAGTATCAGTCTGCGTGCCAGTGCCGTACCGCAGCAAACCGTGTTTTTAGATCTCACCGATGGTGGACGAGTAGAAGAGCGGTTTGTGGAGCAGGGCAGCTACGTAGAGAAGGGGGAACCTTTGGTACAACTGAGCAATACTAATTTGCAGTTAGATCTGATTAGCCGGGAGGCTCAGGTCACTGAACAGATGAATTTTCTGCGTAACACCCAAATGACCATGGAAACCAACCGCCTCAACTTACAGCGCGATATTCTGGATTTGAAATATCAAATTCAGACGCTAAAACGGCATATTGCTCAAAGCGAAGAATTACACGCTCAGTCGATGGTGTCAGTTGAAGATCTGACCAGCCTGCGAGAAAAACTGGATTATCAGCAAAGCCTGCTCGAACTGGCTCGTCAGCGCCAAACCACAGAAGAAAAGATTCGCGAACTGCAATTAAACCAGCTAGAAGACAGTGTCGAAATGCTGACTCGGAATCTGGAATTTGCCCGCCAGAATGTCAATAACTTACTGATTCGTGCGCCTATCAGTGGCTATTTGAGTGAATTTAACGTGGAAAAGGGGGAAGCTCGGGAAGCGGGCAGCCGTCTTGGTCAGATCGATTTGCCTGAACGCTACAAGCTTGTCGCCAGCATTGACGAGTTTTACCTCAACCGGGTGCAACTGGGGATGTCTGCCAGCGCAGAGGTTGGAGGAAGAACACTGGATTTACAGGTGGATCGTATCGACAGTCGGGTCACCAGTAGCCAGTTTCAAATCGAGTTTAACCTCACTGACGACATTCAGATGACCCGCGGCCAGTCTTTTAATTTGACGTTGCACCTGGAAAAAGACGAACAGCAACGCTTGGCCATTCCGCGGGGGCCGTTTTTGCAGGAAGGTGGTGGACACTTTGTTTACGTGTTTGATGAAGAATCGCTTAGCGCAGTGCGGACTCCAGTACGCCTGGGGCGCCAGACTCCGCAATGGGTTGAAGTTTTAGAGGGTGTGTCCGAGGGCACAAAAATCATTACATCTAGCTATCGCGACTTCCAACAAGCCGATAGTATTAAGTTACAACAATAAGGATAACCACCATGACAGATTCACTCATCAGCCTGGATAAAGTGTCTCGTGTATTTCGTACGGAACAGCTTGAAACCACGGCGTTGAATGCCATTAACCTGAATATCCAGGCCGGCGACTTTGTCGCTATTATGGGCCCTTCAGGTTGTGGCAAGTCGACTCTGCTGAGTATCTTAGGCATGCTCGATTCGCCAACCTCCGGTGCGTATCAGTTTAAAGGCACCGACATTGCAGCTTACAACGAGCGTAAGCTGGCAGATTTGCGTAAATCTGCGCTCGGATTTGTGTTCCAGAGCTTTAACCTGATTGATGAGCTGAGTGTACGTGAGAACGTAGAGTTGCCTCTGCAATACCTGGGTCAGGCCAGACAACAGCGACGCGCCCGTGCTGAGGAAATTCTTAAGCGAATGAACATTGATCATCGTGCTGACCATAGGCCGATTCAGCTCTCCGGTGGTCAGCAACAGCGGGTGGCCGTAGCGCGGGCTTTGGTGATTAACCCTGCGGTTATTCTCGCCGATGAACCAACCGGGAACCTTGACTCGAAAAATAGCGACGATGTGATGCAGCTATTACGTCAGCTCAATAAAGAAGGCACCACCATTGTCATGGTGACTCACTCCGAGCATGAAGCCCGCTATGCCAGCCGCATTGTGCGTATGCTGGATGGACGTATTGTCTCTGAAAACGTGAGTGACAACGTGAACCACAGCAACAATGAAGCTGCTGGTGAGGTGAGCCATGCGTGAGAAAATTTCTATGTTCGCCAGTTATATAAAAACTGGCTTACGCGCGCTGTTGCGCCAAAAAGTTCACCTTGCACTGAATTTAATTGGGCTATCGGTAGGCTTAGCCGCTGCTGTATTGATATTGCTTTATGTGCAGTTTGAGCGCGGTTATGACCAGATGCACCCACAGGCCGAACAAACCTACCGGGTTGAACAATTCTTTGTGCCGTTAGAGCAGCGCTTTCCTATTAGCAGCCCGGCCATCATTGATGAGTTTCAGGCGTTTGACTCGCGCATTGAAGGCACCCGAATTTTTAAAGATTCGGTGAATGTACGTCCGCAAAACGCACGCTTGCCATTAGAACTTGAGTCCTTAGCCATAGAGCCTAACTTTATCGACTATTTTACCTTTGAAACTATCGCTGGTGATCTTGATAGGGTGCTCAGCGACCCTGGTTATATCGCTTTGTCGCTTGAGCAGTCTCGCCGTTTATTTGGGCGTAGCGACAGTGTTGGCGAGATACTGACCAGTGAGAATCGAGTGTTCACGGTAGCCGCTATTATTGAGTTTCCAGAGCAAAGTCACTTCCATGTGGACTCCTTACGTTTAGTCTCTGAGGAGAGTCTGGGCGAACCTTTGAGCCTGAACAACGCTTATGTGTATGTGCGGATTCCGGCTGATGCTCATCTTGAACGGCTACTGGAAAGTGTGTCACTGGCACTGAATGATAAGGCCTATAACGGTCAGGCTATGTCGCATATTCGCTTACGCGCCCTCACCGACATTCACCTGCATTCGCAACTGGCGCATGAATTTAAAACCAACGGTTCGCAGGCGACCTTGCTAACGGCGTCAGTGCTGGCTGGGTTATTGCTGTTGGTCGCGAGTATTAATTTTATCAACATGAGTATTGCCCGCTCGGGGAGCCGCGCTAAAGAGGTTGGTGTAAGAAAAACTTTAGGGGCTAGCCGCTGGCAGTTATTTAGTCAGTTTATGGTTGAGTCGCTGATGGTGACCTTCATTGCAGGTTTTATTGCCGCAGTAATAGTAGAGCTCAGTGTTGGGGCCTTTAGTGGGTTGGTAAACCGACCCATTAACCTTGAGTATTTGGGGAGTTTCGGTGCGCTGTTGTTGCTTTGCAGTACCATGATTGGTTTGTTAGCGGGTATTTATCCGGCGCTGTTTATTTCGGCGTTTAATGCCAAACGGGTACTGAGTGGCGATTTGCAGCGTGGTACTACCGCGGTGTGGGTGCGCAAGGGGTTGTTGGTGGCGCAGGGGGCTATTACCGTTGCTCTGCTAATTGGTAGCGCGATACTTCAGCAGCAGCTTGATATTTTGCTCAATCAGGACACGGGTTATCAAACCGAAGCACGACTGATGGTGCATGGTATTAATAATGAGCAACTGTTGTGGTCAGATAGTCAAAGCTTGATGACAGATATTGCCGCTGTGCCCGGCGTGCTTGCTGCCAGCGCCATAGATATTGACCTTACGGATACCTACTCACAGATAGCAACATTGCGAATTCCGGGGCAGACTGAAGCTGATCGTCTGCCGCCGGTTGCGAGTTTTGGGGCGGGCTATAACATTGTTAAAGCCACCGGTTTAAACTTACGTGCCGGACGAGATTTTGATCCGAACCGGCAGGCCGACTGGTTTACCATGGGCGAAGTGCAAGGTACCGCGTCGGCAATTATCACGACGTCACTGGCGCGTCAGGCTGGCTACAATAACCTGAATGAAGTGATTGGTGAGCATTGGATGGTTGACGACATGATGCCGACAGAGCTTCACATTGTCGGCGTTGTTGATGACTTTCAAGTTGGTACTGCGCTGCGGCGCATGGAACCCGCGGTTATTATTGCCGGACGTTCTCCGATGGCATTTGGCAATATGATCATTCACCTGGAGCCCGCCACGGCGCTGAGTACACGCGCGGACATTGAAACCATGTTGCAGCAACGACTCAACCGCATGAATATACGTACCTCCTGGCTTGGTGCTGATTTCACTGCCATGTACCACAATCAGGAGCGGCAGCGTACCATCATTATGCTATTTGCAGGCTTAGCGATACTACTCACCTGTGTTGGACTGTTTGGTCTTGCAGCATTTAGCGCAGAGCAACGCAGCAAAGAAGTTGCGATGAGAAAAGTACTTGGTGCCAGGCGCATGCAAATCGTCAATACGTTAGCTAAAGAGTATATGGTGCTTATGGGCATTAGCGTTTTAGCTGCGTTGCCTGGTACCTACTTTTTAGTTGAGTGGTGGCTCTCTGGGTTTAATGTGCGTGCAAGTCAAAGCGCATTTTTATATATAGGTGCTGCGGCGCTTACCTTTGCTATTTGCTGGCTTACCGTAGCAGGCATTAGTATGCGGGTTGCAAGCCGTAAGCCCGGATTGGTCTTGCGACAGTTTTAATGGTGGCTATTAAGCCGCAGAAATGCGGCTCTTTGGCGGTTTTAATTTAAAAAAATTGTTAATTTTCATTTTTTAACTAAATTTATTAACTGAGCATAAAATTTGAATTAGGGAAATAACCATGCAAGCGCGCACAAGAGTATTGCTGACTTTATTTTTTCTTATGGCTGCTGTTGCCTGTTACATTTTTGGAATGAACGCTGGTGGCTTCGCATTTATTTTAGTCGGACTGGTTTTTGAAGTGTTGTTCTGGGTTGGTGTTTTTACCCGAAAAGAGAACTTAAGTTCCGCTATACAACTGTAAGATCAAGCTTTTGAACCTTATCTAA
>JABXHG010000337.1 GCA_013393545.1 Alteromonadaceae bacterium | reverse complement strand
CGCCGTTCGGTTTCCGGAATTAGAAGGCTTGGTGCTTGGTGAAGTCGACCGCATGCTCGACATGGGCTTCATTCACGACATTAAGAAAATTATTAAGTTGTTGCCGGCCAAGCGCCAGACACTCATGTTCTCGGCCACGTTTTCCGATGACATTCGTGCCCTGGCTAAAAGCTTAGTGAACAGCCCAGTGGAAATTTCCGTGGCACCGCCGAACTCTACAGCCGAACGTATCGAGCAAATCATGTATGCGGCAGAGAAGAGCGAAAAGCCACGCATGCTCATGCAAATACTCCACGACCTGAACTTACCGCAAGTGCTTGTGTTTTCACGCACCAAGCACGGTTGTAACCGGTTAGTGAAACAGCTTGATAAAGGCAGTTTCTCTGCCGCTGCTATTCACGGCAATAAAAGTCAGGGTGCACGCACCAAAGCATTGGCTGACTTTAAAGCCGGCAACGTGCAGGTGCTTGTCGCGACCGACATTGCCGCCCGGGGCATCGACATCGATAAACTGCCCTACGTGATCAATTATGATTTACCACAGGTGGCTGAAGACTACGTGCACCGCATTGGCCGCACCGGTCGCGCCGGCCAGGTTGGTCATGCCATTTCACTGGTAATGGACGAAGAGTTTAAACTCCTGAGAGCCATTGAAAAACTGATAGACCAGCCTATTGAACGACAGAAGCTGGAAGGTTTTGCCGAGGTTGAACTCACAGGCAAAACGCCTGCCCCAGAGAGAGGTCAGCGCCCACCGCGTAAACCAGCGGGGCGCGGTGGAAACAAAGGCCGTGATACGCGTCGTAAAGACAGTAAATGAAAGATGGGCTCTAAACTCAAAGCCCTCCCCCAGATAAAGCGGCTAAAACACATCGTTTAGCCGCTTCGGTTACTAAACCCTTTCACACTCCAGTCCATTCAAATAATTCACTACCTTGCGTCTGATTTCTTCTTTGAGCTGACAACTTGGATAAAGCAAGAGCAGTGTGATGAAGACAACCAAAATGATAAGAAAAACTGATTGGCGTATATCTGTATTTTTAGGCTAGTGCCAGACTTACTTCTTCGATTGTGACTCTTTTAGCTTACTTTCCGCTATCCACTCTTCAATTTCATTAAACATTTTGCCACTTGAAAACCGCAAGCCATGGTAATCGTCATAAATAACCAGTTTATGCGGCTGGTTAATAGTAGACAACTTATCTGCTAGGGCCTTTGCCTGCTCAACAGAAACTCTTTTGTCTTTTGAGCCAACGCAGCCTGAACTGCTCTTTAGAGAGGTTGAACGAAAAAGATATGGCAGTAGCTTCTACTCTGGCACTGGTTGAGAGCTTTCCTACTCAAAAAAGAGCGTAGAAGATGCACTGAATCATGCCCATGCCGACCATATGGATTTCAGATGTCATATCCAATGGCCGCTGATATTCGGGCAACGACACTAAAAATATGCTTGAAGCAGTTCGCATGAAGAATCAGTAGCGAACTACGGAGCACCTAGTTCCCGGAGAGCAGCTGCTTAAACCAATGGCTCGTCTCTTCGTTTTTAATAGCCGCAAGTTGGTTCAATAGCGCTTCAGTAGTCGTTACTTCCTCAGTCATATACCAATGCATTAAATCTGAGAAAGTATCGCTTCCAACATGTTCCTCTAAATGCATTAAAGCTAACGGTCCCAATCCATAGTTAGCCTTATGTGATGCTCTGCGATTATCGTCAGCACGCCAAACAAAAGACTGCCCTTCGGCAAGGGCTCTCCAGCCTTCAACAACGGTATTGAAGGCTTCCTGACCGTAAGCCACTTTGAGTTCTTTGGCGGCAATATATTCAGCAAAAGATTCTGTCATCCAATAATCGTGTGAAAAGGCACTGCTAAATGCTGTCCAGTTATGAGCAAGCTCGTGACAAAGGTACTGGTATATCTGCGGCTCCGATTTTAGTATTTGGCTATTTAGTGAGATGTAATTCGCTCTGGCAAAACTCGGCCCGGACCGCTCTAACAAAACCGCGTGCGCACTATCGAGTCTATCCTGCTCACCAAACTTATCGTTTAAGCTGCTCATACATCGGCTACCTGCCTTTGCGACAACGTCAGAGTTATCACTATTGGCTTTATCATAAACAACCGTAAAATCGCCATTCACTAATTCAGTAGGTTCATTCGTGGCATACAGAGTGACATCAATGGTTGGACGCTCATTTTTAACCTGAACTTCCCTGTCGCTTAACGCGATAGTACCCGGAGCGTAAACATTCCAACCATCGGGTAACTCGAGGGTCAGAGACCCCACCAACGGCGTGAAAAAATCAGTGAAAAACGGATGCCAGCCGGAGTCGATGCTTAGATGAACGCCCTTATCACCAATAAAGTTACCATGACCAGCGCTGCTATCTATTTCCCCCGTGTATTTTAAGGTAACAGTTTGAACTTGAGATGAGTCACTAAAGTTGAGGGTAACGTTATTCCACGGCGGTATTTGCTCTGACTGCTCTACCTCATAGTCAACAAAACCTAAGCCTGAGACTTCAGCAATCTCAAATTCTCTATTCAAAAATAAACGAACCTGCTTATCAGTAATTAGCGAAGCAGGAATGCGTAACGTCGTTTCAACTTCTAATTTTGACTGCTCTAACCCAAAGTCTACGCTCGTAGTGTAATTCGCAGAGTCCTGAGACAGAGCGGTTAAAGGCAATAAAAATAGAGCCACGCATAAGAGCAGGTTCTTCATGTTACTTCCCTGAGCACTTTTTTATTTCATGTATACAATAAAAAAAGCCCAACATCAAAAATGTCGGGCTTCTATATCAATTATCTAAATTCATTAGCTCTTCAACTCACCTGACGATGACTCAATGTGAGCCCGAACAAACCACTGGAACTGCTCTAATTCACCAAGTTGCCCGGTAAGCATATCTTCCGATACAGGATCTAGTTCAGAGAGTTTATCAATAGCTTTTCGATGGTCTGCATTCACACCGTTATACACTTTATCCAGTGCGCCTAAATGCTCTGTGACCAGACCTTTACCAATTGAATAATCGTCCCAAGAGCGACGATCGACAATAGATTTAGGTGTGCCCAAGGGGACTCCCCCCATAGTCGCTATGCGCTCGGCAATAGTGTCAGTCATTTCGCGAACGGCATCAACTTGCGGATCCAGCATTTCATGTACACCGATAAAGTTAGGCCCGACAACGTTCCAGTGAACGTGCTTTAAAGTCAGTTGTAAGTCGAGAAGTGCAACCAAACGGTCGTCAAGTAAAGCGATAGTATCCTGCGCTGATTTTTTATCTACACCCGGGGCAGTAAATTCAGCGACCTTCTCTGTACTGTTGCTATTACTCATTATTCCTCCTACTGCTTATGTGTCTATTATTACCTACGCACAAATTAAGCTAAAGGATCTGAAAGTTGATGTTAGGAAAGTGAAAAGTTGACAAAATTAATATTGCAAATAATAACGATTCGCATTATTATCAAAATCGAACTTAAGAACTCTCTCCTAAGTTCGACTTAACAGGTCTTTGCTTTTCCTTCCCTGGAGATGCAATTTATTCCCTGGCTTCGGCCAGGGATTTTTTTAGCAAGAACAAACCAAGCCCGCATAATAACCTCAGGGCTTATCAGCCTATTCATTAAAACTTAAAGCTCATTTAAAGCTTTTATTGAAATGCAAATAATTCTCATTTATTATCCACCCGACATTTCGACGGGGGGATCCATGAAACTTACAAAATGCTTTATTGCACTGACTATGGCTGGCATTACCAGCATGCCTATATTGGCACAGGAAGAACAGGCACCGAACAAATCAAAAACAACCGACACGCAAGACAGTATTGAGCACATCAAGGTTAAAGGCCGCGCTCAAACACTTTATCGCCAAAACGAAAGCAGCATCGCCACCCGAACAAACACGCCGATAGAAGAAATCCCACAAAGTGTTCAGGTGCTAACCGAGGAACTTATAAATGATCAGGCGGCCCGTCAGATAACCGACTTGTACCGCAGTATCAGTGGTGTGAATTCATTCAGTTACTCCACTATTACTTTTCGTGGCTTCCGCCAGGATGACATTTTTTACGACGGAGTCCGTGGTGATCCGTTCAACGGATTCGCAGTGCCGCAGCTATTCAATATAGGTCAAATTCAGGTCTTAAAAGGCCCCAGTGGCGCCATGTTTGGTAGCGGCCAACCCGGTGGTGTTATTAACTATGTGACTAAAAAGCCAACAGCAACAGCGGAGCGTTCCATTGAGCTGGGGCTCGGAAATTACGACTATAAGCGCGGTTCTGTTGAATTAAGCGGCCCGCTCACAGAAGATGCTTCTCACCGTTACCGTGCCGGTTACTATTACGACAACGAAAAACCGTTTCGCTATAACACGGAGCAAACCAATAAAATTCTCGATTTAGGTTACGCTTTTGATATCGGAAACAGCAGCGAAGTCATTCTTTAGCTAACCGACTACGAGCAAGATTACCAGGGCGCTCGCCTTCGCGGCGTGCCGGTTGATAACGACGGTAACTTTGTCACTGAACGTGAGTGGAACCATAACGAAGCCAGCGACTTCCAACGACTAGAAGCCACCGTTTATCAGGCTCGTATTAATCATGACTTCTCGCTTAACTGGCGCGGCGACTTAACCGTTCGTCATTATGAAAACACCGAGCGTCAGAATTACCATGAGCCTCGCGGCCTGCTTGATGCCGACTTAAATCCTGTGGACGACCCGAGAGAGGCGGTTTACAGTCAACGTCAATTCCGTAACCAGTATCGTGAAAACGAAGCCACCAGCGTTACCGGTAACTTAATTGGTAAACTCAATATTTCCGGTCTGGAACAGACCGTGTTGATGGGCGCCGAAAGTTATACGGCTGACAACACCTTTATTGGCAACAACGCAAACCCTGGCGAAGTTCCCAATTTAGAGATCCATAACCCAGTTTACGGACTGACCTCTGGCCCCTACTCCACCGCATTAGAAAATGCGACCCCAAGAGTTACCAAAACTCAGCGCGACGGCTTCTACCTACAGGACCAAGTTTCGTTTAACGAAAAAGCAAACCTGCTACTGGGCTTGCGTTACGACCAGTTTGAAGACGAGACCAATGCTGCAGATTTTGATGACAGCGACTTAACCTATCGTATTGGCGGAACCTACGAATTTGCTGATTGGGTTCGGGCTTATGCGTTATACGGTACAGGGTTCTCACCGCAATCGGCCGGAGATCAGGAATCAGACGTTGGCGGTCCTTTCGAGCCGGAACAGTCGGACATTGCCGAATTAGGCGCCCGCTGGTCACTGGTTAACGATAGTATTCGCGTCAGCACAGCGGTTTACGAAATTAACCGTGAAAATATCTTGCAGGCAACTGGTGAAGTCAGCGAAGACGGTCGCAATGTTTTAGGCAATGTAGGTAAAGTGCGCAGCCGTGGGTTTGAAATTGATGTGCTGGGCGACATTACAGACCAATGGGTCATTAATGCGAACTATGCTTATAACGACGCAAAAGTGGTAGAAACCGTACCTGGCCAGGGTATTGCCAACGCAGTCGGTGACCAGTTCGCAAACGCTCCTATGCACCAAATGGGCGTATGGACACGCTACGATTTACCTGCGCTGAACTCCTCTATCAGTGGCGGCATGGATTATGTGAGTGAGCAAATAAGTTTTTCAAACCCTGCTCAACGAGTTAAGCCCTACACTGTGTTTGATGTCAGCTGGCAAACTGAGTTTGACCAGTGGTTAGTTCAGGTTAATATCAAAAACCTATTTGATAAGGAATATGCGTCAAGCGGCTTCTTAACCCGCACCGGACACTTTCCGGGCGAACCTCGTCGCATTTACGCATCGGTTAAATATCGTTTTTAAGGACTTTTCTCAATGACTAACCGCCAGTGGTTCAAATTTCATTCCTGGGCTGGCTTCGCCTTTGCGGGGCTTCTGCTGCTCATTTGTATCACTGGCGTTTTGGCTACTCTGAGTTACGAAATTCAATACCTTAGTGACGAAAAATACCGAGCTCTAGAAGAACGTGAAGGCCCGGTGGCCTGGAAAGAGCTAGAGTCTAACCTGAGTGAAGACTACCCTGAGAGCCATATTTTAGGGGCGCAGGTGCACTCGCAAGACTACCTCGCCGGCGAAGTCCGTTTAATGACCCCAAATGGCTTTCGCTTTGTTTATTTCGATGCAGCCAGCGGACAATTACTGGGTGAAGGTGGCTGGGGGCAAGTTTCACGCTACTTACGCGACATTCACATGTATTTGTCTATGGGGGGCGTCGGTAAATACATTGTTACCCTCACCAGCCTCCTGCTTCTTATTTCGCTTGTTTCCAGCTTTTATGTTTACCGAAAATGGTGGCGAGGATTTCTCGCGAAACCCGGTAAGCTCAGTTGGAAAAAACGAACGGAATGGTCCTCCTGGCACAAATGGATGGGGCTTTGGAGTTGGTGGTTCATCGCGACCATTACAATTACGGGAATATGGTATTTAGCCGAACATATGATGTTCAACTTTGACATTGAACATTACCCGGCAGCACCAGCAGTTGAGCATACCAAAGCGCAACAGCAACAAACCGCGCTTTCACTCACTGAACTCGTTAGTATTGCGCAAGCCGCCCGACCAGATATGGACATTACCCGATTCTACTATCCGCACCAATACAGCCAGCCCATGTCCTTTACTGGACAAAATGGTTCAACACTGGTACGGGACCGGGCTAACCGCGTATATCTTGACCCGGTTACCGGAGAGGTTGTGGGAACTCAATATGCCAGCGATTTAGGCATTGTTGCCAGAATTTCTGATACAGCCGACCCCCTCCACTTTGGTGACTTCTCTGGACTGACCGTAAAACTTATTTACGCCTTCTTCGGGCTTATGCTAGTGGCATTAGTTGCAAGCGGAATGAGAATGCACTATTTACGGACTCAAAAGCGCGCCCCAAACACCGCCAAATGGCTGGGAATTACCGGCAGTTTATCGCTTGTACTAAGCGTTGTAGCACTTATCTATACCACCGTTGTCTTCGATGAATACAGCAATACCTCCACGTCAATTTCGCCACAGCTGGACGATACCTGAATTATTGCATTGTTGATAATATGTTAATTTTAATTTAGAGTGTTTTTAGGAAACAACACTTTTATCTAAAACATTAAAAGTTAATGATGGAAAAACAAATGCTTAAACTAGTATCAGTTGTTTTATCTACGGTAATTTTAGCCTCCTGTGGAGGATCTGATTCAGAAACAAGCACTACAGACCCTAAAATTGGGCAAGTACAGGAAGACCTCAATGTTGCGAAACAAACTTGGCAGGATAATGGACTAGTGGACTATACGTTCGATTATTACTCTATACCCAATCAAGGATGCATGCCCGATGGAGTGGCTTCTGACCCGCTACCTCATAGATCTGTAACAGTTGAGGATAATGAGATCGTTTATGTCGAAAATAAGGACACAGGCGAGCCAATGGAGATTGCTTCCGCAGGAGTCATAGGCACGATTGATGGCATTTTTGACTACCTTGAGCAAAAGTTATCTGAGGAACCTGCAGTTATTAGTGAGTCCTACTCCGACCAGAAAAAACTGCCAATATTTGATGAATCTTTCGGATTCCCTAAAAGTTTCTATATCAGAATAGATCATAATGAGGGCTGCGACTCGGTTGATATTTATTTGAATAACTTTAGGTGAACATTGAAATGGAAATCAAAATGACCAGAATTGATCCATTAAATGCAGCTTTAGCTATTGCAGCCGTTGCTTTAGTTATTGTCGGTGTATGGACTATTTTTGCTGTTATATGTCTACTTCTCGGCATGCAGGTCGATACCCAGTTCAACTCATTTTTCTCAGTATCGGCTACTGGAGCATGCAAATGGTTGTTATTACTCGCTACACCATTTTTAAGTTATATAACTACCTTTATTTCAACTTATGCTGTTTGCGTGGTTTACAACCTCGTCACACCTTACACCGGTCCCATAACAGTAACTAAAGATGATGAAAATATCATAGATAAAAACTGAAACGGGCTATTTTCCGGTTGATTAGAAGGATAGAGCTATGAAATGGATTTCTTTTATTTTTTTGAGTATTGCCATGACTTTAGTGGGTGGCTGCAGTTCTATAGTAAAAGACAATGTGCATTACCCCAATTCCGTTAAACTGGATATTTCGGGTGCTACAGACTCAGAAATACTAGAGTTTTATCGCCTTGAAGAAAAAAAGCTAGCCTTGAACAAAGAAGAAAATCTTAGCTACCTTTGGGGAGATTCCACTACAATTACGGATTCTTATAACCCGCCTACATTCAAATTTACAGCAACCTATAAAGGCGCACCACCTGGCGTGCAGTCGGTACGATTGCATAATTACAACGCCGGATTTGTTAATAAACCAGAAACAACTGCCAAAGGCTTAGTCATTCTCATACATAGCTATGGAACAAGCTCAAATTCTGTCCTAGTTGATAACACAGCCTTTCAGGTTAAAGGGTATAAAACAGCAATAGTAGACTTATTAGGCCACGGTAAAAACAACCATTCACCCGCGAGTTTCGGCCCTAAGGACATTGAGCGCCTGCATTTGTTAATTACCCAGTTACTAGAAGACAACGACTTACCGTTATTACTTTATGGAAAATCTTATGGCGCTTCTATAGCGGCACAATATATTGAAGCATACGGTAACGTGGACGGATTTATTGCTGTAGCTCCATTAACTAACTTCACTAAAGCTGCGGTCACGTTATCGAAGTCAATGAACCCCATTTTGAAAGTCTTTATTAGTGATGAATGGTTGGAGAAGGAAGTAGAAAAAACATTGAATACCTCACAAGTGTCGTCGGAGGAAATTTCTACTCCCAATGTATTACAGCGGTTGCCTGACGATAGACTACCTCCAACTTTAGTATTTGCTAGTTCAATAGACAAAATCAGTGACCGTGAAGATGTAGCTAATCTGGCAGAGCTAGATAGAGTCACCTTAATTGACCTTCCTGATCACAAACACATTGAAATGATGATCTTTGACGATGAATTTGACCAACACATTAACGACTGGCTCACGACTCACTTCTAAGAAAAAGCTTACATGTTGCTGGCTTTGGGTAAGGGAGGATTGAGCTGAGAGCTGGTGCCAGATGTTGTGGCCTCACCATGTCGGGGTGTCGAAGGCCATGGATGGCCT
>JABXHG010000336.1 GCA_013393545.1 Alteromonadaceae bacterium | reverse complement strand
GTGAAACCCTGCTGGCGGGTTTCGTGAGGAATACGCTTATTTTTCATCATCTTGCTCTTCATGGTTTTGGTCCTTCGGGAGCGTCTCCGGTTTGGCGGGTTAGCCCCCCATGTCTCATAATCGTGCCAGTAAAAGGTGGGCTGATTCTCTTGTTCGCTATTGTTATCTGAATATGGCTGCATGTCTTATACCGCGCGGCTTTGGTTGTGTTTATCTGTGTCGCCAGTTGTTCGTTTTATTCTCTTGTTTTCTTCTATTGCAAAATTCTATATGCTACTAGCGTGCTATAAATTAATGCCTGCGTGCTATTTTGGATATTTATGCTTACAGACAGACAACTCAAGAGCTGGACCAAGAATCCTCCGGAGAAAACCCAAGAGATTTCAGTTGGCAATCGCCTTTATGCCAGGGTAACGGATAAGGGCACTATTTCATTTCAGTTTCGCTATCGTATTGGTGGCCGCAACACACGCATTACGCTTGGCTCATACCCCTTGCTGGCGCTCAAATCAGCTAGAGATGAGGCTACACGATTGTCTGTGGTGCTGCAAGAAGGCGGCGATCCGAAAGTGGCTGCCCGCTCACGTTACTCTGGTGGCGAATGGACGCTCGATAAATGCATTGATGAATGGCTGAATAAGCACGTAGCACGCAAACTGAAAGATAGCACGCGGGTGAACTACTCGAGTATCGCTGAGAAGCATTTAAAAGGTCGCTATTCGATCCCTGTTGAGCGTATCCGGATGGATGAATGGCTAAGCCTATTCGATGGCATTGCTGAGAAAACGTCCCCTTACAATGCCGGAGTGGTTCTCAAAGTGACAAAACGTGCCCTTGGCTGGTGTATGCGCCGCGAGCTTATTAACCAACCGACAGTAATGAATCTTGAAGTGAGTACGGTAGGCACAGGTAACAGCAGGCGAGACAGAACGCTTGAGCTGCATGAAATCGGCCGTATTTGGATGGCCATTGAAAACACTAAGCTATCTCTGGCGGTAAGGAATAGCATTAAGCTGCTACTTCTAACCGGTGCACGAAATTCAGAAGTGCGTGAAGCCAAGTGGAATGAGTTCGACTTTGAAAACCGAATTTGGACGCTGCCAAAAGAGAGAAGCAAATCGGGCGTCGCAATTCGCCGGGCGCTCACAGATGAAATGATCCAGTTAGTTAATGCAATGAGAGCTACGCCCAGTCCGACGTATGTATTCGGCTCAATGGATAATGACTTTCAAAAGCCAATAACGACTCATGCAATTCAAAGAGCTGTTCGGCGGCTAAGAGCTAAATTGAAAATGGATGACTGGCGCGTGCACGACTTCAGACGGTCGTTAGCAACACGGTTATCAGAGCAGGGGATTCAGCCTCATATCGTTGAAAAGATATTAGGGCACAGTCTTGGCGGTGTTTTAGCAGTATACAACCGCCATGACTGGATAGATAAACAGAACGAAGCTTACGAGATCTGGTATCAGTTAGTTATCGCCGCAGCCGAACAAGCAGCTGGGAATATTACTGCAGTCCAGCAAACTTCCTGACTTCTTTAGCCGGGTAAAGAAAGCGTTTTCCCGTGCCAGGTATTGGTTCCGGAAAACGATCATGGTTCTGCGTTACCCGGCAAAATGTAGAGCGTGAAATACGAAGTAAATCGCAGACCTCTTTTACTGTCATGACTTCAATGTGGCGGTTGTCTTGTACTGTTTCCTGCATCATAAATACCTCTCGTAACCTCTAAAATGGAAGATCGTCGTCATCAAAATTTGATTCGGGTGCTGGGCCTCGCCAGTCGGGCCCACGGCTTCCGTTATCCGGCATGTTGGTTCCCAGTCCGCTGCGCTGCTGTTGTGGCGCCGGACTAGGTTGGCTGTTATTGGCTTGGCTACCACCATTACCATCGAGCATCTGCATTTCATTAATGACGACCTCGGTGGTGTAACGCTCTACATTGTCCTGGCCAGTCCATTTGCGAGTTTGCAAACGTCCTTCGACATAAACTTTCGAGCCTTTCTTCAGATACTCGCCAGCAATCTCAGCAAGGCGTCGGTAAGCCACACAGCGGTGCCATTCTGTCTGCTCGCGCGGCTCGCCCGTTGCTTTGTCCTTCCAGCTTTCACTGGTCGCGATAGACAGGTTTGCAATCGGCGTGCTGCTCTGCGTGTAGCGAACATCAGGATCGGCCCCGAGGTTACCAATCAAGATCACCTTATTTACTCCGCGTGATGCCATTATGCTAATCCTCTTGAATTAAGCTTTTCCCAGTCAGTGGCGCAATCTCTATCACACCAACGACGTTCTTCATCTAAAGGTTCGCCACAATTAAGACAGTGACCGGTTGGCTTAGGGCCTTGCTTCTTCGTTCGTGCATCTTTAACTGCAAGCCTGGCGAGGTATTCTGCAGTTGCATTTGCGTTGTCTACTAAATCACTCATAAATCCCCATCCTTGCCGTTGCTGATTTTGTTGGCGTACGTCAAAAATGTTTCACCTTGTCCAATACCATAGAATTCAGCTGGGCCGTGCCCGTGTTTCCCCATGTCGTATTTTTGCTCATGCAAAAGTCCCAGTTCTAAAGCTTTGTTTTGTGCTGATGACCCGTCTGTATCGCAGCCGTCAAAAGACGCGCCGATAACAAAACGGAAAAATTTATCTAAATCATTGCGCTCCTGCCGCAACGCTGCGTTTTCTTCGCGGAGTTTCGCGTAATCAATAAAATCAACATAATCACCTTTCTCATGCTCAGCCATTTCAACGCCAAACTTGGCTGCTTTAGGCTGAAATCTTTTCACCTGGTCGTTCATTAACTCACTCATAAAATCACCAAAGTATTGTTTTGTTTGTTATCGCTTAACTGATTTCAGTTTGCGTAGGTCAATTTCTTTTACCTGTTCGACGGTCGCAGCCACTGTGTCTAATTTTTTAAATGCACGGTTAAAGTTAGACATTGATATGCCATTCATAATGGCGGCGCTGCTTTCGCTTGCTCCTTTCACAACGTGGTCATATAAAGCGGCAACCACATCATCACTATTAATACGGGTCAGGCTGAGGAGTAACTCGAAGCGCTGCTCAGATTGAGAGCCAATAAAAAGGTATTTCATCGCGTATCTCCAGGAACAATGTAAAACTTGTAAGGAGAGCTATCGCACCGTTTGAGGTAACCAGTATTAAGTCCGAAGCGAACCAGCTCGTTGGCTTCTACATATCCCAGTCGAGTCATACGCTGAACTCGTGTAATACCGAAAGCCTGGTCAGGTTTAAGCGCTGACACAAGAGCGGTGATATGTCGTTCCAACTTTTCGATATTCATGACACCTCCTTAAGCTCGCCGCAGCCACGCACGAAGTGGTGATAAACAGTGGCCATGGTTAACCCGGTAAACACAACAAAGCAGGAAGCAAAGTTAACGCCACTGACCAGCTCGTTAGTTTCGGGGTGAACAAAGCTATACCGGCCATCCGGCACGTAAACGATGCTGGCTTTATCCTGGACGTACTTGCGCCACCACTGGGTAGCCGGCTCGTATGGGATCATCACGCAAATCAATTTACCGCTGTGACTTTTGGCTTGCTCGTAAGCCTTTTCGAGAAACGCTTCTTTACGATCAAACGGTGGATTACACCAGGCAGAGTCCAATGCTACCCAGCTATCGCTGAACCAGCTTGAGAATGAGAGGGCGTTAGCCTCTTCATTCAGGTAATAAGTACACAGCTTGTTCTCTCTGTCTGCTGCTACATCGATGCCAAAGCCCTTTATTCCGCAAAGGTGGCAAGCATCTCGGTACGCACGTTCGCTGGTACGCCAAAAGTTCTTCAACTTGCTTGTTGTAGTCGATTGAACTTGCCGTTGGTTGCTCATAGTGCACCCCGCTCAAAGTTCACCAAAAATCCCTTACAGGTTTTCCAGTAGCTTTTTCCTGTGTAGCGGGACAATTTAAGCAGGCTTTTAATGACGTGTTTTTTGTATGCAATCCGACCAATTGAAGGGATTGCCACTTCGTCACCATCAGCATTTATCCATATTGAGCCGTCACCATTACAGTCTTCACATTCCATGCACTGGCCACAGTGATAGCAATCATTTTCTCCGCTGCCATCGCATAAGCTACAAGTCTGCTCTTGGTGGGCTGCTTTAAAATCATTAACGACGGCAGTTTTCCAATCCGCATAATTGAGGAATAAAGTACCTGAGCCTGTTAATGAGAGATTCTGATTAGTATTACTCATGATCATCACCTCACGCTGCGCTGCGGGTTGTTGACTTCTGAGCGCGATAAGAGGTCTGTAACGCCTCATAGTCGGCTTCGCTCAGGTAGCCCCGTTCTTTGGCTATGCAAACTTCCTTGCCCACGTCTTCAAGGTCACGCTTATTCGTGGCATCAGCAATCTTGTCGATAAGGAAGTTGGCCAGACTGGATACTTCGCTTACGCCTTCTTGATGCATCTTCATGCCGGCAATCCATAGCGTTGCTTTGCCCTGGGACACGTTGAACTGATAAGCCACCGCCTGAATGATTTCGTTATCAGTGGGCGTATAATCATCAGCAATAGGGTTGCTATGCGCTACCGGCTCGGGTGCCGCTTCCTGCTCCGTGGTCTCTGGCGTCGATTCTGGCTCAGGCTGTGGCTTAGTTTCTGTTTCCGCCTGTTTACGTTTCTGCTCAGCCAGCTCGTGCTCAGTCAGGCGCTGCTTAACGATGGCGGCGAAGCTGTCGTTTTCTTTTAGCGCCAGATCTTTAATGTCCGGGAACAGAAAGCGCAGGTCTTTGTCGACTTCTTTAATGAACATCTGCCAGTTCATCATGACCTGAACGTGTAAGTCGTTAACCTCAATTTTGATTTGTGCCAGATGGTCATCAACAGCGTCTTTCAAACCATCGACAGTCTTCTTGCCTTTCATTACCGCTGCAAAGTCAACGTCCGGCATAGGTACCTGAAATTCGCCCAGGTCTTCATTCAAGCCATCAACGTGCTTTTGCAGTTTTTCCATCGCCTCATTTTTAATGCTGGCACGGATTTCGTCTTTGCGTGATTTAACCAGTTTATCCAGCTTCAGGCGCTTGCCGCGCAGCTGCTCTTTGAGTTCATCAATGGTATTGAAAAGTTCATCGATGCTTTGGGTTTGTGCCAGTGCGTGTTTCTTAGCAGTATCCAGTTCGCCCTCCGCTTTCTTGCAGAACTTAACCAGTTCTTCGGCGTTGGCAAAATCCTGGTCTGTCTGCAGATCGGTATTAATGTTTTCAATGAAGGAAAGTGCAGTATCTTTATAGGTGGCAAGGTTGCTACTCTTAACTTCGCCGTCGACACTGATCATCAGCACAGGAAGATCGCTTGGCTTTTCGGCAACAACTTCTTCTTTCGCTGGCTCTGGTTTGTACTCGGCCAAGTCGTCTTTGAATTGCTCCCAGCCTTTAATGAGCTTGTTGCGACGTCCACGAACGGGCGTGTACCACATATATTCGAAGTTCTCTTTGGTACCATCCGATACCACGAAGATGACTTTCTCAGCTTCATCAGCAACCATCAACTGGTGCTCCAGCTGCCAGTAATATTCAGCCGGCAGTTTCTCGTTGCGTACAGCTTCGGCAAGTGTCTCGTTCCACATTTTATGCTCGAACAAGATATCGCCCATCATGGTCATGCCATCGAACGATGCCAGGTATTCACCGTCTTCGGTTTCGCCAGTGGTAGGGAATAGTTCTTCACCAACAATTTCTTCCACCAATGGGCGAGCTGATGCTTCCATTTCATGGCCTTTATCGAAGAGGAACTTCTGTACGTATTCGCTGACTTCTTTTTCGGTACCAAGCGACTTGGCTTTCAGCAATTCGTTGCGTGACATTTTCTTCGTAGCAGACATCATTGCTGGCGCTTCTGATGCGGTCATTCGAGTAGCGCGAGCCGCGTGCCATTCATCAGAGCCTTGAATTAGGTTTAAAATTTTCATGATCACTCGTCTCCCTGCGCTTGTTCTTCTTCTGACTGGTTTTTCTCAGCTGACTTGATTTGCTCTTGCTGCTCGGCGGTCAGGTCAGCCTTAGAGCTCACCATGTCGATAATTTGCTGAGCAGTACGCTTGCCACTTTCAATAGCCTTCTGCCATTTCGGGAAGTTCTGCTCAAAGTCAGCGTCGGGGTATAGCTCCCGTTCCGGACGACCGCTGGTAGTTTCTTCGCGAGGGTTAACTTCTCGCTCGCTCATTGGCTGCTCTTGCAATTCATCAGAGCTGTAAACACCGAGAATGACGTCCGGAGCATAGAGACGAGCCCAACGCTTAACCGCAAGATATGCCAGTTGCTGTTTCGGGTCGGATGCCCACAATGTGGAGTTGCGCACTTGTGCCTGGGACAGCAATAGCTCGATAACACGCGGCTCACTTTCGCCTTTAAGCGTGGCCCACACACGAATGCCTAGGCCTTTCTCGTCAGCGGCCGTCCATGCTGGTACTTGGTACTCTTTACCATTCTGATTCTTGCGAGTAGCAAAGTTACCAATGACCTTTGTCCATTCACCGAACCACTCATAGTGAAAGGAATCTTTAACTTTGGTAGAGGAGCAAACAACGGCGTTTACCAGCTGTGCTTCGTAACCTAAGGTGCCACTCACAACGTGGGTTTTTTGTGCAACCGCAAAGGGATTCATGCGCCACTGTGCGGCCTGCATAATTACCGCCATACAATCAGCTGGGCTACCTTGTAAGTGCTGAGGCACTGTCGCACGACCGTTGGCCATCATGTCTGCTAAACGGCTCATTTGTTCCATGGCCTGATAGTCGAGAACCATGTCAGTGGTGTTGCGGTGCTCTGCTGGCGCCTGATTCTGAAATTGTGCTAGTTGTTCGCTCATGCCACACCTCCAACACTGAACGCTGCAGTTGCCGGCATAAGTTGCTGCATGGTACGAACAATTGAGGTTAATCGTGCAATGGCCATCGGGTCGTCGAACTCGATACTGCGCGCTATAAGAATGGCATCGTCTTCTTCAATCTTGATGCGGAATGCGTATTTATCGATAAGGATCTCGCCGCTGAACTGGCGCGTACGAAGCAGGGCAGCATGATGATTGCTTGCCTGTTCAATCAGGTCATTCAATGTACTCTGACGGACGTCAGGTATCTGTTGTGCGGTATTAGCCATGTTGCTATACTCCAATTGTTGGCTGATTGGCGTATTCCAATCAGTTGATTGTTGTTAAGTCGGCGTAAGCCGATTTGTTGTTTGGTTGGCAGTCTCCAACGCCTTGTTGGTGACATTTGCCTCCCTAGGCTTTTCCGGGTTGCCGCCCGGTCCAGCCGAAATACAATGTTGCTTAACCCAGTTTTCTGGGTCGCCCCGTTAGGTTGCCGCCTGCGGGGCTTTCTTCTTTCAGGACCATAGAAAGATTCGCTTTTGTGTTCTCACTGCGTCTTTCTGTGTCGCTGTGTATATAAAGTTAGTTTATCTCGATTTAAGTGTCAACGACAAAATAAAGAATATCTAACATTAAATTTTTTATAGTAGTTCCTGCACGATATTGTTAAGCATACTTAGCCGCTTTGTATCTCTCGTGACGCCTTAGCGACTTTCAATTCCGGTCTGTGTCGGGCATTATTGAAGTGTTAATATTTTGTAAGGTGCGAGGGGAATATGAAATGCGCGTTTTAACAATGCTAGCGCTAACAGTGATACTGTTAAGCTCTTGTTCTAAACAAGAGGACAAGGCTCAGACAGAGAAAAAAGCTGAGCCGAAAACACCAGAGCAAGTGGTCGATGAATTTATAGACGGTGGTGAGTTTCATTATGAAATGCTTTCGGCAAGTGAACGTCAGGAGGTAACCCGGCAGGAGTGGGAGGACGAGATCGATTTTAGTCAGTACTTCCCAAAGCCTAAATTGACACCGGCGAGCAAGTATTACGAGTTGGAACAACTTTTAATAAGCTCTTTTGGTTATACAGTTGAGATAAAAGAAAGTAAAAGTCCAGTTCAAGCGGAAGTAACTATTAAAAAACCTCGTTTATATTCTGATTTATCAAACTTCTCGAGTACCGTTCTAATTACCGAGGAGGAAGCTTTTGAAAACGCTTTATCGGTATTTAAGAAAGGATCATTAACTACAGAAAAATTGAGCTACAACGAAGTCCCATTAAGAACGTGGGAAATTAAAGGTTCAACTGTCAGTGTTGGTGCCAAAAAGTTACTGAAAAATATTAGAGAATATAAGCAGAGAAGTAAAAATCTAAAAACTCTTAAAGCCCGGCAGAAAGAGATTTACTCGAAGTTTCAAGGCATAAATAACGGTGATTTCATTTATTCGAATAGAGATACAGTTGAAAAGATTAGGGTTTTACGACAGATCAACGTTGGGCAACTTTATGAAGAATATAAACAAAACTTTATCGGTATCTGCCAACTATACCGAGAAATTATGGAAGACTACCCGTGCGGTAGTCTTTATAAGATCGAAGAGCTCTACGAACTTGCTGAAATCGTAAAGGCTGACAGAATCATCCAATCGACAATAGAGGTTAATTCTTCTTCTGTCCAAAGACAATCTGATGGTTATGCTGTATTTTATGATTGGGAAGTTCAAAAGCTACCAGCACATCCAGAAGATTACGACCTCATTATGCAAGCGACATTAAAGAGAAACGGAGATAACGTTCACGTGACTTTGGTTGGTTCTAAAAAACTAAATTCCGGCGTCAAGAAAAGAAGGGAAGGTCGACGTTTAGATGATGGTTCGTCCTTACAGCGCCCTGACAGTGTCGAAATAACTTATGCTGGCATAAGTGGCCTACTTCAATCTGACTGTGAGCTCGTGGATGATGAGATCAAATGCGAAGTAAGACCATAGCTCTACCAGCAACCTTGCTAGACACCGACGCCCAAGCGAGCGCCGGCATAGTATTCAGAGAGCCGACTGGGGCAACTATATTAGTGTGAAGACGAACTAAGGAATTTTTTATGATTGGTTATGGAGATGGCTAAACGCCAGAAACAATTTCAGCAAGATCCTGAATAGTACTGCAGTACTTTGGTTTTTTTGAAAGAAAGAACTTAGCGGCTATTCGTTGTCTTTAGCTGAAGAGTCACTTTCAGATACCTGCTGGGTGACTACAGCTTTTAATGTATCTTTACTGAGATCGTAAGCTATATTTAGCATCCAGCCGGCAATGCCGAGTACTACGACAAGCACCACTCCAGCGGCATAGAGCTTTTTATCGACGCTTTCCAATTTATCGCAAGCTTTTTCTGTTCTATTAAGCGTATTAGTCTGAGCTTCGCGCAATCCGTCAATTTTTGACTCTAAGCTGCCAACTGACTTTTGCAGTTCCATTATTGTTTGTAATGTGAAGTCATGCCC
>JABXHG010000335.1 GCA_013393545.1 Alteromonadaceae bacterium | reverse complement strand
CCAAAAAAGCCTTAAGCTGGCTTAACTCCTCCTTGTTTAACTTCAGCTCCTGAATGTGGCTCGATAACTGAGCAGTAGGGATATCGTTGCCTTTTTCCGCCAACTCAGCATTTTGCCACCAGCCCATATTGTACAGGTTCAGTAATATATCCAAATTTTTAGCAAAGCCATTATGCTGATAAGGGGCCGTTTCCCCAATACCACGCAACCCAGGCGTTCTGAATGCACCCACATCCTCAGCTTTTCCGGTTACGCGATAACGCCCTTGAAACTCTCCAACGTTATGAAAAGACGACCCCAAATGATGGTATTCACCATCACTCAACAAGGCACCGTTATGGCAGTTGGCACAACGAGCTTTGGTACGGAACAAATGCAGCCCTTTAATTTCATCTCCAGTTAAAACGTCACGCTCACCTCGCATAAACTTGTCAAAACGCGTGTTTGTCAGAGTTATCTTCCGCATGAAGGTTGCAATCGCCTGGCTGATCCGGTCAGCACTTACGTCAGTGGAGCCAAAGGCTTGTTCAAAAAGAGGTGAATAGCCTTCAATACTCTGAATACGAGCCACAGCGTCTGGCAAGTTCGCCGCCATTTCTATTGGGTTTTGCCAACTTCCAAGTATCTGCTCTTCCAGAGAGTCCGCACGCCCGTCCCAAAACACTTCCTCAATCCAGGCGCTGTTTACAATAGAGGGCGAATTTAATTCATGTTGTATACGATTATGGCCAATAGCCTTGCGCCGTCCATCCGCCCAGCCTAAGTCAGGATCATGACAACTGGCGCAGGCCACTTGCCTTGACTTAGATAATCGACGTTCAAAAAACAGCTGCTTACCCAGCTCCCATTTTTCTTTCGAATAGGGATTATCCTCAGGAAAAGGCGGTTTATTATCAAGTGGTGCTAACGGCTTAAAATCTACTCCGTCATCAATCGTTGCTGCGGGCCATTGCTGCTGAGGACCTCGATAAACATCAACTAAGGTGTTCTGCGGCTCCGCCTCACCGACTGAGCCAAACATCAGCAGACAACTACCAATAACGACTAGTAAAAAACGTCCTGGTTGCATAGCGTTTAAAACCGGTAGCCCACCTCAACCCAGAACTGGCGTCCCAGGCTGAATAATTGGGTGCCGGTTTCATACCGAAGTACATTGGACTTGTCCGTCAGGTTAATAACATCCAGGCTGACATACGCCGAGTTATTGCCTGCAAAAAGCTGATACTCGACCCCAAGGTTCCAGTTAAATGTCGTTCCCTGATCAACCGTCTCATAATTTTTGAGTCCAGTCGCTTCATCAGTGCCAGCACGACCTAAATACTGGTAACCATTGGTATATCCAAACGAGTTAGTCATCGACAGGCGGTTATCAAAGGCCTGCATGATCACATCA
Source organism: Alteromonadaceae bacterium (assembly GCA_013393545.1). The sequence goes on along the minus strand of JABXHG010000335.1, from coordinate 10,015 downwards.
ATATTGGCCGAAATCGGGCTGGCGTAATCATCCGCAGGCAGGTCTACTCTCAGCATACGTTTACCATCAAAGATGATCTCTTCATCCGGGTTTGTGGCTTTGCCATAACCTCCATCCAGATATTGTGCATCGGTTTCAGTATCCATCCATGAAACACCAGCATTGACTCGCCAGTCAGAGGATAACCAATTGTATGTTGGCGATCGCCAGGACACGTCTATTTGCCGGGTATCGCTTTCGCCGCTATTAACGTACTGGTACGTATCATCTTCGCTATTGTAGTCTGTACGAATTTGATCACGCCCCTTACGAACAACAAACTCAACTTTTGCTATTCCTGAAAATTTCGAACTGCTAAGCCCAATACTGTACTCATCATCGTAAGGCGTATTCAGGTCACTCGGCAACCACTTGGCCTCTCCTGAAAACTCATTAAAAGGTGAATCCGGATTATAGGTTTCTTCTCGCTCGCGAACGGTAACAAATTTCTTTTCTTCATCTCTTAAGCGGTACGATAAAAACGATTTGCCATAATATCGGTTAGCCCCAACTTCTACAGAAAGGCTTTCGTCATCAGCAAGGTACATTCCCCCGCTCAATCGCGGCGCCAAATTCGTGTTTCCAAGCCAGGCATCACGACTGGCGCGTAGCCCCCCCGAATAAAACAACGATTCGCTTTCACCTTTTATTTCACCGTATGCACTAAAATTAGTTTCATTAAAGCCAATATCCCCGGCACCGTACACAGTTTCACGATAAACATGGTGCTCAGCGTAAGGTACGCCAGATATTAATGTCCGATCTGTCGGGGCATATTCTGTGTAAACGTAATCTTCAGCTCGACTCTGCCGTAAACGCACATGGTCAACCTCTAATCCATACAGAAGGTTATGGTTGCTATTAAGTTCAGTGTCAAAATCGAGCGATGCCGACAAGCGCTCCTGCTCATTTTCCAGGTCACCGAAATTGCCAATATACGCGTTCTCGGTATAAATACTCCGGCCAATGTATTTATCGAAAGTGTTTATTTGAGCATCACGGCTGTTGTCACTTAAATTCAGCGCCACCGTCGAGTCAACACGCGTTTCACCAAAATCGTCGCCATAATTTACGCTAAAGTTGTAGCCTCTCACTTCACTGGTAAAATCAGAATTAAAAAAATTAATTAAAAAACTGTCTTCAGAAAAGTCACTGTAAGAAAACGTAGCGTACAAATCGTAAGGCACATTCAGTGCATCAGCACGCACTGTAAAATAACGAGATTCGCTGTCGAGTTTGTCTTCATCTCCACGCTTAAAAACATTGCCTGTCTCTAAGAAGTATTCAAAGTCAGACATAGTAGCCAATTCAGAGGTCCGTTTTTGGGTGATTTCCGAGCGCTTTTCGCTATATCCCACAAAGAAGCCAATATCACCAGCCCTAAAGGTACCTGAGAGCGAAGTTTCCGATTTATCAAAATTGGGCTGGAACTTGCCAGGAGTCCCCGTCGGAAGTTGCGCCGCACCTTCTTCAAAATTAGCCAACTGCGCCTTATCAATATGAAACTCGGTCCAGCTGTCTTTGGTCATGCGATGACTAACAGAAAACGTATTCTCCCCTTGATACCCACGTGTTTTTGCCTTTATCACGCCACCGGTGAAACCACCCTCTTTTGCCGAAGCATTGCTGTCAATAACTTCAATTGAAGAAAGAAACTCCGGGTCAATAAAAATAGACTGAGAGTGTCCCGACACTTGAGTGTAGCTTGGCGATTCTCCCGGGCGTAATACGTTAGCCGGGTCAAGCAGACTGTCGATGCTACTGTTATCCAGCTGAATGTTATTCTGATACGGTGCCGCGCCCCGAATTGAAAATTCCGCCGGCTTAATATCACCCTGCCGGGTACTCGAGCTTGCCGTATTATCAATGCGTAAAGATGGGATTATAGATAACGCCTCGCTTAAATCCGAACGAGTAGAAGTCCGCAAATCGATCGGCCCCAGAGTTTTTACTTCCACCTCTGAATTTTCACTTTCCACCTTGGTGGTTGCTAACTCTTGTACCGAGTCTTCCTGCGCATAAGTAGAAAAGGACAAGGTGGTGAAAATGGATAGGCTGACCGCAACAGCAACCGGGTTACGCAAAAAAGACATAGGTAATTGCATCTTGATACTCTCTGGCCTTAAAAAACGTTTTAGGAATAATTCTCATTTAAGGTTGCCATGAAAACCCTAAACAGTCAATAAACGCTAACTATTCGCATTTACATAAACACTCATTCCCCTTAAACTACCGGCCAGTAAACTCAGTAGATAAAGGTGTTCATGTGCTGCTAAGACTTATCAGTGCCGTATTGCTCTCCATCGCCGCCATTTTTAGCGCAAATATCCAGGCGCAAACGGTCGAAACAACCGATAAACTGACAGCGCAGTGGTTAGCCGTAGAAGACCAAACTCGCGCCTTGCAGGCAGGGTGGCAAGCAGACAAGCCAGTGCTGGAGCAACGCATCCGCTTGTTGAATGCCGAAATAAGTCAATTATCTGAGTTTCTTAAGCAAACAGAAACACGCACAAACTCCGTTGACGAAAAGCGCTCACAACTACTGCAACAGCAAAACCAGCTAGAGCAGCAACAGAAACAGACAGAAGCTGCTATCAACCGTTTAGCTGCACAATTGAACCATCATCAAACGAGAATCGCGCCAGCAATAACGGCTGACGAACAAGGTACGAATACGTCTGATGACGACATAACCTCCAACACCGCAAAACTCCAATACGTGCTATCACGCATTGAACAACTGCAGCAGTTTAACCAACGAGTCGGCCAGCATCAGGGAGTTATTGAGCTAAACCAGCAATCCTTGATGGTCGATCAATTGTACCTGGGGCTCAGTTACGCCTGGTTTGTCAGCAAGGATAATCAAACAGCTGGCTACGGCCGTGTCGTTAACGGTCAGTGGCAATGGCAGGCGGACCCTAACCTGAACGGGGGAAGTGTGCGGCAGGCCCTAAAAATTCTGAATAACCAGGCGCTGCCTCAGTATATTTCTCTGCCAGTTGAGTTATCCGCTCAAGGAGGCTCGCAATGACGCCTGTGGTAAAACACTCTTACTCAGCGTGTCTTTTCAGCGCCATTAGCAGCTTTTTTATAGTGGCATTCCTATTACTAAGCAGTGCCCACGCGTCGGCCAGCCAAAGCGGAGAATTGAACGAAGAGTATTTACTGAAAAAAATCGAACAGGCAAAACAGCGGCTTGAACAGACACAAGAAGATGTCGCTGAAAAACGCTCAAAACTGGCAACTCAAATTACCGAACTTGAACAACAGGTCTCTCACTTACGCTCAAAAACAGCGGCCGCCAGGCGCTCTAAAGATGAACAAACATTGTCTTTGCAAACATTAGAGCAGCGTCTTGAGCAATGGCAGCAACAGCAGGATCACCAACAAAATGCCATTACTCGGTTGCTGCAACAAAGTGGACTAAGTTATCAGGAAATTAGTGACCTTTCGCAGAGTGACAAGCTTAATTTACTACAACAGCAAGTCAATAAACTGCTTGAAGCTGCAGAACCCAATTGGCATGAAGGCAAGGCGATAATGCCCGACGGCCGCCAGCTTGAACGCCCGGTTCTGGCGTTAGGCCCTATTCATTTAATTGCCGCAGATAAAATAGACAAAGCTGTTGCCGGGCTGGGTTCTATGTCTGCCGCCGGTGTTGAACTGGAGTACGCTTACAGCGAGAGTGAATCGAAGGAGTTGCAGAAACTCCGTCACTCAGGCTCCGCCCAAATTACCATTGACCCAACGTTAGGCAAAGCACAGCAAAACCAATCAGCAGATAAAACCCTGTGGCAATACTTAAACGAAGGAGGTCTATGGATCATTCCAATTGTCATAGCAGCACTTGTTTCGCTCATTATGGCTGTTATTAAAGCCGTTCAGCTGTATCGCGTACCTGCCATAGATAACCGTGTTAAGCATCCTATGCAACAGCAACTTAACCGAATCATAGAAAGTCATTTAGAGCTTGATGAAAAAGAAGACAAGTTGGTTGCACAAATACAGTGGATGCGCTTTAAGCTGCATAAGGGGTTAACGGTCGTTACGGTCATCGCCACTATTGCTCCGTTACTTGGACTATTAGGCACGGTGTCAGGAATGATCACAACTTTTAATATGATGGCCACTTACGGCACCAGCGAACCGCAAGTGGTTTCAGGAGGCATAGGTCAGGCGCTTATCACAACCGAGCTCGGTCTGGTGGTCGCTATTCCATCGCTTATATTAAGTGCGGTACTCACCCGAAAAGCTAAAAACGACAGTGAAAAGCTTCAGCAATACGCGGTAGAGGCGCTGGAGCAACACAAAAAACAACAGGCAGGAGCCTAGACTTATGCCTGGTTCATTTTACTCTCACCTACTGGCTCACCCATTGTCTTGGTTACTGCTGGGTCTGGCCTGCAGCAGTTACGCGCGGCTAATTTATATCCGCCTCTCAGCGCCAGTTAGCCAGCTTACACAACGGTCGAAAATCACTACTGTGCCCGCTATTGTTATAACCGCACTGCCACTTATTGGTTTATTGGGCACCATTATGGGTATGCAAACCAGTTTCTCAGCCTTAGTGCACTCTTCATCCACAGCTTACACGGTAACCAATGGCATCAGCCAGGCACTCATGACCACGCTACTGGGCATTGCTCTGGCTATTCCCGGCTGGCTATTGCTTTGGTCAACAAAAGCGAAACTAGAGCGCAAAACTATGGAGTCCTTAGGTGAGTTTGTTAACTAAGCTTAAAACACAAAACGAAGAGCCCATTAACGGTATCGACCTGTCTCCACTGCTCGATGTGGTCTTTATTCTATTGATCTTCTTTATTGTCTCTACCGTGTTTGTGCGCGAGTCAGGCGTCAATGTCGACAAGCCCGAGTCAGTCACGGCAAAAGAACTGGAGCGTACTTCTATTCTTATCGCCATTACTCGCAGTGGTCAAGTCGTCTACGACGGCAGCAACATTGGGGTCGGCGGCGTACGTGCAACCGTTGAACAACTGCTACGTGAGCAGTCCCGCCCGGTGGTTCTGCAAACAGACAAAACCGTGCCCGCTGAATTGCTGGTTAATGTTATCGATCAGGTCAAATTAGCAGGCGCCGACAGTGTCAGTATTGCTACCGCGGCCAATTAATATGTGGCATTTTATGACGACACACCGACACAAGTTAATGGCACTGCTGCTTGCTGCCTTACTAACTTCTGCTGTGGTCATATTATTGGGCGTGGCAGTCACATTTAATAGTGATTCCCCACCACGCTATGAAATGCGTACCATTGACAGCGCCACCATAGAGCCACCGCCACCACCGGCTCAACAGCAACAGGCTGAACAGCCGTCGAAACTGAAGCTGGATGTTTCAGGCAGCGGCCCAGCGCTGGAGTATACACCGCAGGTGAACACGCCATTAGCCAACTTCACTCCACCGGATAACCTCAGCCCTGAAATTAGCAGGCACCCCATTAAGTTACCGGAAATCAACTGGCAGGGTTTTAGCCTGAGCGAACTGGATGGCGTTCCACAACTGCTAAGCACGGTTTCATTAAACGTACCAGCTGACCTCAAAAGACGGCTGGGCAACAACATATTGCTGCGTCTGGAAGTTTCTATTAACAGTCAGGGGAAGGTGACCTTACTACGCATAGTTGAAAGCCCCGACCCAAAGCTCCGCTTTTCAATAGAACAAATGGTGAAAAAAGCGAAGTTCACGCCCCCGAAAAAAAATGGCAAAACAGTAAAAGCGCGTTTCATTTGGCCGCTGGAGGTAGAAATTTAATATGAAATATCATTACTTTGCATCGTTCCTGGTTGTGGCTCTACTAAGTGTTAACAAGGGCGTAAAGGCCGAACAGTTAGCTCCTGTAATTGACGCGCCACAGTGGGCACTGACTCTGCAGCAAAGGTTAGATGGCGAAAGCAAAACCTTAACCACACAGGAACGTGAACTACTAACTGAATTACAACCGGTTATTGAGCAACAACAGTACCAGCAGGCATTGCAGCAACTGAATCGTGAAGCTATTGGCGAGAGTGCGTTACTGTTAGGTCTACGAGGGCAGGTTAACCTGGCTCTCAAAAACTTTTCGGAAGCGGAAAGTGACTTAAAAGCTGCGCTAACCTTAAATCCGGACAATTTAGCTGCGCTACAAAACTTAGCCACGGTTTATTTAAGCCGGCAAGAGCTTGAAAAAGCCCGGCCTTACCTTGTGAAAACCCTACAAACTGGTGCTATATCAGCTCAGCTGTACGGGCAGCTGGGTTATATCAATTTGCAAACAGCACTTCCAATGTCAGCCATTAGCGCTTATGAAAAAGCCCTGATGCTGGAGCCTGACAATAAACAGTGGTCGCAGGGTTTGCTGTACGCACTGGTGCAATCCGGAGCGACATCACGCGCCAATGCACTAGTCGAAGAACTGTTGCAGCAACAGCCTAATGACGCAGTATTATGGTTACAGCGAGCCCAACTGGCAATGGAACAAAAGCACTATCAAAAAGCAATCAGCAGTCTGGAGTCTGCTGTACATCTGCAAAGCAATAATCTAAAAGGACAACTGCAACTCGCCTCGTTACATGCCCAATCGGGCAGCCTTCATCGCGCAGCAGAGATCTTGCAGACAATAAATACAGAAGACTTTAATAACGACGATATCAACAGTCGCTACCTTGCCACATTACAGCAAGTGGCGCAGAAGCTAATCGCTAACGAACAATGGCAGTTATTTGAAAAGCTTTATGACGACATTAATCAGTCTAATTTGTCGCCAACCCAGCATGCCGGAGTCTTATTCCTTAACGCAAAATATCATCAACGTCGTGGCAATATTGAACAAGCAGAAAAAACCTTTAAACAATTACTACAGGTTGACCCGGCCAACGGCACCGGACTCATTCAGTTGGCAAACCTCAACTATGAACGCGGGCATTTAACTCAGGCGCAACTCCTGTACCAACGCGCAAGCTCTATAAAAGAAGTCGAAGAGCAAGCCAATATGGGGCTTGCTCAAATTGCTATCGACCAAAAAGACTACCGTAAAGCACTTGAGCTGTTGCAACGTATATACAACAACAATCCAGGGCGCACCGAACTAAGGGACAACATTCGCACGCTTGAAGGGCTTTTGTAGCCTGACCTTTATGTCAGGTGAGATAGTGTTCCTTACGTAAATGTCAGGCAGTCTCGAAAACAAACAAACCGCATTCACGCAAAACCAGAATGCGCTTTTCAATTACAGCAACAAAGTTAACGCTTAATAACGTGTAACTCGTTGCGAGGTTCAATTACCTCAATACGCGCGGCGCGAACTAAATCGCTTGCCCGTAGTTGCTCTACTAAAGCAGTTAAGTCGGCTCCTTCAGGTGCTTTCAGCAAGCCCATACCGACACGAGAATCTTCACTAACAATTGCTAGTCCAAACTCTTGTGCTACAGCAGCCAAACCTTGTTCACCGGCCAAAACAGTCAAGTTACCACTAATTGTAGCAACGTTGCGTGTCACTTCGTTATACACCTGAACACCACCAGTAAGCTTAGCGTCCTTCGCCCCGCCCAAGTCTGATTTCATCATGCGATAAGTTCCAAATGCACGGCTTTCAGAAACCTCTTTCGGTGACTCCGCCTTTACTGCACTCTTCTGGCTATCATTATTCAGACGGTCATCGACAGCCTGATCCTGAGCGACAACAGAGCCTGTCATCAATAAACCTGATGCAGCTAAAGCCATCATTGTTAATTTCATAACTTCTTCTCCTTTGCCTTGTTATTAATGACCAAACAAACGGACATTAACCTGATCAACAAGGCTGTTTTCCGTATTATTCAGGTACGTGCCACGATCTTGACCATTCGTATCAACAACACGAACTGTCCAGGTTCCGGCAGATGATTCACCTAAAAACGCGTTTGTCAGCAATGGGCTACTAGGATGATAAATATGATCTACATTACCACCTAACGAGCCTATACCAGCAACAGATCCTAGCGAAGTACGAGAAGTCGCAATAACCGACTTAGTACCGGCAGGAGACGTTACTTCAATCGCAATATCTGAACCAGCAGTAGTGCCTGAAATATTTCCTGCATTAGCTTCAGCCATAGCCGCGTTACGCACAGACAAACCAAATTGCACGCCTTCAATGGTCACGTCTTCTTCAACAGTAATTTCAATTGAAGCACCTTCAGCGTTGTTATCTGGCACAGCTACCGGTGTGTCTAATACAGTTTCTAACCATTCAGTTTCAATTAACTCTGGTAATTCGACCGCATCTGACATAGCAAGTTCAACTGCTGCACCTGCGTCAGGACGTCCAAAACCATATAAGTTGTTAAAGCTGAAGCCTGCGGCGTTTTCTACCCAACCCTGATGAGCAACAAAAGTACCGTCGCCAACAGTGAGTTCAACCGGAGCGTTATCAGGGTCTACCTGAGTAGCCGTTTCGGCCAGAATATGACGAATTTCACGCCAGCTTAATTCTGGATTCGCTTCGGCAATTAGGTTAACGACACCTGAAGTGTTCGGTGCTGCAGAAGATGTTCCGTTGAAAGTATTGGTATAGTTACAGCTTAAGTTACTCTCACTGTATTCACCCATTGGGTTATTAAACGGATAGACGCGCTCATGGAATCCATCAATACCCAAATTCGCAAAAAATGCACCATTGGTATCCATAAAACTGTCATAAGCAGCCCAACCAGCATAACCACGAGTACAAGTTGTCTGGTCAGTAGTTACCATTGCAGGTTCAGTATCACCATACTCACCAGCCGGAGCTGCAACAAATAGGTTAGAACCTGCTGTTGAGTAGCTGGAGCGCTTACCATCAGTATTTACTGCACCAATTGAAATGGTATAGAAACTGGCGTTACTAACATCCCAGTTACCATCTAAGCAACTAAATGCACGGGCAGCACCTTCAACAACACCAGCCTGCTGTGCAGCACAAAGCTGAGAGGCTTGCGGATAGCTATTAGCGCCGCTAAATGAGTTACCAGCTGACTTAATGTTTAGAGCACCCAGACCGTTACGTAACTGTTTAGCCGGGTAACTAATCACTTCTTCATCAATTTCGTCAGTAGCAAAAAGAACAGGAGCGGACGTACCATAGCTACGGTTAAACGTAACAATATTCTCGCTAGGACTAATGCCTGAACCCGCCATACCGTGAACCATCATATAGTTGCGATCAGTTTGCGTACCACTTCCGCCTAAATAGTTCATGCCAATTAAGCTGGCATTAGGAGAAACACCTCGTCCACCTAAACCGTTCCAGCCTTTTGCTGCAATAAGCCCAGAAACAGAAGTTCCGTGGTCACCACCGTTACCCAATACAGTTGGGTCAGTCCGGTCTCGAGCATCAGGAATTAAGTTGACAGAACGACCCGCCAAAACATTTTCCTGTAAGTCTTCATGATCAATTGCCAAACCCTGGTCAACTACAACCGAAATAGAACCTTCACCGGTAATGCCTTTTTGGTAAGCACCAATAACGTTCAAGTCCTCGCCTGGAACCAGAATACTTTCATCAAAAAAGAAGGCAGCTTCAGCCTCTTCTTCAGTCCAGCCCTGAGCAACACGCAGTTCACGCCAAGCTTCAAATACTGAGTCGGCCATAGCAAAGCCAGTTTGGCCGGTATTACGTAAATGCCATTGCTGATCAGCAAGCGGATCACCTTTAACATTTTCAACAGTCACTTGCTGCGACGTTTCTAGCTCTCCGTCACTTACAGTAATATCGATTACCGCAGGCTCCGCGCGCACTGGCGTATAGACGAAACTACCATCATCGCTAATTTCTACTGTGCCCGGAGGTGAATCTTCACCTTCAGGTGTTACAACACTAGCAGAATAAGTCAGTGAATCTCCATTAGGATCAGTTGCATTAACCTGCCCCTCAACCCCCATCCATTGCATACCCTCGCCAGCAACTTCCGCCGAAACTGTTGGTGCATGATTATCATCACTACCACCACAGGCTGCTAAC
>JABXHG010000334.1 GCA_013393545.1 Alteromonadaceae bacterium | reverse complement strand
TTTTTTGGTGGGTATTACGCAGTTGTTTTAAACATAAGTTTCCGGAGAAGCCAGATGCTCTGGTCAGCAAACCCCGTACCAGAGGATAATTGATCGTATTAATACCGAGCTACCCACTGCTGAATCTGTGACGCCGACATGACACCAGCTTGTCGAGCCACTTCCTGACCATTTTTAACAAACAGAGTTGTCGGAATACTTCGCACAGCATATTGTTGCGCTAAATGGGGCTCTTTTTCCGTACTTATCTTTAAAAATTGAGCGTCATATCGCATATTTGTAGCCGCCTGTTCGAAATGAGGACCATACTGCTGGCAAGGCCCACACCAACTCGCCCAAAAGTCTACAATGAGAGGCATATCAGCACTCTGATGAGCTCGAAATTCATCACTATTTACGACAATAATTTTCCCGCTAAAAAGTAATGACCTACAATGACCGCAAACAGCGTTCTCGTTTCTCTTATCGACCACAATGCGGTTTTTCTTGTGGCATGAAGGACATGCAACAATCATTTTTTCAGCCATTCTGCTGTTTTCCTTTTGTCTTTCGCTCAGCGTGAACTATTAAGGTGTTAATTTACGTAAGTGTAATACGGTTTTTGACGGATGTAAGACTTAGGTAATGTTAAATTTAGATTTTGCTAAACGAGTCATTATTGAAACGGCGAAACAGGAGTGGGTCGACAGCCCGGCTTCTGGTGTGCGTCGTAAATTATTGGAGCGTGAAGAGGCTGAGCGCGGTCGTGCGACCAGCATCGTTGAGTATAAGCCAGGTGCATCATTTAGCACTCATGAGCATCCACTGGGTGAGGAAATATTAGTTCTCGAAGGTGTTTTTTCTGATGAAAACGGTGACTATCCAGCTGGTACTTATATTCGTAACCCACCAGGAAGCTCACATGCCCCCTTTAGTAAAGATGGCTGCAAATTACTGGTTAAGCTGCATCAATTCCAACCAACCGACACTCAAGTTGTGCGCATTAACACCCATGAAGCTGAGTGGTTACCCGGCCAAGGCGGGCTAGAAGTTATGCCGTTACATAGTCATGGCACTGAGCACGTTGCACTGGTAAAGTGGCCAGCAAATGAAGTGTTCAAACCACACCGCCACCTGGGCGGCGAAGAAATACTGGTGTTATCCGGCGAGTTCTGTGATGAACACGGACGCTATCCCGAAGGCACCTGGATGCGCAGTCCACACACGAGCGTGCACCATCCCTTTGTTGATAGAGAAACCATAATTTGGGTTAAGACAGGACATTTGGGGTAAATAAGATACTCATGAGTTTTAGTAGCGGCTTAACAAGCCCAACATAAATCGCGCGATAACTTACCCTTAATTTGAAAGGCATCGCAGAAACATCAGGGGAGAGATCTCCCCCCCTGTTCCAACAAAATAGGTTAGATATAATCACTATGTCCAACATCCTCTACTGACTGCATCACGTAGCGGACTGGCTCTTTGAAGTTTAGCTGCGATAAAGCCTCACGAATACGGGTTACATCATCAGCAGCACAAATTACTTCAGCCATCATCATCCGGCGTGCGCCACGAATTTGCTCGCCGATATCAAAACGTTCGTGATTGCGACTAAAACCGTCAATGTCATAAAGGCTAAAGCCGCTTAAATAGTCGAGTTGAATCAGGCAGTCGACCAAATCGGCTTTTTGTTCGCGGCTAAAATAGAGTTTTAACAACTTATTGGACATCACGAGCTTTCCTGTTTACGAGTAAGTATAAAATAGGCAGCAACAGCAGGGTGGCCAGCGTTGCCGTTATCAGCCCACCTATAACCACAACCGCCAGAGGCTTTTGCACTTCTGAGCCGGGACCACTGGACATTAACAGCGGAATCAGGCCAAAAATAGCGGTAATGGCTGTAATTAAGACCGGCCGCAGACGGTCTTTAGCTCCTTCAATGACTAAGGTTTTAAAGTCGGAGAAATGAACTCGAGTCTGCTCGAAGTGGCTTACCATGACGATACCGTTAAGTATGGCAACGCCCATCAAAGCAATAAAACCGACCGATGCCGGAACAGACATGTACTCACCGCTTAGCCAGAGCGAAATTGCCCCGCCACTCAGGGCAAACGGAATATTCGTCAGCACAATCGTTGTCAGGCCAACCGATCCCATCGAGCTAAACAGTAAGATAACAATTAACAGCAAAGCAACAGGAATAACCATTAGCAAATTGGCACTAGCCCGCGCCTGATTTTCGAACTCACCGCCGTACTCAATGAAATAGCCGGGGTCAAGGTTTACATTGGCGCTGACACGTTGCTGTAGCTCGTTAACAAAACCAACGACATCGCGGTTTTCAACATTGCTGGTGATTAACGCGTAACGGTTAGAGTTTTCGCGCTCGATAATGGCTGGGCCATGCTCGAAAGTGATGTCAGCAAGTTGCTGCAGTGCAACCGTTTCGCCGTTGTCGGTGACAATTGGCAAGGACTCGATGTCGCTGACCGAGTGATAATTACCCGCAGGTTTTTGCGAGCCCATCACAATTGGTGTGCGGATACGTCCATCCACCGCTTCGCTGACCGGGAAGCCGCTGAGTTGTGAAAGAACAAATTCACTAAGGTTTTGTTTCGTAACGCCATAAAAGCGCAGTTGCTGCATATTGGGGACAATACTTAAAAAGCGTGCGCCAGTAATCACGCTTGCTTGAACGTCGACCGCCCCTTGCACTTGCCTGGCTTGCTCAACCACCCTTCCGGTGACCTTGGCAAGGGTGTTCATGTCATCACCAAACACTTTAATAGATACGTCGCCACTACTGCCGGTTAGCATCTCAGAAATACGCATTTGAATGGGTTGGGTAACGTTAACGTTCATGCCGGGATAGCCTGAAACCACTTCTCGAATGGCATCAATCAGTTCTTGTTTGCTATCAAAACGCCAGCTGTCTTTAGGGTTAAGCTCCATGAACACATCGGTTTCGTTTAAACCCATAGGGTCTAAACCGAGTTCATCTGAGCCAGTTCGGGCAACGATTTGCTTTATCTCCGGGATCTTAGCAAGTAGTTCACGCTCAACCTGTGTATCCAGCTCTATCGATTCCTGTAAAGAAATGGTCGGTGACTTTTCCAGTTGCACGATAATGTCGCCTTCATCCATGGTAGGCATAAAGATTTTTCCGACCATGATAAAGCTGATTACACTTAAGGCGAGCACTGCGGCAAACCCCATTAGCGTGGCACTTCGGCGTTTAATTGCGCCGGATAATATACGTTGATAGCGCGCCTGCATAAGCTCAAGCGATTTATTACGGCGAGCTTTGGGTCGCATTAGCAGCGAACCTAGAGCAGGGATTAGCGTCAGCGAAGTCACTAAGGCGGCAGTGATTGCGATAACAATGGTCAAAGCGACCGGTGAAAATAACTTACCTTCCAGGCCAGTCAGCGTGAGCAGGGGTAAAAACACCAAAATAATGATCACAGTGCCGCTAACCACAGACGGCGCCACAGCGAGGCTGGCGCGATAAATTTTGTGCAGCAAGGGCAACTGTTTTTGCGAGTTTAACTCGGTCTCGATTTTTTCGGTGATCACTACCGACGAGTCGACAATCATACCGATAGCAATAACTAACCCGCCTAAACTCATCAAGTTCGCCGATAAGCCGAGTAATTGCAGGCAAATAAAGGTGATCAGCGCCGCCACGGGGATCGATAACGAGACCAGAATCGACGCACGAACATTACGTAAAAAGAAAACCAGTACCGCTATAACTAACACGATGGACTGCATCAGAGCATCAGAGATTCCAGCTATGGCAGTGTCAATAAGGCCTTTACGGTTATAGAACACGTTGATGTCCGTGTCTTTTGGCAGGCTAGGCTGTATTTGTGCCAGTTTTTGCTCAACCGCTTCAACCACCGCCGCGGCATTAGCCCCTTTTAAGCCGACCACCAGGCCTTCGACAGCTTCTTCTCCATCCTTGGTAATCGCGCCAAAGCGCGGTAGATAACTAAGCGCAACATCACCCAGTTGGTCTAGTCGATACACTTGCTGGTATTGGTTCGTCACACTAATGGCCGCCAGATCGTCAAGCGCGACAATACGTCCGGTAACCCGAGCGCTAAACGTTTCGGTACCTTGGGTGATGCGACCTAAATTACCGACTTGGTTGGCATCAGCCAAAGCATTCTTAATAGCTTGTAGCGAAATGCCAGCATCACTTAATTTTGACGCCGACGGTGTAAACTGAAAGGTTCTGACTTTCCCGCCTAAATTAGTGACATCTGCTACCCCTTCAACCGTGCGTAATGTCGGTCGAATCACCCAATCTAGCAGGTGACGCTTTTGCTCCAGGTTCATGCCGGGGTTTTCTACCGTGAACATGAACATTTCGCTTAATGGCGTGCTCATCGGTGCCATACCGCCTTGAATACCGCCCGGCAGGTCTTTACTGACGGCAGCGAGTTTTTCCGCAACTTGTTGGCGCGCCCAATAAATATCGGTGCCTTCTTCAAAGTCGAGGGTTATCGAGGTAATACCGTACTTGGTGGTTGACCGCAGAATGGTTTGATTTGGTATACCCAATAATTCGGTTTCTAACGGGTGAGTTACCTGGTTTTCTACCCGTTCGGCAGCCATACCGGGGGCGCGTAAGATGACGTTAACCTGAGTCGGTGAAATCTCTGGAAAAGCATCCACCGGTAGTTGGCGAAGCGACTGGATACCTGCCGCTACTAACAGCAGAAAAGTAATAAAAACAAACAGACGATTTTTTAGCGAAAAGCTCAGTATGCGGCTAACCATTACTGCGCCCCCTCGTCTTCTGCTATAACCTTAAGTGCTGCGACAGAATGCGTTGCGATGATGTTCAGAGGTGTCGTTGATCGTACAAAGTAATGCTCGCCGCTTAAGCTTAATAGTTCGATAGGCTCAGCGTTAATTGTCGCATTTTCTATACTAAAGATAACGGGTTGATCCTGCAGTGTGGCAATAGCACTGGCCGGCAAAAGATAGGCATTTTCAATTGTTGCCTGGGGTACAACGTTAACGCGTTGACCGATGGTCCAGTTGATATTTTCTGGTGGCTCGCTCCAAATTCGTACAAAGCCATTACGCACCGTTTGTTCGCGTTGGCTTACCCGCAGCTTTTGACCGTTAATGTTTAGACTCGAGATACGTTTTGCCTGTTCTATCGGTACCTCGGCAACGATGGCTAAACGCGCATGAGCGGTTAGCGTACCCAGCTGTTGCCCATTACTGCTGGTTCGCCACACTCCTGGCTCTGTTGCGATCAATTGTGCAGACTGCGCAGCGGTTTGTTTTACCCGCCGCAGGACAACATTAATTTCATGCAGGGTGTCATTCAGGCTAATGTATTGCGTTAGAAACTGCTGCCACTCATCGGCGGCAATGGCATTGTTTTGGTATAACTTCTTTTTGCTCTGATACTGCTTAGCGGCAACATCGTACTGCTCTTGTAGTGTTTCAACACGGTGAAAAAAGTGTTCTACCGAGGGACCATGTAGTTGCGCAATAAGGGTACCGGATTCCACCGCCTGCCCATCAACAACTTGATAGTCTACTGCCGCGTTTTCAAACGGGTTGGGCAGAGTTAAAACACTGCCTGGGGTCGTCTGGTAACTTCCCGTGACCGGTGCAAAAGCTACGTTATCTGCTTTCACTGCCGCTTGCGGGCGTAAATCGTAGTTACTTACCTGCTCGACAGAAATTAATTGCGCCGCTAACACAGTCGTTGTTGTCGCAAGCCCTGACAGAGCAAGTGCTATGACACTAACTATGGGACTAAGAGTAGCGGCGAGACGAGATAGGTTACAGCGTTTCATAAAGTCATTCCCTGTGCTTGGTTTAATAAGGCATTTGCCAGTTGTAGCTCTATCTGGCTTAGCTGCGCCGCTTGCTGATAGGACAACTGCTCGAGTAATCTCTCGATATACAAGCGAGTGTCAATTTGACCTTGTTGATATAGGTTGTCGAGCTGCTCGATGGCGTTGTCGCTTAACTCGGCGTTTTGGCGGTCAGTTTGATGTTTTTGCTTCAACTGCTTTAACTGGCTTTGCGCGTTAGCTATGTTGAGTTCAAGGCGGATTTGAGTCTGCCGGAGTGACTGGTTAAGCTCGCTTTGTTGCTGTTGCAACGCAACAAGTTCACTAGCATTCAGTGACTGTGAAAAATCGAGCGGAAGACTAAAGCCTAGTCCCCATTGATTTTCACTTTGGTTGGGCGCGTCAATGTATTTATAGCCCGCGTTAATGCCCCAGCTTTTTTCCACAGCAACGGTCTGTTGCGTAGCATTTAGCGCTAATTGCCATTGCAACTGAAGGGTTTGTAATGCTGGATGCGCTGCCTTTGAGGCGTGTGGACGAACAGATTCCTGTAGCGACTGTGGCACGTTATTAACGCCGGTCAGTTGCTGCCATACGCGCTCGAGCTGCTGCAAGGCTATTTGCTTTTCTGCAACTTGGCTAAGCGCACGTTGGTGTTGTTGCTTCACTATAATACCGGCATAAGCTGGACGTTCACCGGCTTCCACTAACGACTGAGTCTGGCGCTGAAGCTGATGTAATTGAGTGGTAACTTTTTCAGCATAAGCGAGTTCAGCCTGCAGGCGCTTAGCTTGCCAGAAAAGCTCTCGTATGACGCCGCTGGCGGTTAATTCTAGCTGACGTTGTTGAAGCTGTTGGTAGCGTTCAACGAGTTTTTCAGAGTTGTTAATTAATTTGCGCTGCGCGGGGGATAAAAATTCCAGCTCTAATACCAGCTCTGTTTCGTTTGAGCCAATAGCATCATCGTTAGTCTGCCAATGCATGAGGGATAACCGTGGCGTCGCAGACAACCATTGGCGCTGGCTAAAATCGGTATCGATAAGAAGACCATCTGTTTTGAGCCGCTCAACAACGGATTCCAGTAATGTTTGCTGCGATAGGTTATCGCACTTAGCCAAAGGGCTTAGCAACAACAATGTACTAGCCAATAAGCCGAAAAATAATTTATCACGGGTAGTGCGGAGCAAAGACATCAAAACCTCCATCTGTTAATATCATTATTAACATTAAGGTTTTTAAGGCGTCGATGCATCGGGCGGATGCCCTAAGCGTACTAATTTATGGGGGATTTATGACAATTGACCGACTATTAATGATGATATTTTTATTAATTGCGTTTGCTAACGTCTCTGACGTAGTCGCCGATTACCATATGCAAGTGGCGACTTGGCATTTGGCCATAGAGGGAATTACCGTGGTCATTTCGATTGCGGCATTTATTGTGCTGTGGAAGCGGGTATTGCTGCGCAATCGAGAGCTGGAGCAGGTAAAAGTTGCGCTATCGCGACACCAGCAGCGTGAAAAAGAAAGCACAGCAAGTCATGAAATGGAAAAAAAAGGTGATAAATCGCCAGATTCTTACACCACCGTACAGTCCTGGTTCAAGCAATGGAAGCTGTCTCCCAGTGAGCAAGAGGTTGCAGTGTTATTAATCAAAGGGTTGAGCTTTAACGAAATAGCCGAAGTTCGTAGTACCAAGGAAAAGACTGTCCGCCAGCAGGCATCGTCAGTCTATGCTAAGTCTGGTTTGAGTGGTCGCAACCAACTATCGGCCTGGTTGATTGATGCGCTACTAGAGTAAGCGTTTTTCTATTCGAAAAATTATCTCACCAACCTGTCCATCGCATTTCATCAAATTAACATTCAAACCACCGATTGGTTAATCTGAAATAAATTCGTCTAATAAACCAACGACCCGATCGGACGTCGCAATAAGCTCTTCTACCATCGGCTCTAATTCATCGTGGCTAGCGCCACTTTTAGCTTTAGCAAAGATTTCACGCCCCAATTGATGCACCTTAGGGTGTATATTGCTATAAAGCTCAGGAAAACTCGGCTTATTCGCCAACAACGACTGTCCGCGCTCCGAATCAAGAAACTTACCGAGGCGGCATTGAGTGTGATCTTTCAGCTCTCCTTCACTGAGTGACGTTTGACCGAACATCGCATAGCGAACGACTTTATCAACCCAGACAATATGGTCTGATTTAGCGAGTCGCAATAACATTTCGGGTTCGTCGCTCGGGAGAAGTTGAAGTTCTTCCAGCTGGTTTTCGCGCAAGTGGCGCATCACTTTAGCTATATCATTAAAAGACGAGCTCGCAGTTTTAACTGAGTCAGACACATGCTGCAGGCGCTGTGACATATCAGTGGCAACACTCGATTGCTCCCGAGTTGCTGTGGAAACCTCTGTAGTAGCAGAGAGGTTCTGTTCGGCTGAATCACGCGCACGCTCTAGAATATCGCAAACTTGAAGGCGATCCTCACGAGACTCGGTTAAAGCATCGTTACTCCTTTCAATCACTGATTCAATCTCGCGGGCTCCATTTACGACGTCATTGACAATGGTATCAATTTCAGTGGCGGCCTCGGAACTGCGGTTGGCAAGCTCCCGTACTGCGTCAGCGACGACAGAAAAACCACGACCGGCCTCACCTGCACGGGCCGCCTCAATAGCGGCATTGAGCGCTAAGAGGTTAGTTTGATCGGCGATGTCATTAACCGTCTGGGTTAAATGCGTGATCCGCTCGGTCTGATTTACAAAAGTGCGAGTGTGCTCAGTCACCTGTGCAATTGATGTCTCCACATCACTCATGTGTTTCACCAGTGTTTTCAGCTTTTTGAGTCCGTCATCTGCATCGCTGGCCGATTGCTGTGCAGCAGACAAAACTTGCTCAGCATAGGAAGCAACCTGTGTTGCTGAAGACGACATTTCTTCTACTGCCGTAGCTAATTGTTCGGCATCCGCCTCAATGCGATTAATCTGCTCTTGAAATGTTAACCCCTCACGCCCGAAGCGAACAATATTACGAATCGAGTCGATGCTACTATCCGCAATACCATAAATGTCCGTCGATGGCTTTTGCGATGTAAATAGTGGCGACATCCAATCTGGTGCGTCATTTGCAGAGAGTTCACCACGACTGAAAGCTTCCAGGTAGGCTTGAGCCTTTCTGTGAGTTAGTAACATATGCTTTATCCTTATTAACTACATGGTTATTTTGCCACAAACCTGTACAAATCCAAGTAGAATAATCCTCGTTTTAATTATTCTTTTGGTTAAGCAGAAGAGTTCTACCCCATAGCCGAAAAAAGCATATACGCTTTCTTGAGTTAATTGACCTACAGCGATTAAAGCTAAAAACGTGCACCCGATGAGAAAAATCTTCAAATCCCAAATGAGTTGAAGCAGCACAGCTGGTGGTCGATCAGAGCTATAAAGTTCGGGGAGCAGCCAGTGTGCGTGAAAAAGACCGCTGAGATAGCGTTCGTTAAGGAGCTTTTCGGCAAGAGCTAAGGCTCTGAGGGAGCCCGCAGAATCACATATTGAAGTATTTAATCGGGTATTACAGCCAGCTTCGGCCGCATCAGCATAACAACGGTTTGAGCCCGAATCAGGCAGAGCAAAAATACTGGATTAACTATAAACCGGTGGGCAGTTTTTCTTGACCACTACACTTTTAGGTCAATATCGCCAGTGGCACAAGCACTCTATACTTTCTTCCATCAACGAACACCCATTTAGAGGAAACCAATATGTCAAGAAAGACCCTAACAAGCGCCTTGATTTTGGCTACCGCTGTTTTCACAAATAGCGTTTTTGCCGAACCTGGTGCAGACCAGTCCACCCAACAAATACAGCATATTCGAAATGCGACGATCAAGGTTAGCTATGGCGAAACCACCTTTCTAGTAGACCCTATGTTGTCAGACAAAGGCACCTACCCGGGGTTTGAGAATACGTATCGTAGCGAGCTGCGAAACCCATTGGTTGATTTGCCAATAGCAGCAGAAGAGGTAATTGCAGGCACGGATGCGGTAATCGTGACGCATACGCACCTTGATCCCTGGGACGACGCGGCGCAACTATTGTTACCGAAGAATATCCCGCTGTTTGTTCAGAATGCTGAAGATGCTGAAACGATTCGGTCGCAAGGCTTTAACGATGTACGCATTCTGGATGGTCAGGCCGAATTTGTTGGCGTGACGCTCACCAAAACTGGTGGCCAACACGGCTCTGACGAAATCTATGCGGTTCCTGAGTTGGCGCAAGCCCTTGGTCAGATAATGGGAGTTGTTTTCCAAGCGGAAGGGAAAAAAACAACCTATGTGGTTGGCGATACCGTGTGGCGTAACGAAGTCATCGAGTCGCTGGAGTATTACGAACCGGACACTATCGTACTCAATACCGGCGCAGCGGAGTTTAATGGCTTTGAGGACGATCCTATCATTATGGGCAAAGAAGATACCTTGCGTGTTCATCGCGCTGTGCCAGAAGCCACCCTTATTGCCGTGCATATGGATGCGGTTAACCACATGACGCTAAGCCGCGAAGAACTGGCCGAGTTTGTGCAAAAAGAAGGCATTGAGCAGCACGTTTCAATTCCGGCAGATGGTGAAGTTATTTCTTTCTAGCCCAAACACACCTAGAGCACACTATTGAGAGAGGAAAAATTAAATGAGCAAACGAGCCGTTATTGTTGTAGATATCCAAAATGAATATTTTGTCGCTGGCAAATTGCCGTTAGTGAATATAGAGCAGGCCGCATCAAATGCGGCACGAGTCATAGCAAGGGCTCGCCAAAACAAGGATCTTTTGATTCATGTCCGCCATGAGTTTCCGGACCCGAATGCGCCGCTATTTACGCCGGGCAGCGATGGCGTCAACATTCATGAATCTGTCGCACCTGAAGGTGATGAACCAGTAATCCTCAAAAATTATCCCAACTCGTTTTTGAAAACCAACTTAAAAGAGCTACTCGATAGCAACGGCATTGAGGACGTAGTGGTGATTGGCGCCATGAGCCACATGTGCATTGAAGCGACCACCCGCGCCGCTTCAGACTTCGGTTATAAGGTTACGGTCGTGGCAGATGCTTGTGCCACAATGGACTTGGAATTCAACGGTGTGAAAGCGCCAGCGGCACAAGTTCATGCCACTGCAATGGCGGCGCTTGAGTTCGCCTATGGCAGCATCACGTCAACCCAAGCGTACCTGAACGCCGAGTGAAAGTGGTCACACCGCTAAGTGATAGAACCCCGGTACTGATTGTATCGGGTTCTTATTTTAGTATTGCATCTCAACCGCCATCTTTCAGATCAGACGGTCATTGTGCCTCAGGTAGATCAATTTTCCCTTGCCGGTGACAATCCGTCACGTCAATTGATAAGGATAGCTTTTACCGTGCAGGCCAAATGCTACCAGAGAAAATCAAGCAAACTCTATTACGACGTTCGCTCATACACTGTCATAGTGAAGATTAACACAGCGTCTGAACGGTTTTCATAACTATGAGCAATGTCCATTGTTGCGGTCATAGAGCTTTCAACATCCAAGAGAAAATTTTTATCAGCCGCGGTTACCGACAATATACCCTCTTCGACATAAATAAGCTCAATCGTACCTTTTGAGTGAGGCTCGGACTTAAACACTTCACCAGGAAACATAACCCAGCGCCACAGCTCAACCATAACGGAGCCTTTAGTACCAGCCAGTAATCGAGCTGTTCCACCGTGTTCGCCTTGCCAGAGGATGGGCATTTGATGTCGGTGTTTTACCCTAACACTTGGTCCGTCGGATATTGCAACAATATCTGCAACAGAAACACCGAAAGCATTCGCCAGCTTACACAGGATCCCAATACTTGGATTCGCATTGCCTTTCTCGATTTGAACGAGCATACCTTTGCTAATCTCTGCGCGCTTCGCCAACCCGTCGAGGGTGAGTTTTTGCGCTTTGCGAAACTTGCCAACCCGACTTGCGATGGTCTGATTTATAACTGCATCTTGTTTTTTGGTCACTATATTGATCTTTTGGTTTTTATATTGCACTATTGCGATTACTCTATTATCCGCATGAGTTGCGGACTACGTCAATGTCAGAGGAGAGTATGTACGAAATCGTAAGCACATTTGTAATGGGGGTCGTAATTTCCGGAGGGCTCATTATCGCTATTGGCAGCCAGAATGCTTTCCTGCTTAAAACCGGCCTGACAAACAACCATCCATTTGCGGCAGCCACCGTTTGTTTCCTTGGCGATCTTATTTTAATAGGTGCTGGCGTGTTTGGGATAGGCGCACTCGTATCCATTGACAGTGTCTGGGGTATGTTACTAAGCCTTACTGGCGCTGTATTCCTTGTATGGTACGGCTTACTTGCGCTTAGCACTGCTTTCCACGGGAAAGTTGCTTTAGCTGTTGAAGGCTCAGAACAGCCGTCAACTAGCCTTAAAGCCACCATTTTAATGGCATTCGCTATGACGTTCCTCAACCCACACGTCTATATCGATACCGTAGTGCTCGTCGGTGGTGTCACCGCCGGATTATCACAAGCGCTGAAGCCGTGGTTCGTCACCGGTGCCTTACTAGCTTCTGGAGCATGGTTTTATAGTCTTGTTTTTGTTGCCAAGAAACTGGCAAATCTTCTCAATAAGCCAAGCGCTTGGCGAGTCATTAACTTATGCATCGCGGCCTTAATGTTCTTCATTGCCGTTAAGTTAGTGTTGCAGGTTCTAGCGGTTTGGTTGTAGATTCAATTGATTAATGCAACAAGCATGGTGAATCAAGCGTTAGCGG
>JABXHG010000333.1 GCA_013393545.1 Alteromonadaceae bacterium | reverse complement strand
AACGAACAAGAAACTTTCTACTGGCACGATTAAGTGCCGATAGTATTGCGAACCAATTAAAATAAGGGTATATAACAATAAAAACCATAATGGTAGCACTCTCATAGCA
This sequence comes from Alteromonadaceae bacterium, assembly GCA_013393545.1. The sequence goes on along the minus strand of JABXHG010000333.1, from coordinate 28,900 downwards.
CAACAACCCACTGTTTTGCTAGTTATAAAGATTATTGACTTCTACGATTATGGCTGATAGCTTTTAGTGTATAGACGCTTACGCTGTCGCTTTAACCAGAAGGAAAATAAAGTGTGTTTTCCTGTCTGAAAACATGCATAAGCAAAAAGGGAATTCGTTAGACAGAGCGGATTCTCTTTTTTTATTTTAATCAATAGGCTCCCTACTTAAAAATCATACTGAAGTTGACCATATCCGAAAAGAGCTTCACCGGTTTCTCTCTTAACGCCCGAGAGCTTTAAAGCCCGCTCCTACCTCCCCTCAATTAGACCTCGTAAGGAGAGCACTTTGTCGCTATCTGGTATTTTTGCGCTGAAACTATCTATGTTAATACCAATCACACTATGAGCTAATTCAAAGTCTTTTTGAGTTATACTGCCACCGACGAAGTTATCCTCTCCTTTAGCGAACGAAGATAATCGGTTTATTAAGGCTTGAAGTCTGCCAAGCTCATAAGTGTAACCAATTAAATTATATCTAGTCAGAACCGGCAGGCTGGGATTCTCAAAATCACTTCTCAACTTCGTCATCAGCACACTGTGGGTTTGTAAATCTTTTATAATCTTAGCCAGCCAGTCACCGACATTAGGCGGTGCATGCCTTATGCATTCAGTGAATACTTGCTGATAATTTTCCGGTTCGTCGGGTGGACTCTCGTTAAAAGTTGTCTTTTCGTTAAGCGAACGCCATGCTTTTTTATAATAGACTGCACTAAGTTTTGTATAGTTGTTTAGTTGGCCTAAAGCCGAGGGCAGATGCGCTCGTGCCGCTCTAAACTCGCGTTCTCGTTGATTGTTTGCGAGGTATGCGGATATATTCAGTGCAATCAAGCTCCCCACCAGCGCTACGATACCTACGTTAAGAGCTTGCCAGCGTTCCCAAACAGTTTGTACATAATGCCAATCCCCCGCGAAAAAAGGGGTGATAACCATTGAAAAAATGTAGATAAAAAGTAATGGAATCCCGAACCATTTAGAAAGTTTAAGTATCCCGTCCACTGCGCTTCCATGTAATAGAATTTAAATGCTTATTGTAAAGTTTTATTGTCTAATTAAAAGCGGGTGTTCAAATAAACGTTTGTTAGTGGCATATTCAATGACGGATCAGTTACATTTAACTATTTCAGACATACAAGGAATTGAAACAATTCGTATTAAAACAATGATGGCAAGAGCACTCCTACTGACTTCTTGTAGCGCGCCGGCAAATTTGCAACGCCGCACCGAAAAAAATGAAACAAAATAGTCTCGTTAAACTGCTAGTCTCCGCTTAGTATCTCAGCTAGTTCGAATCTGATTTCCGCTCTCAGCTTAGTTAAATATCGATATTCGACTTTTCACCTTTGGTGCTGTAAGTTGCCTTAATTCCCGTAAATAACTTGTGCAGGGCGTTTCAAATGAGTGTGACATTTTTAATTGGTGCCGGGGCGTCAAAAGGCCACGGGAAACCAGAAGCTCCATTAGGAAATAAACTTGGTGGATGTCTTCGCAAACACTACCCTGCATTTGAGAATATTGAAAAGCAAACTCAAAGCCGGTGCGAAGATGACTTTGAGGAGTGGACAAAGTCTATAGGCGATGACGGAGAAGCTTTTACACTGAGTCTTATTGTTACAGGACATTTTTTTCGTAGATTTAATCCTATTAGCCAAGACTCATTGTATTTTAAGTTAATTGATTCAATCCCTCCTGGCAAACTTGCTTCTACTTCATTCATTTCATTAAACTATGAATCACTGCTTGAGCAGGCTATACGACACAGAAACTATAGTATAGATTGGGGATCTACGGATTTGATTTATGATTACTTTAATTTTCCGTGCCCTCGTAAACCGATAAAAGTACTTAAACCTCATGGCTCTGCAAATTTTATAGCTACAGGAGCTCATATGTTTGAGGCAGGCTCTGTCGTAATAGATATAACCTCAAATCTCAAGGCGGGAACAGTCGTTATTGACCCGACTTCAGAGCATTCATCCAAAGCCTATCTGCCCGTTATTAGCGCATATGAAAAAGAAAAACGAAGTCCTTTTAATGCTCATTTTATAGACGAAATACGAAGCAATACATTAAGTACTGCTGAGACTACAGATACACTTGTTATCATAGGCGTCCGTTTTACTCCTGAAGATAAGTTTCTTCCTTCTATATATGAAAAATTACCAAAAGGTTGCCGAATACTTTATATCGGTTCAGAAGACGACTTTAAAGGTTACCAGCAAGAATATAGCGATCATTTCGTAGTTGAGCATGTTTCCTGTTTTTTTACGGCTAACTCAGCTGAGAAGCTTTCTAATATGCTTTGGAGTTAAAATTAGTTTTAATAGGGAGCAGTCCTCCAAAAATAGAATACGAGATTTGTTTTCTTTTAGCTTTTAGGGGCTAATCTCGTTGAGTTCATTACAACGCATACTATCTATTGCTGCCTAAGATACTAAATCTTTTTCGGCCATTGAACATCGATAGGGAAGTTCGTTTGCTCCGTGATATCCCTTAAAGCTTGTCGATATTCGGTCAAACCGTCAGGTGCCGCCGGTGCATCAGGCAGCATATAAAAGTCTGTCTCAGCTATCAGTTTGTCACGCTTATTGCGGACAGCCTGAGCAGCGGCTTCATGTTTCTCAGCTTTTACTTGGTCAGGGCTTTTATACCAGTCACTCATCTTCGGTTACCTCCGGTTTGCGGACACACCAACCGTCATCACATTTGAACACCTCGAACGTCTCGGGGTCATCACTAGCGAAATTGGTTGGTACGATATAGCACTGGCCAGAGTCATAGGTTTCAGGATCAATGTAATCGCTCTCACGCCAGTGCGCAGGTTTTCCCCAGCGAGATGCGCAGCAATCCTGTGCCAACGTGACATACAACTCTCCGCTTTCGGTACGCTCTGCTGCGAAGATACCATTTTCTCGGGTTGTTTCATTCTGAACGAACTGACCACCATGCTCGATGATAGATAGATCTAACTCGTTTATTGTCTCACCCGAGATCTGGTAATCAGGAGCTTTATCTTTAGCTAAAAACTTAACTTTCATATCAACATTCTCCTTAGTTGTACCAACGGCCTTTCCCGAAAAGCTGTACATTTTCTGTAGTAGCTCCCGCGACCCCTTCAGCCCCTGCGGTTTCTAACTGTAAAGTCCACCCGCTGCCTCCGCCATAGTAGACAGAGAAAGCTCTTATGTTCGTGTTATAGAGGGCAGAGTTGGGCGATCCTGAATTAGTACAATAGGACCCGGACATCGTAGTTCTATCGCTTAAACCGTTTACCGGCCACATAAAAGTTTGAGTGCCAGTAGATGTTACGTCAGGTACTATCGACCTATGAACTAAAAGAGTCCCGTCAGCAAATTTGATATACTCACCATCGGAGTTACTATCGTGCTCAATTATAGCTCCTGTCGGAACGCCGCTTGATTGGGATACAGTGCCAAGAATATTGTTCGTGTGGTATAAAGTAACCCACCCGCCAGATAGCACGGTGTCATTAATTACCGTATATATATATACTCTATTCGAATCACTAATAGCTGTAATAGTGTAAGTGGTCGTTGAGCGCGAATTGACGAGTAAAAAACCGTTGTTAGAATCCGGTTTGTCAGTGCAGTTAGAAGCGTACCTGTAAAAGCCCGTGACTCGCGGCACAGTTAAAGAGGCATTCGCTAAAACAGGTGCAGTGTGGCTTCCTAAACCAAACGCACCAACAGCCATCAATCGGTCCGCGGTGCTATCAGTTGCGTTTGTCTGTACATCCTTATCAAAAGCAGTTCCGGTTTGACCTAAAGGAACAGCATCATCGTCGGCTGACGCGTCAGCTGTTTTAACTCGTCCCTGGGCTGTTCTTTTAACGATACTACTTACTGCTGGGTTAACGCTAAGGCTGCTCAGAACATCCTGTAACTGCTCGCTAAACCCTCTAGCCGACTGCACTGCATCACGAAGCCCCTCAATAGTATCGAACGCTACAAAGGTATAACTCCCGGTGGAGCCTGCCCAATTGTTTCTGAGCAGGAACTGATTAGGAATTACATCACCATTTCCGTCTTTAGGAAGTCCGGTTGCTTCAATTAGCTGGCCTTCTGACTGGACGAAAACAGCAGTGCCGGAGCCGAAGTAAGCCAGCTGACCTGATGTTAATGAAACACTGGTAACGGCTTTGCTTCCATTGGTAAAGTTCGCTGTGCCTTTAGTGAATGCCATATTAATTTTCCTGCTAACTTATTGATGCGCCAAAAGAGCTACCAGAAACTACCGTCTGTACTTCAACAAACGGGTGATAAGTTCCTATAGAGTTGAATGTCGAAATGTCGGCTGCGACGGTATAAGTAATATCCCCGGTGGTTTGATATATTTGCACGTAAAAATCTATTCGAGTTTGGTTGGCAGGCAACAACATGCCGTCTAGGACTCTTATTTCATTGTATGCAATGGTAATTTCATAACCGGCGGTTGATTTATTACCGTTTGAACCAATTCCAAGTCCCCAGCTATTTAATACTGTTCCATTGGCTAGACGAGCCTCAACACGACCTAGTGCACCAGCTCCGGAGCTTAGCGTTGCTTCCGTGATACCAATTCTCAGGTTCATTGTTTTTACGTACCGGCTGTAACTCGCAGCCGGAAGGGAGAGGCTGCAAACTTTTACGTTAGAGCCCGGAGCTGTATTACCTGTATCTTTGTGCCAATACCCCCAACTCGGAGGGAAAACTCGTTTTATATTATTAACATCACCAATTATTTTTTCGGCCTTAACTGTTCCATCAAAGTTGCCATCAACACCGTTAAGCGTGCCTGTGAAGGTGCCTCCAGCAGCTTGAAGGTTTCCTTTGAAAGTCCCCGAAGCCGCTTCAAGACTTCCAGAAAAAGAGCCACTGGCAGCTTGTAGCTCACCTTTGAAGGTGCCACCCGCAGCAGATAAATACCCGGAAAAAGTGCCTTTAGCGGCCTGTAAATCACCTTTAAACGTGCCCGTTGCCGCTTGAAGCTCACCCGTGAAGGTTCCGGAAGCGGCCTGCAATTCACCTGCAAATGAGCCGCTGCGAGCGACTACATGGCCATCAAAGACAAACCGCCCCTGAGTCAAACTGAAGTAGACTTTCAACTGCCCGTTACCATCAACAAAACGGGCGCTGTCGCCAATGAATTCAAGCTTACGCTCAATGCCATCGTCTTCTATTATCATCCCGGTGATACGGTCGTTAACGTCCGTAATTAAGGCAGCTCGCGCAACTAACTGGTCGAGCTCATTATCATAGGTCGCATTCAACTGAAGCTGCGCGGCAGCAAACTCTTCGTTACTCTCAACCCGCGAATCTAACCCGCTTATGGCACTGGCGTTATTATTGGCCCCAGTCTTTGCGGACTGAGCCAGTGTATTCGTCGCACTTAACCCAGTGTTTTCATCGTAAACACTATTACCCAGCGTATTTAGTGCATTGGTATTTCCGTCGACAGTAGTCTTTATTTGCTGCGCAAATTCAAAGGTAGCACCCAGCCCGCTGGCAGGGTCGTCTATTTCCGCCCTTATTCCATTTATAGCTTCTAAAGCTCCGTCCGCGGTGAGCCCCGCATCTCTAGCTACCTCTAAAGTCGCTCGGTTATCTTCCTGACGCTTATGGTCACTAAAGATATTAGTCAGTTGCTCAGAAACCTCCCGCGCAGGGTTCCAGCTATCCCAGTTGTCAATGACCAGGTCGACTGCATCCAGCTCTTCACGTATCCCCTGAAGCCAGGGAGAAAGCTGCTCGTCATGGTTCGTTGTCGTAAAGGTTTCTGATACCCAGTCAGACTTACCCAGCGGATTCACTGTCCGGGCGAAAAGCGTATATTCGGTTGCCGGCTTTAAGCCAGGCTTAACGATAGTCATGCCAAGCCCAATAACGTTAGTCACCTCTTCAAAAGCGAACTCAAACACCGTGCCCAGACCAACGCCACTCAATACCGGTGCAGACGTTACTTCCCAGTTGCCGGCAGTAATGCCTAAGTTGGTTGGAGGCGACGGAATATTCAGGGTTAATGAGATGGTGGCCGGCAATGACGTCCGGTCGTATCGGTTGCGTGCGTATATTTCAAGGCTGTACTGGCCTGCATCAAGTCCGTTGATGTCCTGTTTCAGCTGAGCGCCGCTTCGCGCGATAACCGGGTACTCAACGATGTTGTCACCGTCTTTACGGATCACCACACGGTACTCAGTCACAGCTCGTGGTATTGGGTGCGACCAGGTAACATACCCCTGACGGTGCGTTGATATAGGGTCGAGAGTAAACGACAACGACTCCGGCGGCTCCGGGCGTGTTAAATCGGGTAGCTCAGTATTGGGCGTTACATTGCCTTCAGAGGGCACCAGGCTATCGCTGTAAAGATCGGGGGATTCCTCTTCGAGAATAAGCTTTGTCTTTTTCGCCTTAAAATCGAACTGCCAGTCCTGGACGATAAATTCCTTATCAATCCCTTCATTCGGCAAATCAACACGCACGGTTGTGCCGGCAAGGGCTAATAGCCCTTTCGATTTACACGGAAATTCCAGACGCATACCCGCCCTATTCCGTTCCAGGTGGTATTTCATCAAGCGTTGAGCCATCGTCGATGAATTCGTGAAGTTCAGCTGAAGTTCATCCTCTAACTCCATACCATCGCGATCGACATAAATACTGTTTGTTACCACCGGAGCGTCGGTTGGTTGATAACCTTTCTTGGGGTTCTGAAACGCAGCACGCACAGTGTTGGTACGATCCTTTAATTCCCGATGCGGCGTAATGGTTATCTCACCAGCAGCGTCTGTGTCCGTCAGCGTTATTTCAGCCATGCCATGATAGCTTGCTGTTTGCAGGTACATTTTCCCGCCGCGGCGATATGGTTGCCCTCCACACGAGCTCATTAACCGCTCAAGAACACGGGACGGAGACTGATCGAACGTCCATGAACCGTTACAGGTAAAGCGCTTCTCGGTTTGCTCTTCGCCGTCAGAGTCTGTATAGCTCACCAACTCATCACAGATATTCGCCTGCTCCATGATGTGAGGGAGGTCAAACTTATTTAATCCAAGAAGCTTGTACCCATGAAACCGCTGGTAATCAAAAGCGCAGAGAATGGTATTATCTGACCACTCCCACGTTGTTTCATCATTCGCTCTATGCGGACCATCACCACCAACCATTGTATCTTTTCGGGGATCATAGACACGCTTACCCTTGACCTTAAAGGTAATGTTTTGAAGGCCTGAGGGCATTTCTTCCGGATCTATAGGAATGGTAACTACCGCATAAGAAAGACCAAACCCAATATGATCTTCAGTCCACCCATCGGCATATTGTAAAAGTGTTGCACTTGCCGAGCTTTGGCCCCCTTTAAAAATTTCAGTAGTTGTTCCAGAGGGCTTTGTCTTACCGTTAACTTCATAAAGTTCAGCGGCTTCAATGTTGTGACCTGCTAGAGTAACGGCGACGACGTGCGCTTCTTTGTCTCCCAGCTTACGTTTGCCATAGCCAACAATTGAGCCTGATACAACGCACTCACCGTATATTCCTCTTCTTGGCTGTAGTGGTTCAGTTGTAAGAGTTTGAGCCTCACGAGCAGATTCATCTACTCCGGGCATATCAGGTTTTAATGAGTTCTGAAGTGCAACCGTCCCTATTGCAACGGCAATACCGACAACTACTGAGCTGGCCGCGACACCGGCAGCGACTCCAACCGCAACTGCAGCAATAGCCGGAGGCATTAATTAAGACTCCACGACTGAACAATAGATTCCAGTGGCATGCCCTGCAAACCTCTCTCAGTCAGCGCCCACGGTTTCTGATAAAACACTCCCGCGACTAGCTCGCCATTAGATTCGACTACAATAATAGAGCCCCGAGTGATAAGCCCGTCAGGCTCACCTAGCCGTTGTGTTAAGAGCTCAACGAGAGAACCAGAACCGAGCTTTTTCATTATCCGGTGAGCACCAATAGCGGTTTTGTAACGACCACGAACGTCCTTTGCTACATCTCGCCCTCCCATAGCTAAAATTGCATCGGCTGCAAACAGGCAGCAGTCATTACTTCCCCACTCAAAAGGCTGCTTTTGTTTCTCCAACAAGAAATTCGCCAGCTGTGTTGGCCAGTCATTTAATCGTTTCATCGCTGCTGCAAGGTCCTTCTTTGACGAGTAGAGCCACCACCTCCACCAGGAGAGCCAACGTATTGCCCTGGAGCATCGCTCTCTATGCCTTTAGCCAGTTTTTCTACCTGGTCGAAAAACTTATCGCCCGGGTGTTTTGCCTGTTGCGCTTCGTCAGTCATACGCGCGTTCTGAACAGGGCTGCTCCAACGCTCGTACCAGTCGGTAAGTTTCAAGGTGATAACGAATGGCTTGCCCTTCTTAACAGATACTGCACCGATATCACCGTCAAACAGTAGCGCCCCCTCAGTGACTCGGCGGTTCTCATCAAGACCAACAAGGTGGAGTCTCGCCGTACCATTTGTCGGATCTTCCTGAACGGTATCGGCAAAGAGCGTAACGTCGTGCACAACTAATGACACATCAAAGCCGCGACTGCTGCGTCCTCCGCTTTCTTTAAACGAGCCTATTTTCGCCAGTTCACCGACACCTTTGTAAACCTGTCCCTGGTAAGTTCGGTCACCAATGCCTGTATGCGCGCGAACCCAACCAGAAGGAAACTGAAGCTCACCAAAAACTAACAGGCGCTTCGGTTCATAACCTGCCAGCATCTGTTGAATTGACGCATCGCTAAACCTCACTGAGTGCCTCCACAAATTCTATTTGGACGTTGCGAACACCAGCTTTAGTACCGGACCAGTCAGGGATTTGATTAGGATTTGAGAGTCGAAATAAGCCCTTAGGCTCATCGCTTATGATGGGATCGCCATCTACTGGGATAGTTTTAATTTCGGGCTGGAATGTTAGTAACGCACGTCCTGTACCATCACTTAAGACGTCTTCGGTAAGTTCATGCAGTCGGTTATTGAGCTGAAACCGGTCACCACGCTTAGCAACAACCTGAGAGACGGCAAAGTTCCGGACGTTTAAAGTAACGCCATATTCGTCCATTCCATCAACAACTGGCACACCGTTCCAACTGCCTTCATTACTATGCGCAGTATCGTGAATAAACAAAGTGCCGACGTGGCCGCGTAAGCCAGTAAGAGTTGAGCGTAGAAAACGAGCCTCAGCTTTTGTCAGAAATGAAAACCCGAGACGCGCTTGCCACATATCCCCCGGCTCTTCCCAGATTTCCTCTACCTGGTTGTATGGGGAACGGATAAGGCGCGTCGCCGGCTGAATTTTAAAGCCGGACCGCGTTCTTGGTATTTCTGGGAAATTTGCGGGCATTCAGCCATTCCGTAATTAAACGACAATGGCTGGATTGTGGGAAGTTTAGTGCTGGGTGACTACCCGTGTTTTGTTCCGAATGCTCACCGTTTTTTCAATAAGGGTTGATTATTTTTTGGTTCTTGCCGATAGTAGAAGTGTCGCAGAAATAGTCGCTTTGTGTGCAGAGTTGTAAGTTTGCGCATCAAAATGTATAATTCGCGACCAATTTGTGCAAGATGAACTTGCGTAATAAGGATTTTGTAAACAATGCCATTAGATGACATTCAGCTACTTCATGATGTAACGCCTGAAACGGCTCCCCAAGTGATGGAGCGCATTATCCGCACCCCTAAGTTCATTCGAGGTGTCTCACTGGAAGATATTCAGAAAGCTCAAGAAGTTAAAAATAATCTTGAAGAATATCTGACGATCGCTGAACCTTTAGCTTTACGTTTATCGCGGGAAGACGTTACAGAAGAATTAAAGAAACATGAGTTGCCCGGCTCCATCACCGGAATTGCGACCCATTTCCGTGGTGTCGTTAATACAATGATCCTTGATATGCGAAATGAACGACAAAAAATACTTAAACGAGTACCAATGACATTCGAAAAAGATTTTGAAGGCCTCTTAGAGCGTACAGAGAATGTGTTCCTAGCCCTGTCGTCGTTGTTCGAAAGAACAGCTTCAGAGACCTTTTATGAGCATATAGGTGCTGACAAACTCGATGAGATGACCGAGGATCTCCGCACAGATAACACTAAGGAAATTGGCGACTTCGATAGCTTTGAAGAATTCGATGCTTTAATGAAGGCTTAACGCCGGGGCTGCTCATGAAATATAAGGTTGAAAGGACTCAGCATTTTCTAGAGCACCATTACTATCACATGAGTGAAATCCAGCAGAAAGCACTACTCACTTTCGTAAAGCACGTAATGAAAAGCGGCCTAGGTCAATTACCTGGTAAGCTAAAGAAAAGTGATAATGTTCCCCTCAATGAACCCAATCGTGATCGTCGAATTAAAACTGCAAAAGACTATAATTTATACCACTACCACTTGGGCACTCCGTGTTGGGAAGAGTCTGAAAATGGTTGCTTCAAAACATCAGACGATGTAATTATCTTCTCAAAAAAAATAGATAAAAAAGCTGGGCTCACACGCGTAATATTAGTTGGTTTTAGTTCTCATCCCGTCGAGCTACCTTTCCCTCAAGACATGGCAGAGGTTGCTAATACAAAACACTCTTAACCCGACGCCTTCAGCCTCTGATAGAGCGGCCCACCATTGCTGAAGTCATCGTATAGGTCTTGCTTCAGCCGCTCGTTAGCGCGCTCCATTGCTTCTTCTACTTCAGTTCCAACGCCCGCTTCCGCGTTCCGTGCGTCTACCTGAACATTTTGAACTATCTGAACCGGGCGTGACGAACCTCCGCTTTGCTGACCTCCGGATTGAGCGCGCTGCTGCTTCATAGCACTGATCATAAATTCAAAGTTCTCACGCTGCGCTGGATTCATTACCATCTCGCCACGCTTAAGCATCCAGGTACCTTCGTTGGCTGCTGGCACTCGGCCAATACCGTCGTGAGCCATACCGGTTATACTCAGTCCTTTAGCTGTAGAGGCTGCCGCTGTCATTCCCGATATTGCGCCGGCAGAGTTACCGCCCATAGTAGCCAAACTGGCCATAGTGGCTGCTGGAGTATAGGCAGCCGTTAGAGCTGTCGCACTCGCAACACCCGCAGCTGTATTTGCTGCCGCAGTAGATGCAGCCGTCGATTGTTCAATCCCCGCCAGGATCATGCGTTTAACACCTATTTCAACAAGCCCAGATATGACTGTTTTCAGAACGCTTTTAGCCAAGTTCTGCATCAAGTCACCAAAGTCTTTGGCTTCCAGAACTGAAGTCGCGACAGCATCGCCAATACCAGCTGCAAACCGGTCAAACGTTTCCGACCACATTGCATCCATTTCAGAGGACATTTCGCCATTGATACGAGCCATCTCACCTGCGTGTCGCTGTTGCTCAAGTTCAATCATCTGATTGATGCGCATGCGCTTCTCTACTTCCGTCTCGTCACGGAAACCACCCTGCCCATCGCTAACTTGCAAAGTAGACATAAGGCTTGGGTCTTGCTGTGCTGAATCCAGATTATCCATATTGTTGGCATGCTGATTTACAGCAGCCATGCCCGGTGTTAACTGTTGAGTCAGAGAGCCAAGGGAGTTTTGCATATTCTGACGCTGGCGCTCTAATTCGAGATCCTTTTCTTTCTTCTGAATCAGTTTATCCCGAATAGCGATAAGCCCATCGAGATTCTTCATCTCTTCACTATCTAAGGACAACCCAAGTTTACGAGCCATGCTCAAGCGTTCGTATGCCGCCTCGCCTTCCTGAAGCTTATAGATCTGGTCTGTTAGTGAGAGGGTTACTTTCCCATATTCTTCGGCCTGATCTTTGAGTGACTGGTTCAGGTTGTCTAGTGAATCAGAGGATTTTTTGGATGGTTCTTCGAGGTCTTTAAGATCCTTTTTTAATTCCTTAACGCGCGCCTTTAATTCATCAATATTTGATTGTGAATGCGTTGCCGCGTCACCAATGTTTTCTAAGTCCCCAGGCTCCAAACCAATGAACTGTTCAAAACCAGCTCTCTCGCCATCATTCTCAGCAAGAGTCTTCTGGGTATATTTCAGTCGTTCAGCAGCTTCTATCTCATCCTCAATTTCAGCTATACGCCCGCTAATCTTGATACGAGCACTCTCGCGCTGCGCAGCGGTCATATTCTCGAAGCTTTCAGTCAGCCCATCAATTTGCTCTTTAAGAGATTTAGTTGGTTCAGTTGCATTATCTGCTTCAGAAGCAAAGTCATAAATGGCCATGGCAGCCAATGCGGCAATTCCAACCGGACCACCCAGCATAGCCATGCCGCGAGAAGCAAACCGTGCCGATGTTCCAATAGCGCGTAATCGAGTCGCAGTTGTCGCAGCAATACCATTCATGCGGGCATAACGTGCTGTCACCTGCTGCTGGTAAGCCATGTGCATAATAAAAGCCTGGCTGGCAGTTCCAATCGAACCAGCCATACGCGCTGCAAATACTGCAGCGATGGCTTTACCGACATCGATGATTTGCTCGCCGTTTTCATCAACAAACTCTGTCAGTCCGGCCAGTGATTCAGTTGCCACTTCTAAACCAGCGGATATAACCTCACCAAGACCAGCATCATTCATAGTTTTAATGCTGTCTATCCATTGGTTATTTAGATCTGCGAGCGCATCGTTCACGCCATCTAACTGGTTTTTTACATATCCTCCAAACTCATTCTCGCCCAGAGCTTTGAGATATTCCTCTATCGCCTGAGCACTGTCATCAATGATTTCGGTATTTCCGCGGAAGCTGACAGCAACTTTGTCACCCTCTTTTCGGGCTTTGATGCCAAACTCGTTCAGTCGCTCGTATTGCCCCATGGTCGCATCGGCAACCGCTTCTACGAACTGCTCAAGACTCTTACCTGTGGCGCCCGCCGTATTCATATAACTCAGTATTGCTTCCTCGGAAGGATTCAAACCGACATTCCGAAGCTGAACAAATGCGCGAGTTACCTCCTGAACGTTAACCCCGACATCTGAAGCGAATTTATTAAGCTGAGCAAACTTCCGTCTGCCGGCTTCCATCCCACCCATGGCTACATTTAACTGAGAGTCAAGCCGCTCAACTTCTCTGGTAGTATTGAATATCGCGCGTGCGGCCGTAGCCCCACCGTAGGCAGCAGCCAATTTACCCGCGACATTTACAGCAGTGTTTTTGAATTTATCCAGTTCAGACCGACCTTCACGAGTGGCTTTCTTAAGGCCTCGGTTATTACCAGTAAATAGAACGGACAGACGCATCGGCATGCTATTTCTCCAGACGGCTATTGAGCTCTCGGGTTACACACTTGGTTAAATACCGAAGGTGCTTATATTGCTCAGAGGTATGTTCTCGCGCTGACATTTCGGCATCAGCCTGGATGGACGCAATATCGATACCTGTGCAAACGCCATTCACATACGAAAACTGATCATCAATACTCAGGAACCACTGCAGTACAGGCCAGTTTTCCTCTATGACAATGCAGTCATTATCGGTTGCGTTTGCTTTTAGGTAGCTCTCGATATCATCATCAGTCGCGCCAAAAGCTCGCATTTCTGCAGTAAGCTCCCGGCGCTCCTGTTCGTTAACGGTGGGACCATGCGCCCAGTAACGGGCCACCGCTTCTAGTTTTTTGCCGGGGTATACCCAAACATCAATTCGTTGTACGCACGCAGTAAAGCGGTTCGCACAAAGGTGTACTCACAGAGCTGAACCAGGGCTTCTTCCGAAAACGGAAAGTCGTTGCCACTGTCGTCTTCAACACCGTCCCAACCTACAACAACCTCTTTCAAAAGCTCCAAATCATCGGAACGCTTTTCAGTACGTTCACGGTACTCTTCATGCTTCATGATCAGAAACTTCGCGGTAAACTCCTGAGGCTTCTTATGGCCAGGCACAGACACGGAAACCGTTGCGTCTGATTTAATGGGGTTCTTCGCTAATTTAAAAGCCACTGAATTGCTCCTTATTTACTTTCGATGATCGGATCATCAATAAAACGAAACGGCATGCTTAGGGTCAGTTTCCCTTCGCGGTCGCCGTAGGTTGGTTTACCCAGCTGAATAGCCGTTGAAGTAACCGAAACGATATTGCCGGCTGTCAGCCCGTGAGTGATTGAAAGCGGTAACTGAGCATTTGACGTCGCAATCGAGAAAGGATCGAAGTCACTCAAAGCTGGCGCTTCAACTACGATGGTTCCATCCGGTTTCCAGTCGGTAATGTCGATTTCTTCATCGATGGTATTTTCTGAATAGCTGACTTCGTTATTCTCTTCATACTCGAATTCAAACATCGGGTACTCGGTACCATCGAGCATGAAGGTTGTATTCTCATGGCCAACCTTCAGTGGTGTCTGGAAACCTGAGAAATCAGGCGAGGAAGGCATGCCTGTCTCTACCACGCCACCATAAAGGCCGGTAATCTCGAATGTGAACGTTGGCAGCTCACCTACTTTTAACGATGCGCCACTGGTTGCTCTTGCGCCGACAAGTTTATGGAGTGCACCATCGTTGTAGTAATAAAACGTGGCATCAGGCTCTGAGTTATCGTTGATACGGGTATAAGTCACTTCCGTTGTACCAACGGTTGCAGTACGCCCTGCGCATTGCAAAATAGCCTGGTACTTAACCGGACTGATCGCATCCCCAGATCCTGCAGCCTCAACGCTTCCGCTTAGCTTCACGTGTATACCGGACATGATCATCGGCTTACTGCCAGATTTACCGTCATCTAGCTCACGCTCAATTTCTTCACCTTCAAGAGGCGTTATTTCAAGGCCTGTAGTCTGTATTGCCTGGCCGGTACCACCGGCGTCAATGAAGTCGGTTCCGTAAGCACTAGCTCCATCGTTGGCTAGTCCAACAATCAGCTTTTTCTTTGATCTGCGGCTCATTTCTCACCACCTTCTTTCTTTTTGATGTGCTCAACCGACAGACGATCGTCGGCTTCAATTTGCGCAAGCTTCGCAGCTGACAGCTGCTTGAATTCATTCTTACCCTTTTTGAAATCGATACCCGCGCGGCGGCACTTGCTCTCAGCGGTCACAATGATCATGATTGCCCCTCGTACATTGTTTCGGTGATGTATTCTTCCATCCAGAAAACGCCACCTCGTTTAAATTCCAGTAGATTGCCCTCAACCAAAGTGATGGGCTCGTAATTAGTGTCCGGCGTCCACCCCATGAGAGCGCCGCGGATCTGTTGCTTCATAAACTCCAGTCGCTTTGTCACTCCTTTACCCATCCGGTCGTTCACCGCACGACAGACAATGAGAACGCCGAAGCGTGGCCGCATAAGCTGACTAAAGCGCCCTGTTGTCCGCTCATTTGGCTCAGCGCCATCAGATACAGGAACCACAAACGCTGCATCTTTCTTCACAGTATTGGCATCAACAATGGTTTGTGGGTCTATGACCTGGTCAACGCCACTAAACAGCGCCTTACCCTCAAACTGGATCCCCTCAAGGCGTTGTTCTATTTGTTCAAGTAGCATTACCTTCGGCTCCTAGCTCTCTCATATATTGACCAAACACCCGGACTATCTTGCGTTGCTGTGGCCGCTCAATACCTAAGAAGGGGCGAGCCTCAATGTTCATCTTCCGGGTGTGACTTTTTACTGTCTGGTACACACCTGTCCGTAACTTCCGTCCGAATGCCTGGTTAATGAGTCGTGTATGGGTTGGTACCGTAACGGCTTTATCAACACCGTCCTGTTGCGCTGGTCCGTAATCGACATTGGTTCCCACCTCGGTGCTGTCGCTTGTTGCGCGGACAGTCAGGCTCCCCTGCAATCGGCGTGTATCCCGTAAGGGCTGGCCACCACGTAAGACGGGTTTCCATGGATTCCCACGCGGTGAACGCCCCCGGCGAAAACCCATATCAAAGTCACTTTTGAGTGCGACTCCAACACGACGGAAAAACACTTGGCGCTGATCACTCCCCATGCGATCGAGCGCCTTCCGAATTCTGAGAAGATCCTTCTCATTGAACTCGGTGCGTATCTTCATTTAAAAGCCATCCAGCTTGCTGCGGGTAAACTCGCGATCTAATGAGCTGCGTGAAGTCGTTGCGTAAAAGGACTCTTCTTGGTTTTCAATGCCAAGAAATACGTCGCCTTTCACTACTTTTCTAAGCCAGGCAACGGCATCTTCGTAGCGTTTGCGAACTTCCTCGCTCACAGCGTCATCCCAAAGCCGGAACCTTGTGATATCGCAACAGATGGTTTTTAAATAAGGATTCGGGTCGGTAAGTGGCAGCGAATAAACTGAACCAAGATAGGTGTTCATCTCAGCGGATGCATCGCTCAATGCAGAGTCCACTTTGTCCTGGTCAAAGTTCTCAGCAGTATCAGAAGGAGCCAGTTGCTCCAGCTCCTCCTGACCAAACCGAGTGACCATGTCAGTCGCTTGTGCGTACATCGCTATTCGCTCGCTTCAAGCTTTTCGATAGCCTCAACCAACTCTGCCTTTTTCATGCCGTCGGCACCTTCGACGCCTTTGGCTGCAGCAATCGTTTTTAGCTCATCCACTTTCAGGTCATTCAGCGAGCGCTCTTTTTGTTCTTGCTCTTTTACAGCGCCAGCTGCTCGTAACTGCTCAGCAATCTCGACTGACACATGAATCGGCTTATCAGTAACCTTTACCAACTTGCCATCAATGCGTGCCGGTAGTGCGAGCACAATGCTTTCGTTCTTCTCACTCATAGTGTTGTTCTCCAGTTAAGGTGAGTGAGGGGCGCTTAAAGCACCCCGTTGAAGTAGTAGCCCGCTTCTTTAGCGACCAGGACTTCTTTCACAGATTCACCGACACGAACCCGCACACCGCCGCGTAGACCGATGTCGCTGTCCTCACGCGTCATAGCGACACGTTCACCATGCTCTGCCGTTAATGAGAACGTCACATCATCACGCAATGCTGCGATTGGATTGATGTACAGCAGGGATGCACCGCCCGACCATAAGCGCGACAGGCTCATGTCCTGACCTTTATTGGCCGTGTTGTAGCGGCTGGCTCCAACCATGATGTTTTCAATCTCGAACAGTTCGCGAATGAACTCCCACGGCACCATACCAACGTCACCGGTTGAGCCATTAAAGGCTTTAACCAGGCTCGCATTGCGACGCATAGCGGTTGCTTCTTTCTGGCCTAAGATAAGGCTGTTAGGACGTACAAGCGGTGTGTCGAGCGCATCACTGATTTGTTCAATCAGGTTAGAGCCCGGGTCATTCCATTTATCAGTACCGCTTAGCGTCTCGGTATGGTTATAGCTTCCGGCGTTCATGACCATGTCAGCCACACGCTTCTCACGACTCAACGCAATCAGCTCGGACAGCTTCATGGTCGCGCGACCCTGTGGGTCGATCGCCGGGTTGTTACGCGCTTCTTCAATATCAGCATTTGGAATTGGATCTTCCAGACCCCAATCAACAACTGAATCAGTGTTTTCCGTCGCGCTGAACTCAACTTCGTTTGGACGCGACTTACGGCCGACCAGCGTGTTAGGAATCGTGAACGTGTCCTTGGCCTGGAACTCAGTCCACTTAAAGTTAGTCGCGCCGACAGGTGTACGCGGTGACACCTGGTCAGCAATGAATTGCGCGTTCTTATAGCCCAGCGCAATTGCCGTTAGATTGGGCTGTTGTACAAATGGTGTGCTCATGACTTAGCTACCCCTTAACCTTTCTGGATTTCAATGCTGATGATGTCACCAGCGGTGTTAGCAGCCGTTAAAGCACGACCGATGGTTGAGTCAGTGCCTGCAGCGGAAGCAACAGCGCGACCTTCAGTGTCGACAGTTACATCTGCGTTCTTAGCGAGAGCCGCACCGGCTTCAACCTCAACGATGCCCGAGAACGTCACATCAATACGCTGGCCTGCAGCGATATCCTGTGGTTCTTCGCTAACACCAATTAATGGATCCGCAACGTCTGTTGCGAGAGCGACTTCGTTATCGCCGGCGGCCAGTTTTACAACTCGATTTTTAGGGATGGCCGTGGCGGCGATAAACTGCTTGATCAAACCTGAGTTTTTCATCTGCGTTTACTCCGCGTCTTTAGATAAATGATTAACCGCCTCGGCAATAGAGACATTGCGGCCGGCCTTACGTTGTTGCTCCTGATACTCAACTGCTTTTGCAGCTAAGCTTTGAGCGGTCTGTGGTTGATCCCCACCGTTTTCGTCACCTGAGTGCTCTTTAAAGTCCACCACAGGTTTACGATCTTCCAGAGACTTCAAATACTCGTTCTGAGCATTCAAACCTTTCTCATCGTCAGCCTCGCCAAAGTCGACCGTCTGGTCGCCCAGGCGCTCAGCAAAGGCAAGCACCTTGCCGCGCTCGGCAGGAGTTACTTTGCCGCCTTTAACAAGCGCATCGACTTGCGCCGTCAGCGCTTCTTTGCGGCGTTTGTTTTCAGCTTCAGTGAACGAAGTAACCTTTGATTTCAGGGTTTCGTTTTCATCAGCAAGCTTCTGCTTGTCTGATTCAAGCTGAGTTTTCTGGCTTTCCAGGTCGTTGACCTTGGCCAGTGCGTCTTCCAGTTTCATATCGTGCTCCGGGTCAGTTTCGCTTTCGCTAAAATCAGTCACCGGAGAGTCGTCTGCCTTGCGGCGCTCTTCCGCTGACGTTCGTAAATCATCAATGAGGTAGTCCGGGAGGGTCTTGTCGGCTTCGTCTTTGCTAAATTTGTCGATGATAAATTCGCGCATGGCTTTGAAGATTTGCGCAACAGTCGACACTTCCATCGTTGTTCGCCAGTCTTCTTCAAACTCGACAACGCCCTCCTCCTGTTCTGAGAAGTCGACAGCTGACAGGCCTTTGATTGCTGGCGGTTGGGCACCCAAAAAGCCTACGTGGCGTAGATAAAGATTGCCCGGGCTTGGATTGTTCGGTGCATCAGGAAGGTAGAAGCTAGCGCTGACCTTTTTAAAGGAGCCCTTCTTAACCATTTCGGCAAAGTCTTCGTTCACCTGGTCAGGGATAGCATCAAGACTTCCCTCTGAAAACTCCATCGACTTAACCCAGCCATAAGCTGGACCATTATCTTTGGGGTGGCCAATAACAATTGGCGCTTCGTGAACGGATGGGTTGTAAGACTCAGCAGAGCCTTGAAGTTTATCTTCGGAAAAGTCCAGGGTCGCACCATTGGAGCTGGTATGCGTCCCGGTTTTAAAAATGTTGATTCGTTTCATACACGGCAATCCTCTATGACTGCCGTGATTGTCAACCTATGGGGATTAGGTGACTACCCGTGTTTTATTCCGTAAAAAATAGATAAAGGTTGATGCTAAGCATTATTGGCATTGGTAGAACATCTACAAGCCAAAAAAGCAAGTTCCTATATGAACTAGCTCGTCGCAGTTGTCGTTCTTTCTTTTTGATAGCTGCGAAGGTGATCTGTAGTTGCTCCCTTTCATTGGAAACATCAGCCAGAAGGTACTCGGGTAAGTTATTCCAAGTATTCCTTGTTTCGTCAAGCTTAACTCCGAGATCAACTATCGGGTCTGATAACTGTCTTATTTGAAAACCAATCACGTCGCTTTGAATTGACTTTACCCAGTGGATAAAATAATACGCACTTAATATCAGAACAATAAGAGACAGAATGTGTGTACCAAGCGGAGGGTCGAATTCCAGAACAAATAACTTACCAGCGCTTGCTCCCGATAAATCAAGGAGCATTGCAATACCTCCCCAAAACAAGGATTTATCCCTAAGACTATCAGTTTTATCAGAAGTTAGAGTTTTTACGATTGCCCACTCGGCTACCTTCTTATTCAGCCTGAATATCTTAAAAAAAACTGATCTGAAATTTACCATTTTAATCACACAAATGTCGGTTCTACCCCCTGAGGGTGGGCTATCTCACGCCCATCCGCAGCCGTATGTACTTGCCAATTGACTGATGGCGGCTCTGACACTTGTAAGCCGTAATCCTGCAAGTCCTGCCAGCTTAGCTGAATGACGCCACAGCGGCAATTGTAACCGTTTGGAGGGTAATGACTTTGCCAGAATGAATGGTCAGCAGGTAGAACAATGCCGTCCCATTGAGCGTGCTCAGGCCTCACGCGAGAGTCGTCTACCGCATCGTACATCAGGTACGGCATGCTACTCATGTTCTCTTCAATCGATTCCCACTGACCTTTTGCGTAGGCGCTTTGTAAGTTAGTCCGGAATATCGTTTCCAGGCGGCTGGCACTGCCGAGGCGAGCTTCTATAACTTGGCCGCTATACGGGTCGAGAACGTCACGCTTCCCCCACCAGCCATGACGCTGAAGTGCCGGCGTTATCTTGTCAGCAAAGTCATCAAAGGTGGCGCCTGAATCGATAACCTTGGTAAGTTCCTTTTTCACAAAGTCCAGAAGGTCACCGTTCATCAACTTAGCAACGGTGAACGCCACATCATGTTCATTACGAATCATCTGGTCCCAGCGGAATGAGCGTGAGAGTCCTTTCGACAGGAACAGCTCCAGTGCTTCTTCCGCTGTCAGTTCAAACTGCGCAGCTGCTTCGTAATAGTTAACGATACCGTTAATGCGCATGGTTAACCCGCGTTCTTCGTATAACCACGCATACGCGCCATGATGTTAGCGTTACGAACCCGCTCAACGACTTTATTGTCCGGGTCCTGCTCTGCCAGTTCGTCTAAGCGTTTAACGAACTCTTCTTCACTCTCAGCGGTTCGGGCAAACTCTACAATTTTCCGAACCAATGGCCCCACCGCCTGCTCTGGATCTGTTGCTAAATACTCACCCGCATCTACGATGTCGCGCTGGTCACGACGGTGTTGAACCCGCTTTTCCGTCAATGGAGATACTTCAGCAAACTCAGTGCCCATAGGATCGACCTGGTTACCGAATGGCATGGATGGTGCTGCCTGACGTTTTCGCCACCCTGGTCCATAGGTTTCTTTTACATACTCTTCGGTGGGCTCATAGCCTAACTGGTAAATCTTATGGTCACGCTCGGCAACCTGTGCCAGGTCTTCCTCCGGCTCAGTCTTACGCCATACCTTAGGCGGTTGAGCGTCAGCAAAGTTAAGTGCAATCAGCGGCTCGATAACCTGTCGGTTGAAGCTATCGCACACCATATCCGCATCCGCTTTTATGATGTCGTCTTTCACGCCTTTATGAACCTGCGCCTGGGACATACTCGATCCGTCATCAGTGGTCATCGTTTGCGACAGAATGATTTTGGATATCGCTCTGTCCATAGCCCCCTGCAACTGGGAATAATCCGCGGTACCACTCCGGGACGCTTCCACCAACTCGATAACCATGTCTTCCGGAACGACTACGCCGCTGTCCGCCTGAATAGCATCTAACACTTCCAGAGCCTGTTCGCGTTGCTTGCGGTCTTTAATTTGCGAGCTGGGCAGTTTAGCGGTTGCGGTGGGCATCCCGAACTTCTCGAGGAATATGAGCCAGAACTTAATGCCGTTGCGCTTAAAGAACACGGGCCAATACAGTGAGTGTGCCAGCCCTTCACCATAAGGGTTATCGTCGTGGTCTGCACCGTGACTGAATACCCAGAACTTATTAGCCGGCATAGGAAATGTCTTACTGTCTTTTTTCAGCAGTAAATCGTTGGTTGCGCTGAAGGCAAAACGCCCGCGGTCCCGAACCTTAACCTGGTCTAATGTGATCCGGCTTTCTTCCTGACCAAACATCAGCTCAGCAACACTCCAGCCAAAGTGAATGGCATAAAGCATTTTGTCAGTCAGCTGATCAAAGCCAATATGACTGAGCATGTCCTCAACGAACAGTGCCGCTTCTTTATCCGCTGCGCTCTCGCTTGCCGGTGTAACCTGATACTCGGACTGAGTTACCGCGGTGCGTCTTTGTTGGAAACAGCTCTTAACCTGATCGTCCCGCAACAGATCCTTATAGATATTCAGCTGGCCATTCCCTTTCGACTTCAGAATGGAATCCGGGTTGTCGATCATGATCTCGATAAGCGCCTTGGCCATCTGTTTGCCATGGTCAACCTTCGATAATTCAGTAAACTTTGGCTTCTTGGTATCAGCCATTATAAATATCCTCCAAAACGGCCACGGCCACCACCGGAGCTCATATCACCTAAACCTAAATCGTTGCTCGTCTCTCTGCGACCTGTACTTGCAGAAACAACATCAACTGTTCGATTGCTAGCCCATTCCAAATACTGCGTTGTACTGTCCACTTGGTCATCATGTGTCGCCAGGGGGAAACCAAATAGCTCAGACTCGTAATCAATTAGCCAGGGCTCATGTTCTGGTAACCACACCCGCCCTGCTTCAAATTGTGAACTGACACGTATTGCCCGGTTCAGCTTGCTGCCGTCAGGCTCAATAGCAATAACCGGCATCACTATCTTGTTCGGGTATTGTGAAAGCTCTACGCCCTGCCTCAGCTCCTGTATCAGCGACTGACCCGAGGCCTTGTCTTCAATGAGCACTGCATCCGTTCGCCAATTCATGTAATAGTTAGCCACAATGCGTTTTAACTCAGGGTATTCCACCCTGTCGCGCCAGACATGAAGCAAATAATGCCCCTGTTCAGCCTCTCCCCAGATACTCAAGACGCTCGGGTCGTTGTGCTGCTCAGGCTTATATGCCGTATCCAGCGACATGACCAGGCGCATAAATTCAGCCGGTCGAGTGTTATAGCGCTTAGGCCAGATGCGTTTGATGATGGAGCCTTCGAGCGGCTTCGGCCTCTGCTGGTAAAGTGACTCCCAGTTACGGCTGCCCTGCGATAGCTTCTCCTGTGCCCAATGCTCCGGAGTGAACCAATCAGTCCATAACCATTCACCAATTTCACGACCAAGCGGATCGTCTTCACGCTCACATTGCGCCTGAAGGCAAACGACGTACCATTCCTCACCATCCTTCGCAGTGACGTAGCCGCTTTCACCATCCCAGTCATCCGGAAGTATTCGACCGGCTAAGTCATCTTCATGCCAGCGCGTCTGTATCAGCAATATCCAGCCATTGGGCTTTAGACGTGTCCGGAGGTCTGAGGTATACGCTTCCCACGTCTTCTCTCGTATGGTCTGGCTGTCTGCCTGTTCACGCCCTTTCACCGGGTCGTCAATTACCAGACCATCAGCACGGTTACCGGTAATGCCTGAGAGAATACCGCCGCACATGTAGCTGGACTGGTTCTTCAGTGACCAGAATTCCAGCGCCCGGTTATCAGGTACCAGCTCGGTATTAAATACATCACTGAACTTCGGGCTCTTAACGACTTGCCTCACCTTACGTGAGAATTTGAGCGACAAGCTCGAGCCGTAACTGGTGCTGATAACCGACTTGCCCGGGTTACGTCCCATGTACCATGTCGGGAATACCACGGTGCCATAAGTCGACTTAGCAGAGCCCGGGGGCATCATCACAATGACCCGCTTCTTACGGCCTGCTTCGAGATCCATCATCGTGTTGTTAATGAGCTCGTGATGCTCTGCCGGCGTCACGCTATCAGGATAAAACTCATCACAATCTTCGTCGTCATTAAGCGGTGCTCCTGGCACATCGATATAACGACAGTAAGCATTGAGGTCGTCACGCGCTCTCAATGCTAATTTGCGCTCAAGTAACGCTAATAATTCCTGCTTGGCAGCCAGCGACATTACCCCAACTTAGCCAGTAACTCATGGATCCGTGCGTCTATTTCATCAGGAGCAATTTGCTTATACGGCTCATCACCATCAGGGTTAGTCGGTGCCAGTTTGGTCGGCGCATCAAGCCCCAGTAACTTGCTGCGACGCTCAATGATATTCAGCATGACAGTCATGTAGCGTGGGTCACCTGTCTGTGGCGGTAAATCCGACTTTTTGCTTTTCTTAGCCTCCGGAATGCCACACGAGCGCTCCCACTCTCTCCAGAGAGACGCTTCCATCAGATCCAGTCGTGCCAGTTGCTCTTCACGATGAGCATCAAAGTCACGCACGGAGCTTTGGCGCCAGCGCTTACGAACTTCCCGTAAGTCATACTTAACCTGGTTCATCGAGAGTCCGCGCGTATCAGCGATTTCAAACATCTTGAAACCCTTGAGATACATCTCAGCGATACTTGCCTGGTCTCGCATTACCTGGTCGGGTGTTCGCTTTGTCGCTGCCATCGTTCGATTACCTCACTACTTCTGGGCGCGCTGCTTCATAAATTGAGTCATAAACGGCATAACGTTCTTCACTGCGCGTTCACCAAACAGGAACCCAAGCACCAGTATGTTGATGACCCAGAGTGCCGATTCCTGCTGCTCGCTTAAGCCTGACCAGTTACCGTTGAACCACTGAATATCCATGTACATGACAAGCCCGCCCCACGCCGGACGCTGACAACCCCGCAGGTAAACAACAACGCGACCCGGCCAACCAAATTGGGTCAGGTCTTTGGCCGTCCCTTCAAGGTCACGAATGCGGTTGTTGAACTCTTCATCCTGCTCAGCCGCTAAAGTGAGTAATTCTACTTCTCGCTTATGTGATTGGTCTTTAATGGCTATCTCGAGCTTTGCCTTTTGCTCGGGCGTCATATCCGGTGGGAAGTACGCCTGTACACCGTCGACAATCTTCTCGCCCAGCCCACCTGTGAAGAAATCTGTTACCTTGCTTAAGAAGCTCATACGCTCACCAGTTCAAAATGTGGTCCATCAATAAAGTCGTGGTCGCTTGAGTCGCCATCGCGGTCCCAGTCACCACCCCAGAGAAGTTCAACATCAAGCTCCCGCGCGGCCTGAAGCATCGCATCGGCAACGCGGCGAAACTCACTTAAGTCATCCCAGGGAATCTCCCCTTTCACCCATGGCCATAAGTCGACAGCGTGGCTCATACCATCAGCTTGTGGCAGGTGCTTACTGTTCATCGTTTCGGAAACGCCTTTACGCACGTTCTCGCGCTGCTCTTCAATGCTGCGAATACCGGCACCGACAATGAAGTCGACTTGGCTGATTTGAATAGCGCGGGTAACCACAATGCAGAGTTGTGGATGGCACTGCTTGAGGCGTGAAAGGCTTGTATTGCTCAGTTTAAAAGCCATTACTCGACCTCCTTCCCGCGGTAGATTTGTCCGGTCAACTGGCCATTGAGACCAATCAACGTGCGTTCGGCATCGTAGAAAGCCGTTTTAAGCGCTCCTAACACGGTCGAGAGCATTGCACTGGTCTTATATCGGTGGTCCGTTGCTATCTGGCTTTCTTCAAGTGTGCCAATGGTGTGTGTGATGAATCCAAGCGCCGGCACATTCCAGGAGCGAAAGCGCTCAATAACCACCTCGGGAATGCCCTGGTCTCTGAATTTGTGCTCGTAATCAGCAACGGCTTTACTCAACGTATCGGTGGCCTTGCGTTGCCAGTCTGCGTTGCTGTCGGCGCTCGAGAGTGAGTCAATGTTTGATTGCAGGTGCTCGGTCATCGTGCTGATAAGAATTTTCAGCATGTCACGATACATTTCACTGCGAATGGGGAATTTATCCGGGAACGGAATGCGGTCAATACCAAGGCGGTTCCAGTAATTGCAAACCAGGAACAAACGGTGTTCATCAAGCGAGGCACCGTCCTGAACATATTGAAGCTCTGACGCTTCGCTGGCTTCTTTACTCAGGTAACGGCTCTCCAGCCATCGGTTAACGACTTTACCGCCAACGGTAACCACCGCAACTGCCAGTGCGGCCAGCCACCCGTACTGCTCGCCAACCTTAAACAGCATTTCCGTTTCAAACATTGTAACCGTGCCTCTCGCGTAGGATCTTCTTGATATGCTTTGCGTGTAAGCGGTACTTTGAAGCGAGCTCGGTTATTGTTCTACCCGTGTTTTGTTCCCTCTCGATAGACTCGTTACGCCTCATGCGCCAGAGAATGGTCGGCACGTAAACATCGAGCCCACCACATTCAGCGCTGAGTTTTGCAGCTGCTGACTTCCCAATGGCAGCAATCACTTCTTCTTTCGGTTCGACATGAACGTGTAAGTACGAGCCTCCGAACCGGGCTTCCAGTTTGAGTAGCGCTATCTCCCCGATGATTTCAATTAAATCCTGTTCCCACACGCTGTTTGTTTTCGTTGTTGTCACCGGTGTTCTCCTTCGCTGGTCAGTGGTATGGCTCGATGGTTACCAGGGCATTGCCATCTTTGACGATGGTTCCGAATTCGACTGTCAGGCGTTTTATCAGGCTGTCGTCGGTTATCACGTTGGCGTGAGTCAGCGCATCAAGGAGCGCCTTGTTGTAATTATCGATATCCCGTCTGTGGTTACTCGGTGGGTTCAGGGTAATGTTGACTGCCAGAGGTTGACTGAGTCCTTTGCAAGCTCGTTGAACCCGACATTGCCAAATAGCCTCTTCACGATAGGCTCGCCCCTTTTTGCTGATGAGCGTTCTGGGTCTACCGCGCCAGACGATGTTGCGCCAATAGGTATTGACGCTTGGTGGAAATCCTAGGGTGAGTTTAAGCGGCTTCATCGGGCGTATTCTCATTCTGAATGCGCAGATAGATTTCTTCCCGGAAGACTTTGACGTCATTGGGAGCGTTGATACCCAGTTTTACCTGGTTGTCTTTCACGGCCAGCACAGTGACAGTAATGTCCTCGCCAATGTTGATGGTTTCTCCGGGCTTTCTGGTTAAATTCAGCATTCTGTTGGTCCTCATATTTTTAAAAGTGTGGCGGCGTTTCCAGCCACTGGCGCCGCCTCTCCAGCTGTCGTTCCTACTCACATGACTGGCTGTTACACGTTACTCACGGTTGTTCCGCGTCAGTTGCTCACGTAGTGCGTGTGAGCTGCTACCTTCCATCCACGGCCGCATAGCGCGACGTATCACGCGCCCCTTCCTGTTCAAACGGGTTAATGCCAAAACGCTTCGCCAGAAAGCTTTTAGCCTGAGAAATGTCGAGCTGCTTACCCATCTGCTCGATGCGGCTGCGCTCTTCAGCCTGTCGGGGTAACCGATTCGCATGCGTGCCCAATTGGCCATTACGAGCCAGTTCAAGCAGTCGCTTGTATTCGGTCTCACAGCGCTTTTTAAATTGGTTCACGCTCGTTTGATAAAACTCGAAGCCAATACGCTCGCTTAGGAGTCGAGCCACCTCATGGCTGAACGGGTACTTTTCAAAACGCCAGCGCCCTTTCGCTTCTCTGACTTCGTGCATACAGTCATCCAGCGACGGAATGCCTAAGTCTTCAGCTGATGGCTTGCACATCTCGACAAACTCAGCCGGCGTCGGCGTAAACCGGCTCGGTGCGTTACCGGCTTTCAGGTTCTCGATACCGCGGTTGAGTCCCTTGCGACCGATTTCATTTTTTATCAGCTGCTCGGCGTACAGGCGCATGATGTCCCTGGAGTGCTCTCCAAAGCGTGAAGCAAAGTCCGGACAGCAGGTAACCAGCACCGGGACCAGTTCAGAATTGAGTATCTTCATCAGATTCATCTGCCTGGTCGTAATATCCTGTTTGTGCAAGCTGCTCTGAGTGTTGTTTTGCCTCACGCAGGGCTTTTGCAGATGAGTTCTCCGGACGCTGGTTGCCGCCAGCTCCGAAATGGGTCTTGGTTTGTTGTTTGGTTGCATAGACTTTCTCCCGTGCTATCCAGGCACGCCATTCGGCCAGCCAATCATGGTGGCTTCTGGCAGTGCTGTGATGTTTTGCGTGGAATCGGAAGTGCTCGAAGTGCGCTTCGATTTCTTCCGCAGTGGTTTGAGCCGGGCCATGAAGTTTGGCCAGATGTAAAAATTCAGAGGTGAACTGTAAGTCTGACCCCGTCGTCGCGCCCGCGCGCGTTAGAGAGAGATCTTTTATATCGGAAGTAACGGAGGTGTGTCGCTCCTCTCGTGTCGCTCCCTTGTCGCTCATCGTGTCGGGGTTAGTGGGTTCATCCCTCGTGGCTACTGGGTTTTCTCGTGTCGCTGCTCTTGTCGGTGCTCTCGTGTCGCTCCCTTGTCGCTCCTCATCCAGGCGGTTTAAGTCCGTGGTGGCGAAAACAAGCCTGAACACCATGCTTTCTTTGAGGTGGTTACCGTGCATTCTTTCGATGGCGCCAAGCGTTTCAAGCTTGCGCAGCAAACGGTTTATCTGCTGATTACTCGGCTTATACTCAGCTGCAGTAGAGCCCCTCGGAGGCACGAACTCGAGGAACTCTCTGATTGACTGGTAACTGATACGCCTGGGCGTACCGGTTAAACCCGTTTTGTAATCCATGTGGCGACGCAGATAGCCGTAAAGCAGCTTAGACGGATGACACAGGTCTGAGAGCATCACCGCATCAAACTCTGATGGATTCATGACCGTTTGCTACTCTCAAACTCATCGAACTGGCGAATTAAGCACATGGCCGTACTCACCACATCCATCAGCTCTGAACGAGTTTCGTGAGCCTGCGCCAATTCAGGTTCACTCAGTTCACTGTCCGCCAGTACTTCACTCAGTTTCTGAATAGCCTCGCCGGTTTCTTTTACGAAACTCCCTAAGTCGGCCAGCCTGTTTGGCTGCCCGGGCTCAGGCCTTTCCATCGGGATGAAGCCGTACCGCTCGCATAACACCCTGGCGCAGATTGAACGCTCTGGCTCCGGTAATGCTTCAACCAGTGCTTCTTCCAGTTCACTCGGTATGAACAGCGCATGCTCGCCGTGCGGCGTATGAACAATACGCTGAATGCGTTTGTGTGCTGCCTGTAACCCTTTCACCGAATCGATATCAAACGGTTTTAATTCCCGGTTACGGTCCCACACACTGCCGTAGTAATTCAGCACTACACTTTCAACGTACTGCTTGAACAACAGACCTCGCCGGTTAATAGCTGCGCTGACGTAATAGCGAATGACCTGAGGCCGGCTCAGCCACATTATCGAAAGCTCGTCAGGAAACCTGGCCATTGCCCTGGCAATGATCTGCAAACTGAAGGGACTTGAGTTCACCGCCGTGGTCGACCCCAAGATTTCCCCGGCCAACCTGAAGATGCTG
>JABXHG010000332.1 GCA_013393545.1 Alteromonadaceae bacterium | reverse complement strand
ATCCAGAAAGCGGACAAATTAGCCAAAAAAAGAACAATCTTAAATTCCGTTGGATAACGTCGAGAACTTTCGATGATGAAAACGGTTGTGTCGTCATAAAATTCAACGATGAAGTTTTGCCATACTTGCAGGAGCTTGAACACCAATTCACCATCTATTACCTGCAAGATGTGGTGACTCTCAGATCAGAGCATGCCATAAGGTTCTATGAATTTGCTTGTCAATGGAAAAATAAACAAAAAATTAGGCTTGAGCTTGCATGGATCAGAGAAAAGCTAGAGTTACAGGGAAAGTATGAACAGCCTAGAGATATGCGCAGGTTTATCATTGAGCCAGCATTAAAACAAATAAATGCGGGGACACCTTTAAACCTTAGCTTTGAAATGATAAAGACGGGGAGAAAGGTAACTCATATAGAACTAAATGTTCATGATACAAAGCAATCCCTATCTAAACGCCTTGGGCTTTAAAATGGTTGAACAAATGAAGAACTACGCAATCTCTAATAACGAAGGTGGATTGACGGAATTCCAGGGGGCTCTCGTTTATGCCCGTAGTGATGCCCTAACCAATACAAATCCGGACTATGAGAAGACAATGTATTTGTATTTTACTGATAAAAAAGACTTTGTTTTAGTGAGAGAAAAACTCAATAGGCCGCAAGGTAAGTCTATCAATAAAGTCATTCGAGAAGAAAATTTTGACAACCTCCTCGATGAGCTTATAAGCAACAAGCTAGGCAGGTCCTTTGTTTCTGGACTCCTTAAAAAACTGGAGCATTTAACAGGCAAGGAGGCTGGAAGCCTAGAAATGTCAGACATTAAGGAAAACGTATTATACTACTTTGGTGATTCAAGCCCCGGCTTGGCCGCTAAAGCACGCCGCGAGACAGACACACAGCAACCTTAATGCGGGTACGGTTTGGCATCGCGCAAGCGCGATAACTCCCGGCTTGGCCGCTAAAGCACGCCGCGAGACAGACACGCATCCCCCTAGTGCGGGTACGATTGCGCCTTCGGCGCCGGTTTAGCAGAAAGGGCGGTTTGTCATCGCGCAAGCGCGATAAAACAACATCGGTATATAGCGATTAAAAACTATTTATTTATTGATGAGCGGCTTAAAAGGTCATATAATATATATTACCGACTCGGCGGAACCGAGATACCAAAGAGAGGTTTTTCTAATGGCTAAGCAACTGGCTAAACAAGTCCGCGAAGCATTCCACAATGGTCGCCGCTTCCATCTACCTGCATTATCTGCCCATGATTTAGCAGGCGTTATGCGAGAGCTTAGAAAGTAAAAAATATCGCTCATTTGTTGCGCATATCGCAGGCAGCATATATAATATTTATTAC
>JABXHG010000331.1 GCA_013393545.1 Alteromonadaceae bacterium | reverse complement strand
GTTGGATTTATATATTGAACATTCAAAAAATATACAGATAGAGTACAAGACTATGCCGTTCTTCAGAGCCACAGCTTTAGCTGCTTGCCATTGACTGTAGTGCCCGATTCTTAGTAGGCGATGGAAGGGGTCGGGGCCCCACCAGCGAATACTTAGAATCGATTTGTCCGTGTTACCATTGATCTGCGGGTGAGCCCTTAAGGCTTTTCTTTTGCCTGGACCCGCAATCATCCCACTACATGGACAAAAACAAAGTCAATGGTGGTGAGCGAATAGGGGGGCTCTATCGGTTTCTGTTCCATACTTTTTACTAAATAGCTTTAAGTTCATTGTTGAAAAACTCAATTGGTGTTTGGTAATTTAATATTCGTCTTGGTCGGTTATTGATAGCGTCTGTATACATTTGTAACTCAGTATATTTGAGATCCCTTAAGGATTTCCCTTTAGGCAGATATTCCCTCAAAAGACCGTTATGTCGCTCGTTTGTACCTTTTTCCCATGAGGCAAAGGCATGTGTAAAGAATACTTGTACAGAAGACGAATTTTCCTCAATGAGAGAAAGAGTAGAAAATTCCGCACCATTATCGGTTGTCAGCGATTTAAAACACTCCATACCCTGCTTTCTCATCATTTGCAAAGTCGCCTTTTGAATGTCTTCTGCACGCTTACTCCAGACCTTTTTGGTTAATAGGACTCTGGATTTTCTCTCAACCATCGTAATAATGACAGGTTCGCCTTTTGTTTTTTTACCGAGTACCAAGTCTACTTCCCAATGACCAACTTCTTCTCGCGATAAGACAGAAGCATCTCTATCTTCTATACTCCGTCCGAGATGTTTTGAGTTTGTTCCTTTTGGCTCTGAGGGCTTATTTTTTCGAGGCCTCATACGTGTTTTCATGGGTAAATCGATATTTCGAACAGAAAGCACACCCTGATCAATCAATGTGTAGACCGTCTTTGTACAAGGAACATGTTCCGCTGGATGTTTTTCTCGATACATGTGAACAAAGGTATCTACACTATGTTCACGTGGTTTTTGTTTTGTCGAAACAATAGCCTTAGGTAATTCCTCTAAAAAATTCTCTGAGTATTTATGAAAATCCTTAGCACGAGAAAACTGCCTGTTTTCACGGTAAACACGTGCCCCAGCATCTGCAAGGTATCGATCATAATAAGTTCGTTTCGTTGACATTTGACGTGTTCTCCCCCGTTTTAATTCACGTGAAATCGTGGATTGACTAACGTTTAGCTCCTTAGCCATTTCAGCCTGGGTAAAATTACCGGATTTTGCCATTTCCTCAAGTCTTCCTCTTTGTATATCCGTTAGGTGTTTAAAGGTTCTCTTAGCTGTGGTATAATT
>JABXHG010000330.1 GCA_013393545.1 Alteromonadaceae bacterium | reverse complement strand
CCCCTGATCCTAGGGTTTCCTTCTCTTGTGTACGGCCTGGAGTATGGAGCGCATGAACGATTACTTGGTGCCCTTGCTCCTGAAGCGTTTCAGCCTCTTTAGACACACGCGCATCGTTAAGGAATTCATTCCAGACGATCATGGAAACAATTGACAAATACAACCCTCCAGAAAACTACGCTACGTTAACTATCTCAAGCAATTAAGAACACGCGGGATCAGCTCTATTGCAGAAATAAACTTTTGCCGTTTATAAAGCGACTCCATGGAAAACATCAAAGCAGCCAAGGACACATCTTTTTTTTCTACGTCTTTCAAATGTTCGTTATCCATTTTTGCGTTGTGCAAGGTCTCTCTCAGAACTTTCATCGATTTTGACTTTGTAGGCCAGCCAGCACCTACTGGTTCCAGCGACCAACGCCCCCAATGTGCTGCAAGAGCTTGGCCATTAGAGTTCCTCATGCATGACTCAGCTCCCAAGTCAGGATTATAAATAACCACAGGAAGATTCTTTAGCCTGACAACTACTTTTTCAAAATTATCACAAAGCTCCTCAACCGCTCTTAATTCTTCCTGACCAAGCATTGAAGCTACTACTTTAAGGCGGTGTAGAAAATGGTAATCAATCCTTTGCCAAAGGTACGGCCGGGAGCGACTAAAGCGAGAAACAATTTGATCACTTGGAGAGTTAGAAATCAATGATGCAAGTATTTCAAGCTGAAGGGTTTCTGCATTTCGTGAGTGCATATCACTTTCATATTCTACTTTCTCACATTCCATAATGTGGCACGGAAGTCCTTGCACCGACTCAACAGCCAATAGGGACAAAGAAGGTAAGCCTCTACCTTCTAATAGCAGTGTTGCTTCGTGTTGCGAAAGAGATCTCTTATTCGAATTATATAGCTTAACTAAATATTGACCACTTACGCACATACGATCATCAATTACTTTTACAACAAATGCTGCGACATCAGAAACCCCTAGCTGCTGCCACTCAATCTCAATTTTTTTATTCTCCACCTCTAAAATATTAGCCAAAACGTTATAAATCCATTTTTCAACCTGCGGGGGCTCCAGCAAAGACCAGAAGCCTATCTCTGCCTTACTAGGTACATTAACCAGCACATGACCATGAAAAAAAAGCGCATTAAGCTTTGCCTGTTGAGAATGCATCCCCTTTATATCGTTTACAACTTCAGAAAACCTTGAAAACCCTTGCCTCATAAGTATCAGAGAAATCACGGCAACTAAAAGACTTGGAGGATCACCATAGAGAAAATCCACAACAATAAAAACAAATGATGCCAAAAAACCAACACCGGACAAGCTGCTCATAGCTTTTCCAGGAGTATCATCCAGATA
>JABXHG010000329.1 GCA_013393545.1 Alteromonadaceae bacterium | reverse complement strand
AAAAAAAAAAAAGAAAAAACAAATAAAACAGAAAATCAGCAAGTGGACGAGGAAGAGCGCCTGTCTTCTTAACAGGTTATATTTTAAAAGATAGAAGGCGAGGTAACATTCATGGATAATGAAAGTGATGTTGTAATTATTTCTAATGAGGATCTTACAATCGAACAGTTAGTTCTTGTCGCAACCAGCCAAGCTAAATTAAAACTTTCTGAGGAAATAAAACAAAAGGTAATAGATGGTAGAAAAATAGTTGATAAGATTATTGAAGAAGAGCAGATTGTCTATGGGATTACAACAGGAGTAGGTGAAAATTCTAAGATCAGAATAAGCAGTGAAGATTCTATACAATTACAGAAAAACTTGATAATGAGTCATGCTTGTGGCGTGGGTGAACCACTTGAAAAAGTACAGGTGAGAGCTGTTATGGTGATGATGGTCAAAAATCTTTCATTTGGTTATTCAGGAATTTGTTTAGAAACTGTTGAAATGCTTGTAGAACTATTAAACAAGGATATTACACCTTATGTTCCTAAAGAAGGGTCCTTAGGTTACTTGATCTATCAATCACATATTAGTCTAGTTTTGCTTGGTATGGGAGAAGCTTATTATAAAGGAAGCTTATTAAAAGGAGAAGAAGTTCTTGAAGAAGCAGGAGTTCAGTCAATTGAATTACATGAAAAAGAAGGGCTGTCACTTATTAATGGCTCAGTTGATATGACAGCTCTTGCAGCTCTAGCGATTTACAATTCAATTAATTTATTAAAGAATGCTGA
>JABXHG010000033.1 GCA_013393545.1 Alteromonadaceae bacterium | reverse complement strand
GAAGAGCTTCCTGATGGCGGAAAGAGACTTACTGTGGATGCAACGCGCGGCAAACATGAGCGGAAGTGTTGAGACCCGGCGGTTCTTCGGCCGGTCCGGCACCGGCAAGGCGACGCTTGCAGCCGATCCGGACCGCTACGTGATCGGTGACGACGGGCACGACTGAGGCACGGGCACCGTGTTCAACATCGAAGGCGGCTGCTACGCCAAGTGCATCGACCTGAGCCGCAAAAACGAGCCGATCATCTGGGACGCCATCCGCTTTGGCGCCATCGTTGAAAACGTGGTGATCGACCCGGACACCCGTGTGCCGGATTACACCGACACCTCGCTGACCGAAAACTCCCGCTGCGCCTACCCGCTGGAGCATGTTGAGAAGCGTGTTGAGGAAAACCGCGCCGGCGAGCCGTCGCACATCATCTTCCTGACCTGCGACATGACCGGCGTACTGCCTCCGGTCTCTGTCCTGAGTCGTGAAGCCGCCGCCTACCACTTCCTGAGTGGCTACACCGCGCTGGTCGGCTCCACCGAGATGGGCTCCTCTTCCAAGCTGAAGTCCACCTTCTCCACCTGCTTCGGCGCGCCTTTCTTCCCGCGCCCGGCCGGCGTTTATGCAGAACTGCTGATGAAGCGTGTGGACGAGTTCAACAGCAAGGTCTTCCTGGTCAACACCGGCTGGACCGGCGGCCCTTACGGCGAAGGCAAGCGTTTCAGCATCCCGACCACCCGCGCCATCATCGCCGCCATTCAGAACGGTGACCTGGACGACGTGGAAACCGAGCACCTGGACGCTCTGAACCTGGACGTACCCAAGCATGTGCCGGGCGTGGACACCGAGCTGCTGAACCCGCGCAACACCTGGACCAGCCCGGAATACTACGACGCCAAGGCTGAAGAGCTGATCAGCCAGTTCGTGGAAAACTTCAAGAAGTTCGACGTTGCCGAGGGCATTGTCGAGGCCGGTCCGAAACTTTAATATCCAGTTCCGAGCAGCGGCCTAAACTGAAGAAGCCCTCACATGAGGGCTTCTTCAGTTTAGGCCGCTTGCCAACCCAACGATTTTTGCTCAATCCAGATAGACAAATAACTCCCTGCACTCAATCTTGTCAGCGATATCCGAAACCAGTTTCTCTCCAGTGTCCGGCACCGCCCATGGCTTCGCATAGGCGTATAGCCAAAGATCCATCATTAAATTAGCAAAAGGATCCTGCTGGGCATCAAGAATGGCCCGCAATGCCTCTTTGGCGTATGTCGCGTGTGGTAGGAAAGCTTCGCTCTCCGGCATACCCGACTCGTCAAGCCGAGGCATCGCTGTAAAAACCACCACTTGATTCAGTTCATTTCGAATATAAAAAGCATTGTCCTGCAACATATCAGCTTTCCCTCGCAGAATTTCAAACGCTACCAACAATCAGGTCCTTTCAATTGCCTGCCTGACCGACCGGTACAGTGCGCCCGCTGTTTGATCAAATACCCAGCGGATGAATCTAAAGGTCAGATCTACAACCGTCGTTACAGCAACTCTTGCAAAGGCAAGCATGTGGCCAAGCAGCCCTTTGGTCTGCTCAGTAAACCGACCGGATGCGGCAGCTATTTTTTCCAGCGTTTTGGCCAAAAGATCATAAAATGTCAGAGTGGAACCAATCGCAGCCTGCGCCAATACAGCAGAGTAATACCCTGCATCTTTCAACAAGGTAATCAAAGCCGCAGACAGCTTGTCTGCCCATTGTCCTGAAAAGAAAGCCTCGTGACGCCTCTCATAATCCAGGCGAACCACTGCACCGAGGATGCTCTCAGAACGTCTCTGTAATTGAGACCAAGCCTCAACGTTTGCAGTATTTCTATAGCCAGGAACATCGTCCTCACCCATCCCATGCGCTGAAACACTTAATCCACGGCTGTTATCCAATCGATACTCAGCCTCGGAAATTGGCGCATGAACAAAAGGCCACAAAGGTACATTGGGTACCGGATCTGCGCCATGAGTGCAGCGGTGCAAGGCATTAATGCCAGCACTGGCAGACTGAGAGTATCCCGCCATACCAACTCTGGGTGCGCCAAACGTATAAAGGTTGACCGGCTTGCGATAACGCGCCTTTATCCAGTCCGCCACCAACGAAGCCAAAGCACCGCCCAAGCTGTGGCCCACGCAATGAAGACCACGGACATTGGCTTGCTTCATGGTCGGCGTCAGCAAACGCTCCAGCACGGGCCGCATGCTGGTAAACGTGGCGTTAAAGCCAGAATGAACAGCACTCCCATTCACTGATGTGGAAACACCAACATTCGCGTTCGTCAGCCAGTCATGGCTTGTTGCGGTCCCACGAACCGCGATCACATAGTGCCCCTGGAAAGCTTGCTTCCCTGTTCCAATGAGAGCAAAGCCTGAAGTCTCTCGAAATAAGCCGAACACGCCTCCCGTCTTCCCAAGAACAGGCCCATCAGAAAGGTTCAGCTCAAAAGCACGTGAAAGCGAAAGGTGAGCGGTTGGAATACGATAGTTACCCTCACTATTGGCAGATCGAACCTGGTAAACCAATTCTGCAAACTCTGCAGCCATCCTTGGAGATATTGTCCTCATGAACTCCATTCCTTTTATCTGTACAACAAATTACCAACGGCAAATGCTAAAAACACTGTGCGGAAAATCCGGGTGTTCTTTATTTTCAAACACCTGCTCTATCTCAGGCATTGAGAGCTCGCATGTCATATCTGCCAGACGATCTGATACCGCTTGCCGAGGAGTTATTCCACCTGGCACAAAATACCAGAGCAGGTAGTTCTTACCCTCATAGTCCAGCCCGATTACCTGACGAACTCTAGTTTCATCACCAAGTTGCTTGGGCCGACGGGACTTGATGTTCACTTCTGAAAAAGAAAACCTGCCCTCGCCATCTGTCACCGTCCAATCTTTATATTCCCGGTCATAGTCAAGTGTGCGATACACCCTGATCCCTGCAAGTGGCTCACCACCTAGTGTGACAACTCCCATGACTTCAGGTGAAAGATGCACTTCCGCCTTATCAAAAATGCCAAACATTCCTGTAACTCCGTATTCCGAATACAACAGCGCTAACAACACCGCAACACCAGAAACCCCCACTTTCATCGCTAACAAACCTTTTGAAAGCCATAGAGAACACCTCATCTTTCGGAAGCCTGCTCCCAGCGACAAACGCTTCCTACGACATGACTCAAATCAGGCTTACCCGGGACAGCAAAGTAGTGATCAATTTCTTTATGTTCCAAATCACAATTCAGGTTCTTCAGAAGTTCAGCAATCACCGGTACCCGGTCGGTTTGATCAGTCGTGTATTGCCAGAGAACGAAATATTCACCTTCATACCTGGCTGCAATAACTTGACGAAGGCGGGCTTCAACCAGTGGCTTACCCGGGGTGGTCGAACGGGTCACCCATTCCGGAAAAGAAAAACGACCATGAGAGTCCGTATAGACCGTCGTCGCTTCCACTTCGTCATACGTCGCTTCGCGAATGATTTCCACATCGACAAGGGGCTTTCCATGATTGCTCAAGCTGCCTTCAACCCGCGGAAAGAGCAGAACATCATATTTCTTTAAAAAGCTAAACGTTCCTGCGTATACCCCAGTCGCGGTTGCGGCAGTCAATATAATAAGAAATCGAGCCACAATACGCTTAATCACAGCAGCACTACTTCGTGACAGGCGGGCATTATTTCAGGGGAAAGGAAGGTATTAATACACGCAACCCGCTTTGACTCGCGGATTTCCAGAGCACGCATTGCACATGCCAAAAAAATATACATGTTCCTGATCCCTGAACAAAAAATGCCGTTACCTGGCGGACTTCAAGCTAAAAGTTATACAAGCCTTTCGCTACTGTCAATTTCGATTTGGTTACACTCTGAACCTGAAACAGCGTTAACGGCCTGGATTACCCCTTCGCATGCAGAAACCCGAAGTGACGCGAGCCCACTATATGTAAATGAAACCGTCATTGACAGGCTTGCCCCCCGGTCTTACTGTCCAAACCGAAAAACAGCAAAATATACAGGGCAATACCAAGACATATTGCTTTGTTTACCTGCCATTCACCTGACTAAAACGATACTCCGGTAATAATTCAATCCCGTAACCGGAGGTGATAAGGATATCCTATGACGACATCGACTCTGTTCGGTTCCTTCGAATTAAAACGCGGTGACAGCGACAAACAAAAAATCTGGGGTGGCCACAAACGGCCGAATATCGGAACCTATGTCACCAACTTGCAAGAATCATTGCAGGCGGTGAACATTCCTCTCTCCGTAGACGGACAGTTTGGCCCAGGCACCGAGCGCGCCTTGAAGATGTTTCAATGGTGCCTGAATAGCCACCCTTACCGACTGTGCAATCAGGCCGCAGTGGCCGACACCCGCAAAGTTGTTCAAACAATGAGTGGACGCCTGGATCAGCAAACGGCCAGCGAACTCAAGCGGTGGCTGGATCAGGGCTATAGCAGTACCGGCGACCTTGTAAGAGTGAGCAGCTCCTCTCTTGAGCATGTGGAGATAGGCGCGGGCTTCCGGGTTCTGAATCATGGCTCAGTACGCGAAGGCGATGTGGTGCTGGCATCAGAGGCCGTAGACCTGATCAAAACCGCTAACACCAAGGCTGGAGAAAGATCCGTTAAACTGGTGCTCAATCAGGCCTTCCGGGTAAACGGCGCTCCAGTTTCCGGAGCCGTCGTTACCCCTGCTACGCGCTCACAGCACCTGATAGGGCATGCAATCGACTGCAATATTGTGGATGGTGACAACTGGAACACCAGCCGCACCTTTGCGGCTGGAAACCAGACAACCGGAGCGGATAATCTGATTAGCGACCTGAAAGCCGCTGGCTTCCGCTGGGGCGGCGACTTCTCCAACCCGGATACCCCGCACTTTGACAAACGGCTGGATCCCTACGGTGACGCATACACATTCAAATTCTTTTTCAACCAGCGCTCCATCACCAACAACCAGCCAATTCCGATCAAAAACGTGGAGTAACCCTGCTATGGCCTTGTTACGCCCCCTGACGCCCTTGGCACTGGGCGCCATGATCAGTGCCTGTGCACAAGCAGACCCCTCAGGCAGCCCACTGGCGGAGGCCTGGTTGTCGGGAAGATCTGTTGTCGTGACAATGGATGTCGTACCCAATAATACGAGCGAAACTTATAGCGACTTTGCGCACTACCTCAACGAATTTGCCACCTCCGTCGACGACAGTTGGGCGTTCTTCAACCAGGACTCCAGATCCACCCGGAATAGATTACCAATTACGATCGACGTCGAGGTGCCAGCGTACTCTGTTTTGTTTATGAAGAAAGGTAAGGCCAAGGGTTATCTCTACCCCGGCCCGATCGTTGAACCCCAAGTCTACAACTTCGTACAACGAACGTTTGAAGGGCGCGACATTCCAGGCTATCTGTACCAGTTTAAGCCCGACGAGGTATCCATAGAGGCAACTCAGAATGGTGAGAAATTTAACATCAAGAGAACACGCCCTTAACGTCACCGTATCGGGGTTTATCCAGCTTCATTCGGATACGGGGCTATCACCCATTTGGGCCGCCCTTCCCTGAGCCTCTCCCTACACCTTGTCTAGCTTAAGGGTTAGTCCCCGATCGGC
>JABXHG010000328.1 GCA_013393545.1 Alteromonadaceae bacterium | reverse complement strand
CTCCGAGAAATCTAGATCACGTGCGAAATAGAACAGAGCTGACAAACCAGCCAGTTTTTCTGGAGTGAGATTGGACTTAACGGCCTCCCAAACCTCAGCACGTGTTTTGGCGGCTTTCACAATAGCTTCAAACATTTCGCCGGAACCCCACTCGCTAGCTTCAGCTTCGATTAGGGCTTTATCAGATGGTAGGTCGTGGTGCTTAAACCAATAGCTGAAAAACTCTTCAATATAGGCTTCTTCAACGCCGAGTAAAGGAATCGTAATCTCAATCGCCGGCGCGAGTTCAAAATGCGATTCAATGAGCTTGATGCTGTCAGAGAGTTCTTTACTACCAATATTGAAATTTTTCTTGAGCAATTCCTTAGTTGTACTGAGTGAATCTGATGCCCAGGTTGTTCGAGGGGGAAGAAATGATGCTATTTCGAACAAGTTCTTTCGCGACAGTCGTTTTGTAAAAGACCCACATCGATACTCATCGTAAAGGTATTTATTTAAGCGATGTAGGTCATCCAATGCTGCTTCTAATTCTCCGAAACTGCGTTTCAATACTACAAAGTTGATGACTGCGACATCCACGAGATGCTTTTGACTTTCATTATCAAGTGGGTACCGAAATGTCTGTCCGGTGGCATCGACTTCAGCGAAGTCCGTGATCTTTGTATCAAGCCTTCTGATTATCGGGTCGTAGCGATCGTCTGCAGCTCGGGCCTTTTCAGCGAAGAAGCTCCAAATATTTCCTATATCGTGTGAACCAGCCAAGTCAAATTGGAGGTCACGACATCTGATTTTTTCAATAAGGATAAGTTCTGAAATTGCACCTTTCAGGCGAAGTTCTACTGAGTGCCTCATATTGAAACAAACCGGATAAACCATCTCGTCAACCGAGTGCTCTAACCCCCGCTCACTAAGAACTAAGTCAATGAGAATAGTTGCCGCTTGAGAAAATCCCTTCGCGTAATCCCAGTACCCAGGGAGGCCATTTTCGCCCACACACGCATTTGCCCATGTGGGGGCACTACCAATGAACGTTGTATTGTTCCTAGCCATTGCAGTCACCAAGCGATATAACGCCGTGTTCACCTGTAAGTTAGGAGCGCAGCGAGTAATTTATCCGTGTGCAGCAACTTGTTATAGGGCAGTGTTCTTTCACTACATATCAAGCTATCTGCTTTCCAGATAATCTCTCTTCTTTTCATATTCAATAGATCTTAATTTACCCTCAATTTGTATCTCCACATAGGATTTATGCTCAAGAAACTGAATGGAGTTAAAAAGTGGCAGCAAACTTTCAAGAAAATTCCTTTCTCGCTCCAAGATGGGAACTCGACTTCCTGACCACAACCGAGTAGCTAGTTCGTAATCTAGCGTTTGAAAG
>JABXHG010000327.1 GCA_013393545.1 Alteromonadaceae bacterium | reverse complement strand
ATTAAAACGGTGTCTCGAAGCTAGCGAGCCGGGGCGGTGCCTGGCTCGCCGCCCCACGACCAAATATCACGACCTTTATTCGTTGCCCGATACAACGCCTTATCTGCTCGTTCAAGACATTCATTAACAGTTTCATTTTCTACCAGACGCGCGCCACCTATACTGCAAGTTAACTGAGCTACAGGTTCAAAGCTTTTTTGCCTAACGGAGGTTAGTAAGCGTTCACAAAGTAACTGAGCATCTTTCACATTGGTTTGTGGGCAAAAAATAACAAACTCTTCTCCGCCCCAGCGGGCAACAACATCGGTTGCTCTCACTTCCTGTCGCAGAACATCCGAAAATTGCCGCAGGATCTCATCTCCTACACTGTGGCCAAACTTATCATTTACTTGTTTAAAGTGGTCAACGTCGACAATCAACACGCAGGTTTCTCCCAGGTCTTCCACTCGTCTTTGCAGTTGCTGATTAAAATGATGCCGATTATAGAGCTGAGTCAGAGGATCATGGCTTGAAGAATAGGAAAGTTCTTTATTAGATGCTTCCAATTGCAGACGCAGTATTTCCAACTCATTATTCTGTTGCTGTAACTTCCAGTTCATTCGCCGCAACATTAAAAAATAAATAAACGCCAAAACAAATACAATGCCTGTCGCTAACGCGGCTTCCCAAAACAATCGATAATCTGGCTCGTTCACTATTTTTACATTGCTCCAGCGCTGGTAAATATCCATACGTTGGCCATCATTAATTTCGCCTAATACGGTATTTATTTCTGGCAGCAAATGTTCATATTGCTCAGTAACACCAACTCTTAAACGGTCTTCTAACAAAGCCCAACCCGCTATTTTTAAGTTATTAAGCTCGGCTGACTGAATGTAACTATTAGCAGATAAAATGGAAGTAATGGTAAGGTCAATATCCCCCTTTGATACCGCTATCAAAGCTTCCTTTTCATTATCCATAAGACGGAATTCTATAGCCGGATAATAGCGCTCCAGAAATTCCACCATGCGGTAACCCCGGGGCATACCTAATTTACGTTCGCCAATATTGTCGACGTCTTGTAAAAAAGGTTGATTATCGGTTGATACCAGAACATTCGGGGCTGAAAAGTATACCTCACTGAATTTTAGATACCGGGAGCGACTCTCTGACGCGTTTAGTATAGGTACTAAGTTGCATTTCTCTTGCTGCAGAAATTCCAACGTTTTCAACCACGTCTCAGTCGGAATTAAGCGAAAGTCGACCTTGAGTTTGTTTGCTAGATTAGCCAGTTAATCAGAGGAAATACCAACATTTTTTCCATCACAACTCGCTTCGTACGGACGCCAGTCCGGGTCGATGCAATCACGAATTGCCTCCTGCCCAGCCCCCAGACCTGCTTTACTTACGATGCTAGGCACAGAA
>JABXHG010000326.1 GCA_013393545.1 Alteromonadaceae bacterium | reverse complement strand
TCTAGTACCAAAGAATCTGGTAACATTGTCGGTAGAATAATTGCTGACATTAAATCTCTTCTGATTGACTTGGAAATCCTAACGTTCAGTCGAGGACGACAAGGGGCAAGCGTAATGGTAGCCTGAACGACTGAGTGAAGAGACACAGAAATGTGAAGCGACAGTCTGAACTCTATGGAAACATAGAGAGTGAGGTTGAAGCGCCTCACCGCCATTTATAATGGTCAGTAGCCTTTTGGTGAAAGTAACAGAATTGAACGCCTTAAAAACAATATTCGCCAGAATCCAAACAAATGGAGCAGCCATTAAAAGTCTTGAGAGTGTAGGAATTGCAGTTAAAGATGTAGGTGGAGACGCTATACCTGTATCTGAAATCCTTGAGAATCTTGCTTCTAAGTTGGACCGTCGCTCTGAGGCACAGAAGCAGCAAATCGGGGTTTCGTCAGCAGGTATGTTTCAAAATACTCGATTAATTATAGTCGCCTTATACAGTAATGTATAAGTGAAAACCCAGTGAACCCTATTGCTCAGGGGTGTGTCCTTTTCACAGGATGCTAACGGTGGAACTCTAAGGGAGAAATCCTATGACAATACCGTGCCAAGCCTATTTTAGGAAGGTGTAACGACTAGCCTAACGGCGTAGAACAGACATTGAGCTACTGTTCAAAGTGCTGGGCATCCTTTTAGGATGAAGATATAGTCTAGTCCCCTACTTAAATATCGGGAAACCGAGGGTATAAACGTTTTAGCGCTCATGGAGCAATGGAGTACGGCTACCAAGGCCACTACTACTGCAATTAACAGCCAGGGATCTGCAATGCGTGAGCAAGAACGATACTCTGAAAGTTTGGAAGGACGCCTCAACAGATTGTCTGCTTCTTGGTCAGGTCTTGCAGCAAATGCAGGTGATGCTTTCCTTTCTGATGGAATAATTTCATTTGCCGAAATATTGAAAGATATAGTCCAAGCAGGAGCAAGCGTAACAAAAACAATTGGATTTTTGCCAAGTGTATTCGCGACAGCATCTGCTGCAATTCTCCTGTTTAATAGCAATCTAAGGTCAACC
Organism: Alteromonadaceae bacterium; assembly: GCA_013393545.1. The sequence goes on along the minus strand of JABXHG010000326.1, from coordinate 347 downwards.
ATGATTCTTGCCGGATCAAATATGGGAACCGCGTTAAAGTCTCTTATAGCTAATTTTAGTTTGCTCAATGTGGCTTCAACTGGTGCTGCCGCAGGACAGAGAATGCTTGCAATTGCGACTAACGTAACTTCTGTTGCAATAATTACATTAGGCAAAGTAACCAAAACAACAATGGCTTTTCTTGCAGGTGCTGTACTGCCTATGGCAGGTTTCATGGCTTTAGGCTTCGTAATCGAAAAACTTGTCTCTGCTTTTTCTGATGCTAAACAAGAACAAGAAAAGCTTGCAGAGTCACAAAAGAAAAGCGTTGAAGCAATAACCACAAATAAAGAACAGACCGATCAGTT
>JABXHG010000325.1 GCA_013393545.1 Alteromonadaceae bacterium | reverse complement strand
TTTTGGCATGGTCAAAAGCCAGTCCCCGCTCCTATCTGATATCGCACGCGCTTTAGAAGAGGATACGCGTCTTCTTTATACCGTGAAACGTTTGTCCCGTCGTGGGGCGGATTTTGACGATTTTCATAGGCTTCACCAAAATTATTTACAAACTATTCAACCTCATTTGCAGGAAGATATGCTGGTCATCGTCGATAACTCCGATATCACGAAGCCTTTCGGCGAACAATTTGAAGCGCTCGCTCGTGTTCATGACGGCTCGCGTGATGGCATAGAAAAAGGGTATATATCCGCCAATATCGCCATTGCCTCCCCCAGGACGAAACATCCGATCCCGATTTATTCCCATTTGTTTTCGGCTGCGGAAGAATATTTTGACAGTACGAATGTGGAAACCTATAAAGGATTAAACCTGGTGAAGCATTTATTTCAAGAAAAACCCTATACGCTCGTTATGGATCGTGGTTACGATAGTAACGATATGTTCACATTTATGCACAAGCAAGACGCTTCCTTTATCGTTCGGCTCCAAGATAAGCGCTACCTAAAGTATCAGAATAAACGGATCAAGGTGCCCGAATTAGCGTTAAGAAGAAAAGGGAAGATCACTTTTTCTTCGACCATTAAAGGCAAAAACTATGCGTTGAAAGTCTCTCATATCCCCGTAGAACTTCCCTGTTTACCGAAAGTTCCCTTAAATATGGTGGTCGTCTACGGCTACGGTCAAAAACCCATGAAATTATTAACGAATCAATCTATTAAGAACAAAGAAGACGTCTTAACGATCGTCAAAGCCTATATGACGCGTTGGCGGATTGAAGAAAATTTTCGGGTCCAAAAACAAGAATATCACTTAGAGAAAGTACGTACGCTCCACCTCAATAGCTTACGCTTGATCCATTGTTTCGTGAGTTATTTGATCGGGCATCATAGCTTATTATTAGAAAAAGAAACGTGCTATGTCAAACAAGTGCTTCATCGTGCCAAAGCCACGTTCTCGGACCAAAAGATCCGCTTGAAGCTGTACCGCTTCATTCGAGGGCTGGCCGAGATTCTCCGATTTGATTCGACAGGTATTCAAGCCTATAAAAGGGTGGAAAAACGACCCAGGGCTCATCAACTCGCGCTCGCTGTGTGAAGCGTTCATTGAATACTTTTAAAAAACGCACATTATTCTGTGCGTGCTATTTGTGTGTCTTATTTTCGTAAAAGTAGCACCTAAATCTCACTAAAAAGAAAAAACCAATAAAATAACAGGGTTCGCACGGTCCTTTACGTAAAATGGGTAAATTCAAAAGGTTATCGCCTTGACATTTTCCTCAGTCTTGTCTATACTATTCACAAATCACATGTAAAGCAATGATAGAGAAGAGTAGCTGTTGCATTTGTTAAAAGAGAACCCGGGTGGTGAGAAAGGGAGCAAATAATAGAC
>JABXHG010000324.1 GCA_013393545.1 Alteromonadaceae bacterium | reverse complement strand
AAATCGACTGGATAGTTTGGACAAGTCTACTGACTTCTCCGACATTGAACTCAAAACGCTTGTTTCTGCAGCCATCAACAGTCTTCCCACAAACAGGGTCGAGAATTACCAATGGCAAGTCGACGTTCCCACGACCAAGATAGCATGCAATGAAACTTTAATAATAAGCGCATTGACCAACCTTTTATCCAACGCCATGAAATTTTCACCGACAGACTCCAAGATACAAATAGACGCGGTTGAAACATCGGAAAGCATTACTATCAAAATAACAGATCAAGGCACCGGTGTACCCGAAGAAATACTTCAGCGAATGGGAGAGCGGTTTTATCGATTCCGCGGGCATAGTGAAATCGGCGGCTCTGGTCTGGGGTTATCCATTACCTCGAAGATAATACAATTGCATCATGGAAAAATATCATTCAACAATATCCATCCAACCGGATTTGCAGTACAAATAGAGCTGCCAAAGCACAGTTTTAGAAACTAATTTAAACTCATAAGCTAGACGTTAAGAAATAGTTACCGCCAAGTGATTTCCTCGGATCCTTACGATTTAAGCGTAAATAAAATAATAATGTTCGACTTATCAAGTGGATAGCTTTAATTTGGCGATTTCTGTACAAATCCCGGCTTACCCTCATATTGGCATTCTGATATCCTTCTTCTATATTGCTAAGAATGCCATTTACACAGATATTTTTACACTCTCCGCTGAAGCTTTAGCCTTAAAACCTCTGATTCTTGAAGAATCCGTTCGAGAGACTCAATCATTTCCTTTTGATTGAGTTTTCTGTTTTTAAAGCGTTCAGTGAATGTTCTTTGGCTCCACTTATAAACTCCACGTCTAATGCTGATACTTTACCTGTCGGCAAATATATGTCGGTTCCATCTATTCGTCAATTACAAAAAGGTTCGTAGTGGGGCAGTCAACCACGAGCCATAACTGACATATAGCGCTTAATGTAAGGCGCCGGGTTACCATTAAACCAAGATATATTGTTCCTAAACTAACCCCAAAATGCTCTGCTGCTAGCTTGTAGTTTAAGGCGAAAATATGAACAAAATCTATCTGAAATTCACGATCCACGGTACAACATCCCCTAAACCAAAGCGATGAGTTACAGCCAAGAGTTATTAAAAGACTTCATGGAGAAAACCGGAAAGAATGTCAGAGAGACTGCTGCATTTTTAGGAATGCTACAGCCCAATTTTTCTCGGGTTCGCAAAGGCGAATTGCGGTTTACCAATGAGCAGCTAGTTACCCTTGCTGAAGCATTAGAAATACGTCCTGAAATCGTGCTAATTAAATCCAAATGGATAAATCGAAATCAGCAAAAGAAGGAGAAGCTTGGGTAAAGTTATTGACGAGCACAGCAGCCAGTTTGGTGATGATGATAACGCCGCTGATGATGATTGCGTATAATGTATATTATGTTAA
>JABXHG010000323.1 GCA_013393545.1 Alteromonadaceae bacterium | reverse complement strand
AGTTGCCTCAAAAACGGCAAACCACCGCTTGTTTTTATTGCCAGCATCACTAATTTTCCCCTGAAATTTCGAAAAAACTAACGTGTTTTGCATTCTCCCTTTTAAGCTCGTTAGTTGCCATTTGAATATTCAGTACTGGATAAGGAAATTCATTAAGCTTGAATAAGACTTGGCGCGTAACTTGCAAGTTAATTTGTAAAGCATAGTAACTTTGACAACAAAAGCGTTGGGGGATTTATGATTGTATCAAGGACTGAACATTTTCTATCTTCATTAACTTCGGATAAATTGCCTGCTAAAGACAACCAGCAGGGTAATACCGCTACTGACGTTAATAATGAGGTTGAATTAAGCTCTAAAGGCTCCAAATTGAGCGAAGTGTATGACGAACTTAAAGGGAAATTTAATGCCCGTGCTATGTCTCCTAATGAGATGGGGAAGCTAGCCGTTTTTCTTAAAGAAAAAGGGGTGATAGCTCCGGGTGAAGCGGCTGGAATGGGTTTTCACTTGGATCCTTCACAAATTTCTCCTGAAGGGAAAAAACTTGACCGGGATAAACCGATTGATCAATTGGAGCGATGGACGGAGCATCTTGAGTTCGCAAGGAATCATAATATGACAGATAGCATGGAAGCTAGCCAGACGATTGTGAATATATTGAAAAGCCTCGCCTGAAGCAAGCGAGGCTTTTTCGCATTATTTAATATAAATTGAATCAGAGTGTGTCCCATACGGATCGGCTACTGAACTCGATGAGGAAGTGAAGTATCCGCCCTGGCTATTAGTGAAAGTGTAGAAATACATAAAGCCGGTTATGGTTTCACCGCCGGTGCAGCGGTGGAAATTTGCGAAAGAGCCACAATAAGCGTGTGATTTTACACTGGTTGGTTGTGTTGCCCCTAAAGTCCCTCCGTTATCATTACCGTAGCCGTATTGTGCGACAGCTACTTCGATGGTTCCACCATGATCATAGGTTGTTGATGTCGCAGTTGGATTTGGATACTCATACCCCCGTATTGGGTGGACTCAACCCCCAGAATCTGGTAGTAAGTAATACCCTCAGCAGTGTCCTGTGGAGTAATAACCGAATCAAAACTCTCTGACTTAGTTTGATCTACACCTAATTGAGACTGACTAACCTCAAATTTGTCTGAAAACTGCAAAGACGTAACTTCTGAATTATCAGCCAGGCTAGCACCTGAAAATACAGCCATAGTAATCCCGGCAATTAGTGTTATTTTTTGCATTTTATCACCTCGTCTCTTTGATTAGATATTGCTACTTATACTCAAGAAAGGTTACTACTAGCCCAACATCTATATACGCTATACCTCATAATGGAATGTAGAATATGAAATCTAGAAGTCAAGAAAGCTTTGAATGAAGTGCCGGACGGCGACAGCTGGTGGATGCTTTCTCCCGGAACAGGTATGGGACGGTTTATTTCCC
>JABXHG010000322.1 GCA_013393545.1 Alteromonadaceae bacterium | reverse complement strand
CTCTAAATCATAGCCGTTGTCGTAATAACTACGCTTTAGCACTTCCCCCCTTAGATAAAGTTGAGTTAATTTGACTATTACACCCTAAGAACGCACTCATGAGCCAATATCGGCTGCCAACAAAATCGCAAAAAGGTGTTTGATGATAGTCACGTTCCCCGTCGAAAGTTGGAACGATCTGTTGATTTCGTGACATAACTCCCACAAGACTGATCTTCTGCCTTCTGTGCCTCGAACAGCGGCAATTTTAACTTGGACCATTATTCAACCAATCCACTAAAAGCGAGGTTTGGACTTTTAATTTTTTAAGACTTGGTGCTTTATTCTACTCCTAATTGACTGCTCTTTTATTATGCAGTGTGAATGAAGCTAACTATTCGCGGCACTTTTACTGCGACAATATTGAGTGCTTTGTTGTTGTGTTGTTCGTTTAAGTCATTTATTGTCAACGACATAACAAAAAATCAAAGTTAGATATAGTGCACTCGATAGGGTCTAACTGAGCATGCTCGACTTGCCTTTGCAAACTGGGAATATTTCAAGGTAGGAATGCCTACTTAATCCAGTAACTCGAAAACCGAAAACTATCAATAGAGCGAGTTACAAGTACGCAGCACAATATATGGATGCTGTAAGTTGATAAGCCTATTGTACGAATATGTGTCGAAGCGAATTTTGATAGTTTTAGCTTTCATGAGTTTTCATAAAAGGATATAAGGAGTTGAAAAGTATGAGCGAAGAACAAAGTAAAAATGCCGCGCTAACAACTGCCTTAGCCTTTCATTACCAGGTACTAATCGGCTTGGATAAATGCTTCTCTCTTGACGAAGGTCAGTCGGTTTGGTTCGAAAAAGACGGTGACGTTAGTTTGATTTCGCCAGATGCTTTGGCATCGACTCAAACTGAAGTGAAACGTTATACAGTACCTCTTACCGACCATCACGAAAATCTCTGGAAAACACTCAAAAACTGGTTGGCGCCAGAGTTTGACCATACTCAATATGGCGTTTTAGTGCTGCATACAACTCAGCCTTTTGGGGCAACCTCCCGGCTAAAGGAATGGAACACAAAAACAGCCCAGCAACGTTTAGCATTGCTTAAGGATATTTTTTCCGATCGTAATGATGAGCAGCTTAACGCAGAAAAACCACCGGAAATCATAAAACTTCAGAAAGCCGTGATTTTGAATTCTGATGATGAGGATTTGATAGCTGTACTGGAAAAAACTGTACTGCATGTTGAATCGGCAGATTTAGATGAATTGAAAAAAGCTTACTTCATAAAGCTCAGTGGTTACATTCCGCATTCAAATAGACAGGCCTTTGCAGAAGGTTTAATTGGCTTTATCTACGAGCAAGCAAATTACGCAAGATGGGTTATTGATAAGGCTGCATTTGACCAAAAGCGAGAGGCCCTAACAGCAAAATGGGGGCCTACGTTATTTACTATCCCAGATTTCGACGCAAGAGC
>JABXHG010000321.1 GCA_013393545.1 Alteromonadaceae bacterium | reverse complement strand
AGCCGCTCTGTTTTTAGTAACTTAACGTGAGATTAGCAACGGATGGCACGTTTTCTTCAGCAAAACTGCGAGCGTTTTGTTATTGCGTTTTGTATTTAAGTTAATTAATGTCTGTGGGATAACAAAAATTTAACTTTGGATGTCGCACGTTCGTCTTATCCGTAACTTAAAGGCGCGAAACTGCCAATTGAGCGAGTTACTAAGTGCGCACGGAATATACAAATTTTAGAAAAAATATAAGAGAAGGATAAAGTAATGAGACTAGCCAATGTTGCGTTTAGATTCGCCCTTCTCCTGTGGATCATGATCAGTGCACCAGCCTTCTCCCAGGAAGGTGGCCCTGAAAAAGGTCAGATCGAGTTGGCCTCAGTTTCGGCTAAGGTCTGGGGAAGTTATACGATCCGTCACATGCAGTTCCCTAACGAGAAGTGGGAGTTTTATGTATTAGTGGTTCCAAAACACGTCCGCCAGGGAACCCTGATCGAAATGGCACAAGACTTTTACAATAAATTTCCTAAGACTAGGGCAAGGTTCTTTAGTGACGAAGAGCACATTCAACAGTATGTGGATCGAGACAAATATATGAATGACAGCAGCGGTAAAGTACCGGAAGTAGAGTTCCCCGATTCAACTTGGGTCAAAAATCATCTTCTCGGTAATATCAACAATAGATCTACCAAATACAACAGGCAATGGATGCTCGAGAATCGCTATGGCTCAAGAATTGAGCTACTTCCCTAGTCACTACAGCTTATATGAGGTTCATTTTTAGTAATCGTAGGTAAAGTAATGCCTTTTGGTTATTGCTTAGCCTTCACTACAATGCTGCACCTATGCTTGAGGCGTTAGGTATACATTTTTCACGAGTGGAGAAATTACCATGAATTTTTTGAAGTTAGCTATGATTGCTGTTTTGTTTGCTTCTGCGTCTACGTGGGCCAATGGCTTAACTGGACCTCAAAAGAATGCCGTCAGGTCTGCTGAGCGATACTTAAGCTTCCAAGGCTTCTCACGTAACGGACTTATTGAGCAACTATCGTCAGACTATGGAGATGGTTATAACGTTTCTGATGCAACTGTTGCTGTCGATAGCATGAATATCGATTGGAATAAGCAAGCGGTAAAATCTGCTAATCAATATCTAAGCATGCAAGGGTTCTCTTGCAAAGGACTCATTGAGCAACTTTCATCTAGTTATGGAGATAAGTACACCCAGAGCCAAGCAACTTACGGGGCAAACCAGGCGGGTGCTTGCTAAATGGCAAGCTGATTTAATTAGTCGCTTAATTTCGGTGTGGCTACAAAAAAGTGGACTCCACGGGACTGCCTGCAGTGCTGCACTCCATTAACAAGGTGTTAAATGATTAAGGATAAAGCTGAAGAGATTGCCAAATACCAGAATTGGGCAAAGATGCCGGGAATTGCCTTGGGGGCTAAATTCTTACCGTTTTCTTAGGCGCC
>JABXHG010000320.1 GCA_013393545.1 Alteromonadaceae bacterium | reverse complement strand
CGTATATTTGCACTCCAGAATATTAAAGTTTTCATATTGAATGTGCTCCGGATCAAACTCGATAGCAAACATTCCATAAGAGCGCCATTGACTTAGCAAGTCATCTGAGCCGCTAAATGAACACAAGAAAGCGGGCTCTTCTATATCAGAGTACGTAATGAAATCGATAAAGTCATTTTCAAAGATTCGATGGGCTTGCTTGAAGTGTTCATCTTCGGAGTGAGCGTATTCTGATAGCTCTATTTGCTCGCGTATGTAGCTAAAACCTTCCTTCATTTCTTGCGAGTCGTTCAGATAACGAGCATCGGTTAAACGCAAAGTTTGCGTCTGGAGAATATTTACTAATGCATCTAGATTCGTGTAATGAATAAGCCTCATTAATTGACCTCGATTACCCCATTAACTGACTATTTACTATGCATTAAAAAGTGGTTCAAAGGTAGGTTACCCGACCTTGATTGTTTCACTTTTTTCGGTGCGGCATAACTAAGCTCTAAAGAATTCTGAACGGTAGCTGCATGCTGGACTGGAGAGTGCAGTGAGAAAAAATAATTATTTTTCTAGATGTATATTACATACATTTATACTGGAACTGTTATTTCTCGTTGGTTATGCATCTGGCCGCTCTCGCTCTATTTAATGTCGAAATGGTGTTATTATAAATATATGTAACCACCTGTTTTTGCAGCATAAAGCATGAATTAACCTCTTGTGGAAGGTTCTTCACCCCGCTAGTATAGTAATCAGATTCACGTCACCGGTTGCCTGGCTAAATGTTTAAGTAACCTAAATATCCAGTAACTTTTTAGGCCATATCCATGCGTAATAAATTTAATACCAAACTTTACCTTAAACCTGAACAGCACCGCCAGTTTCGCCTTTTCATGATGAACGAATGCAACTACCTCGTTTTTGAAGACGGGCTGGAGGAAGCGGTTAGGTTAAGTTTGGGAATGTGTGAGAACAAAAAGTTTCGTGAACAGTTTCTCGAACTTTCTCCGCCATCAACGGGAGCGGATGAAGGAGCCAAAGACTATATTTATTGGTTAGATAGTGGCTTTAAGCAGCCTATCGCTGAAATGTGCGCAATATTCAGGAAAGAATTCGGCTTGAGTACAATTACTTTTGGACGAAATGGATTCCTATACCGTGCGATTTGCTACTTTGTGAAAACTAAAAGTGACGCTTGAGAGTTTAAAGAGACAGAGCTTTTTAAAAACTATTCAGAATGTGGCGGACTTATAAGTGTTGCTAAATTATTGTGTTAAATAAAAAAGGGGGAACCCGTTCTGTCTAACGAGCTCCCCCTTTTGCTTACGCGTGTTTTCAGACAGAAAAACACTTTGTTTTACCGTAATTTTCCTCTTGGTGAAAGCGACAGCGTAAGCGTCTAATACCTTCAAGCTACCAGCCATAAACTTAGAAGTCAACAACCTTTATTCTTAGCAAATATAACTATTCCCAATGTGCTACCTGC
>JABXHG010000319.1 GCA_013393545.1 Alteromonadaceae bacterium | reverse complement strand
GTTCCAGTCGTCAGAGTAGTAGACCAATATACAGAGCTAGGCTATCCGTTTATTGCGATTGAAGAAATACAAGACCTTGTAACAGTTCAATCATTCGACAATTACGGCGGCGAGCCTAAAGCACGTATACACTTATGGAGCGACGCGGACGACCTACAGACGCATGACAGGCTATATATTCAAATACAAGATATTCTCATGAAAACTGAGCAGCTACCCTCCTATCGTGTTTCATTGGTCAGCATCAATACAAATGACATAAACGACGATACGACAAATACAAATTTGCAGCACAGTATTATTGATACAGAATTTCAAACAATATAGGCATGCCTCACAGCAGGTGTGCCTTTTTATTATTATTAAATAAATGGAGGTCATGACATTATGGCAATTAAACAAGGTACTGACGAACTTGCATTAGTTCGTAAAGCAGGCGAGGCCGTAGAGGCAAATAAAATCATGTGGATTACTGAGCTTGAGCGTGAAACAGAACGCGACTCAGACCAAGAGGCGACAATTGATGGCACAGTGACATCAGGCGGTACACTAGAGTCAACTGTGACTATCACGTCTTATATGGACGTTAGGGACGAGTTGAGTGATGAAATCGAGGACGCTACTGAGGACGGCACACCTTATGAGTTATGGGTTATTAATAAAAGAGTCCAAAACGAACAGGGGCAATATAAAGCTGAATATCGTCAAGGTACATGGAGCAGCATTACACGTACCAACGAGGCTGACTCTATAGCTGAGTTCGAGTCTGAGTTTTCAGTTCATGCTAAGAAAGTGCGCGGTTATGCAACACTACCAACAATCATTGAGCAAAATAAAAAGGCTTACGGATTCCACGATACAACAGCTGAGGACGTTGCAGACGACGGACTTGTGGCTATTCCACAACCTGACGACAGCACAGGCGAGGACACAGAGCAGTCTACACCCAGTTAAGCCTGAAATAACTGAGGTAAAGCCTAATATTAAAAGCGTTAGGCTATCAGTTCAGTAGGGTTTGCAAAACAGCACAGGCGGGCGCATAGCCCGTCTTTTTACTTAATACAAAAAATAAGCGAGGTAATTATATTATGGAAATTAAATTTAACGGAAAAGAAATCGAATTATCATTTGGCTTTAAGTTCATGAATGACATTGATAAGAAACTAGGTATGGAAATGGAACAAATGAGTATCGGACAAGGTATTCAAATGCTAGCGCCTAACTTGCAAGACGGCAACCCTGTAGCAGTTGGCCACACTATCCTTGCAGCGACTTCTCATAATAAGAAAGCGCCTAAGTCTGACGAAGAAATCTCAGCAGTATTGGACGAAATCGCAGAAGAGCAAGGCCTTGACGAGTTTGCAGAAGATGTTCTCAAGGAGCTGGGAAAGCGACCTATGACCCGAAACCTCGTACCCGAGGACTACAGACAAGCGAAGAAAGCAGTAGCGAAGAGATAGAAAAGCAGCCTAAACTCACTTATGACCGAGTGATTATACTTTGCATGAGTGAGTTAGGGATATAT
>JABXHG010000032.1 GCA_013393545.1 Alteromonadaceae bacterium | reverse complement strand
TGCTGGTGGTCACGGTGATGCTGGTGCGTCTGGGGCGCCCGATGTGGTACACGCTGGCACCGCTGATTTTCTTGATGGTGATGACAGTGCTGGCGCTGTTTGCCCAACTGAAAAGCTTCTATGAAGCCGAAAACTACTTCCTGCTGGGACTGGATATCGTGGTACTGATCGCCTCGATTCTGGTCGCGATGGAGTGTGCCGCAGCGCTCAAGCGTGTGCGTCAGGAAAAGGCTGACGCCACGTCCTGAATCCGTATCGATACGCCCTGTGCCAAGGAGGTCTAATGCAGGATGACAATGACCTTTCGCGGCGGGGAAAACTCAAGGCCTGGCTAAGCCAGGCCCGTTATCTCGCCGAAGAGTACTACAGCGCCCCGTATCGGGGCGCTATCGCCCGTGCCAAACGCGACGAAGACGACCTGTTCATGCTCATGGTGTTTTCCGAGCTGATGGGCGTGCCCAACCCGGTCGCTTATTACACCATCGAACTGCAGCCGCTGATGCTTGAGCGTTTTCACGACTGGCATTTGCGCATGGGGATGGAGCATTCGCCGTTGGATGACTTCCGCTGTTGCTAAAACTGCTGCGCTCGCGACGTGTTAATAGCGACCTGTTTTACTCTAATCGCCTACGGTGATGAAACTTATGCAAGAACTACTGAATCGCCGTCTGCTGTGGGTGGGCGGCAAGGGTGGCGTGGGCAAGACCAGCGTGGCGGCTTCGCTTGCGCTTTTATCTGCGCAGCGCGGGCGCAAGACGCTGGTGGTATCTACCGACCCGGCGCATAGCCTGGGCGATGTGTTTGACCGTACGCTTGGCGATGCGCCGCGCCGGCTGGCGCCGGATCTTGATGCGATGGAGATTGACCCTGACGCCGAGGTCGAGGCACATCTGCAGCGCGTTACCAGCCAGATGCGCCGTTTTACCGTGCCGCGGATGATGGACGAAATGGAGCGCCAGATGCGTCTGTCGCGCCAGTCGCCGGGCACCCAGGAGGCGGCGCTTCTGGAACGCATCGCACGGCTGGTCACCGAAGAGGGCGAAGGCTACGACCTGATCGTCTTTGATACCGCGCCCACCGGCCACACGCTGCGCCTGTTGAGCCTGCCCGAAGCGATGGCTGCCTGGACCGACGGGCTGCTGGCGCACAGCCGTAAATCGGAAGAGCTTGGCAAGGTGCTCAAACACCTGACGCCCAAAGGCGGCCAGGATGTTGCCTCGCCGTTTGCCGACCCCACCGAGGACGCGGACAGCGAGCTTGACGACCGCGCCCGCTCGATCGCCGATACCCTGAAACGCCGGCGCCGGCTGTTCATGCAGGCACGCCGCGCCGTGGAAGACAGTTCGGTCAGCAATTTCATTTTTGTGATGACGCCGGAGCGGCTGCCGATTCTGGAAACCGGGCGTTCGGTCGCGGCACTGAAAGAGGCGGGGATACCCGTGGCGGCAACGCTGGTCAACCGCGTGATTCCCGAAAATGCCGACGGCGAGTTTTTACGCCGCCGCCGCGAACAGGAAGCGCAGTACCTTGAACGGATTGACCAGGAGCTTGGCGACTACCCACGCCCCCGGCTGCCGATGCTTGCCACCGACGTCCAGGGGATGGACATTCTTGAGGAGTTGGCCGGCCATCTGGAACAGGCCGGCTTTTAAAATCTTGGAAGGGCTTGTTTCAAGCTGATAGTGAGATAATGCCAAAGAAAACAAGAGCAATAGTGCCGGGGTGTGGCTACTATTTTTCTTCGAATTTCCTGGGGCCAGGCGCTCTCTGAAAGTGCCTGCGCTTGCTCATGTTGTGTTAAAAATCAGCTCAAAATGTTTATTTACACGCTGTAAACTGCGCTGTTGGACGTGCAACATCCCTGTCTCACGCTGCTCCGAGCAGGCAAGCTGTTAAAATCGTCCTTCCTGACGGGTTATCGCTGCCTTTTGTCTTGTCTGATCTACGCACCACGATTTTTCAGGCAGAGCCTAGGCTACACTACCAATTTGGTGGCTATGAAATCGATCGACTCGTTTATGAGAGGTAATGATGCTTGCTTGAGTTTTTAAAAGTATCTGATGAGCTTGTGTGATGTTTGGTGAATTTTGGGTCCAAAAATGAATGAAATTATCCCTGCTGCCGGCCAGGCGAGAACCCAGGCCGATAGCCAGTGGCTAATGAAGCCATCAATAAGCCCGATGTTTATAAATGTTACCCATGCGGACATAAATAAAGTCAAAATGAATGACATGAGAATGGCGAATACTATTCTATGTTTCATGCTGCCTCCGTAATGCATTGACGTTTTCGATGGAGTTAATATACTTATTTTGTCTTTTGTGTATATGACTATTTTTAATATTACTTTTTACAGGAATGTAAAGTCATGCTGGATAATGTCAGGATTTTCGTCGTTACAGCAGAGAGTAGAAGTTTAACAAAAGGAGCTATAAAGCTCGGTATGACGATCGCCACTGTATCGAGACGACTGAACGAATTGGAAAAGAATACTGGGTGTGAACTTTTTCATCGTTCAAATAAGGGGCTTGTGCTGACGCCAGCTGGAAAACTCTATTATGATGAATGCGCAAGTCCTATTCATGAGCTGGATTATCGCCTTCTTAACATCCATAAATCATTGACAAGCCCTGGTGGTGACTTGAAGGTTATGGCTCCAGTGAATATAGGAAGTGGTCCTTTAGATGCATTTTGGAGTAAGTTTATATCCGATAATCCACAGATTTCTTTGACTATCCATCTTGACGATCCATTAGCAGACATGGTTTCTTATCAGGCTGATATTGCTATTCGATCAGGTGAGCAAAAAAACTCCTCATTGATACAGAAAAAGATTGGCTCCATTACACCTGTTTTTGTTGTCTCTGAAAGTATGTTTAAAGAGAATGTTTGGTGTGTAGATGATTTGCGTTTTCTTCCCAGTGTTGCTGCGACATTGTTTAGTGAATGGGCGATAGTCAGGGATGGTTGTGAAGAGTTTGTTAAGAAAGAGCATGTACATGTTAGTAATGATATGAGCCTGACTCTGAGGCTCGTTAAATCTGGTGCTGGAGTAGCGTTGCTTCCCAAAAGTATGGTGCATGATGATTTAAATAAGGGTGAGTTGGTTCAGGTCTTTCCTGAAGTAGAAGGTGTTAAGCGTGATATTTTTTTAGTGTGGCCTTATCAGTATAAGCTTTCTGTTCGTGCTGAGCTGTTTAAAGATGAGTTAATCGATTTTTTGGAGGGGCAGCCCTGGTTTGATGGAGTAATTTAACCTTGCATGATAGGTTATTAATGATGAAGAAAAATAAGATAACCACATTCGAAAGTGTGGGTTATTAAATAAGTCGCTGTAGTGATGTTGCTCTAACTCACGAGGTGAAGACTATCGGAGTGAGTCTGTCGGGCGAGAATTTGGCGACTACCCACGCCCCCGGCTGCCGATGCTTGCCACCGACGTCTAGGGGATGGACATTCTTGAGGAGTTGGCCGGCCATCTGGAACAGGCCGGCTTTTAGTGTAAAGGGCTGTTGAACGGCTCACTGCCGGGCGGCAGCAGTGGCGGTGTTAAAAATGGTCGGCATGCGCCAGCTGCCAGGCATCGGCGTATTCCACCGGCACGTCGTCGCGCAAAAATGCGCCGGAGTCCACCTGTGGGTGAAGGAACGTACACGGGCGCGAGGGGCCTTTTTGCGAGCGGCGAAAAATATGCTGGGGCCCCAGTGCATCAGGGCTTTCCAGTCCCAGCGTACCGACAATATCCATGAACGAGGCGATGGTGGCCTTGTGATAGTTGTGTACTCGGTCGGCCTTGGTGTCGACGTCCAGCGAGCGGCTGCGCGCGGGGTCCTGGGTGGCCACGCCAGTGGGGCAGGTGTTGGTATGGCAGCGCAGCGCCTGAATGCAGCCCACCGAGAACATGAACGGGCGAGCGGCGTTGCACATGTCGGCGCCAAGGGCGACCTTTTCCACCATGTCAAATCCCATCGCCACCTTGCCGCTGGCAATGACGGTAATGTCGTCACGCTTGCCGATACCCCGCAGACAGTTATGCACAAAGGGCAGGGCCTCGTTGATGTAGGTGCCGATAAAGTCGGAAAACTCCGTGGGGGCCGCACCGGTACCGCCTTCGGCGCCATCCACGGTGATAAAGTCGGGCACGATGCCGGTGTCGAGCATGGCTTTGCACACCGCCATGAACTCGTGGCGCCGACCCACACACAGCTTGAAGCCTACCGGCTTGCCGCCGCTGAGATCGCGCAATCGCTGGAGGAACCGCAGCATACCGGCCGGCGAGTCGAATTCAGGATGGGTGCCCGGCGAGGCACAGTCCTTGCCTATCGGTATCTCTCGGGTGCTGGCAATTTCGCGGTTGACCTTGGTGCCGGGTAGCAGGCCGCCGTGGCCGGGTTTGGCGCCCTGGGATAACTTCAGCTCGATCATCTTGACCTGATCCCGCCGGGCTTTGTGTTCAAAGCGTTCGGCGTTGAACGAGCCGTCGTCGTTGCGGCAGCCAAAGTAAGCGCTGGCAATTTCCCAGATCAGGTCGCCGCCGTGGGCTTCGTGGTAGGGGCTGATGGCACCTTCGCCGGTATCCTGGGCAAAGCCGCCCAGTTTTGCGCCCTTGTTCATCGCCGCCACGGCGTTGCCCGAAAGCGCGCCAAAACTCATCGCAGAAATATTCAGCCGCGAGGAATCGTAAGGCTGAGAGCACTGGGCGTTGCCGATGGTCAGGCGCGCATGGCGGATATGTACGGTTTTGGGCGCCATGGAGTGCTGCACGAAGTGAAATCCGGTGTCTTCCATGTCGCGCCGGGTACCAAACGGCGACGTGGAGCCCTGACCCCGTGCCCGGGAGTTGACGATGTCGCGCTGGGCACGGTTGAACGGCCGGCCGCTGATATCAGACTCGAAAAAGTACTGGCGCATCTCGGGGCGGATGAATTCAAACAGGTAGCGTAAATGACCAATAATCGGATAGTTGCGCAGCACGTTGCTGGTGGAGTTGAGGTCCCAGGCACCCACGGCGGCCAGCACTGGCAACATACACCAGAGCCATAGCCACTGTGGTGCCCAAAAAGCGACCGCCATCCCCAGAATGACGGTCAGCCCCAGAAAAATGTAAAAAATCAGACGTGGCTTGCCGAACATAGCGCCTCTCGATGGATATGTTTAGTGGGGTGCGTGACGGGCTGGCCCGCCGAACTTTGTTAATGGGCTAATATAGTGCGCTTCTCACGTCAGAGGTTCAATTCGCTGCTGGCCGGCCAAAAAAAGCGGCCACAAGGGCCGCTGGGTCATTGGGAGGAAAAAAGGCCCATTAGCCCATAAGCAGCTGGCTTGCCGCGCCGCCGCCGACAATCAGCAGGGCAAACAGGATCAGCCCCAGAATGAACGGGCGTACGCCCAGTGCTTTAAGCTTTTCAATACGGGTTTCAAAGCCAAGTGCTGCCATGGCCATGGTCATACCGATTTGGCCGGCCAGCACCAGCCCTCCCTGCAGCGCCTGGGGCAGCGTCACCACGCTGTTGAGACCGACCATGGCCATAAAGCCGAAGGCAAACCAGGGGATGGTCAGCCTGGCCGTGTCGCCGGTGGCACCTTCTGTTTGGTTCGCATTCTTGCGCAGCCACCACTGGCAGACAATCAGTAGAAAGGGCACCAGCAGCATGATCCGCACCAGCTTCACCACGATGGCATTGGTCAGG
>JABXHG010000318.1 GCA_013393545.1 Alteromonadaceae bacterium | reverse complement strand
ACGACTGGGTGGTACCGGTTAACTGATCTAATTTTAAGGCTGTAAGTTAGTTACAGCCTAGATAGAGCAGTCGCCTCGTGACTTATTTTTCAAGTCTGAAAAATTTCTTGCTTCTTATGCCACTGCTAGCTTTCACTAGTCTTATGCAGGCATCCACAAGCAGAAACGGAGTGCCCCTCCGCTTTTAACACTATTAACCCTTGCTTCAATATATTAATAGCTGCGTTAATATCTCGGTCATGTGTAACCCCGCAACTGCATGTCCAAACCCTATCACTAAGGCTTATAAAGCTTTTTTTACCACACGAATGACAAGTCTTTGTACTGGCAAAAAAGCGATCTACTTTTACCGCACGTTTACCTGATTGATTAGCTTTATAAACTAGCTTCTCAACAAAGCCAGACCAAACCGCATCAGCAATATGTTTAGACAGTCTACGGTTTCTTATCATGCTAGCTGTTTCAAGAGTTTCTACAATTACCGCTTGGTTTTCGTCGATAAATTCTCTAGACAGCTTATGCTGAAAATCTTCCCTAGTATTAGTCAGCTTCTCATAACACTTAGCTACTATGAGTCTAGCTTTATTTCTATTTTTACTGCCGACTTTTTTCCTGCTGAGTCTTTTCATCTTTCTTTTCAAATTACGTTCAGCTCGTAGTAAAAACCTAGGGTTCTCTGTTTTACAACCATTGGAATCCGTGGCGAAATGCAATATCCCTAAGTCGATTCCGATGGCAGTATCAATTGAACTGCAAACCTCAGGAGTACCTCGGTTATCGTCGGACAAAATTGATGCAAAGAACTTCCCTGATGCATTGCAACTTACAGTGATACTTTTTACTTTTCCTTTGATCTCTCTATGCAGTTTAGCGTTTATTGGGTCGAGCTTGGGTATTTTTACAGCATCATTTAACACTTTGACACCAATGCAATGATAGCTAGTCTGCCGCCCTCGCTTAGACTTAAATTTAGGGTGTTTCGCTTTTAGTTTTGGGTTTAAAAAGTTATCAAATGCTTTATCTAGATTGATTATGGCCTGTTGTAAACTTATAGAATCATAATTTTTTAACCAACCATATTTCCTTGCTCTCTTGGCTACAGCCAACAGAGGCTTTAAGTCCTTTTTAGGCCTAACAGACACACCTTTTATCTTGTAGAAGTGCTTTTTTAAATACAGAGCTTTATTGTAGCTAAAGCGCACCGCGCCAAATTGTGCAACTAAAAAATTGCATTGCTCTTGTGTCGGATAAATTCTGACTTTTGTCGATTTCAGCATGGTCGATCACTGTATATAAACACAGTTAAAAAAGTATAAGATAATCAATTCGTGTCAAGTTAGTTTTTTAATTACCAGTAATGAAAGACAGACTTTAATCTGGCATAATTCGTATCAAGTCCCCGTAGCTCAGCCGGATAGAGCGGCGGCCCCCAAGGGGGAAGGTGGCAGGTTGGACTCCTGCGGGGGAGGCCATTGTTTTTCTTTGGCGGGTGAATTTGTAGTGACGAACTAAGGTTGCCTCATCTGAAAATCAATACTGAGTCTGAATA
>JABXHG010000317.1 GCA_013393545.1 Alteromonadaceae bacterium | reverse complement strand
TTAATGCCTACTGAATAATTGTGAACTTTGAAAAAAAGCTAAAATAAACTGTCCGATTTTTTATTTGTTTACTCTTGAAGTTGCTAGACAAAATTTGGCGCAAAAAATCTGCCGTCAATTGAGACAGATTGAGTGCCAAAACGCTTAAAGCAATGCTTGAAAGCGTGGTATCTTTTCGTTTGGTTGTTATCAAATCGGCGCCAAAACAACCCTTTAGTTGGCTAAAGCCACGTTCGACAGCGACACGATCCGCGTTGTCTTGATCTTCGGTTGTTTTATCACGAACTTCGTTCTTTTTTGGTCGTCCCAGCGCAGGTCCCGATAGCCGGATGCCTCGCTGTTTACAATAGTTGAGATTTTTTCGATTCCGATAAATCTTGTCTGCTAAGACGCGTTCGGGATAGTAGCCATGTCGGTCATGGTAACGACGAATCGTAGAAACTAAAATGTCTGACTCATTATAAGCATCAAAACTGCTATATTCTAGGCGGGCAATGCCTTGATCAAGACTCATGTCAAATTTGGCGCCAAACTCGACGGAAGCTTTGGCCTTTCCCCGCACAATGGGACGCAACCAGGGTTGATGAAAACTAACGACCCGATCTTGTACAGAATGGGTGTGGTTGTCATACATATAACGTTGTTGTTCATAAATTTTTTGAATGGTCTCCCACCAAATCGCTTGTTGTTCCGTTAAGTGGGCCCCTTGGTCTAAAAATTTTTGAATGACTTTGATATCACGTTTGACAAATCCTAGCATTTTACGAATTTGTGGATGTAACCATTTCTTGGCTTTTTTCTTACGACGGACAATGTTTAGATAAACTTTTTGGGCCACTTGCCGATAAATCCGGGGTTTCTTCCATTGATGGTCTTCACAAAGGGCATCTATGATCTTTTCCGCATGCGTTCGTACATCATTTAGTAGCTCCGTATCTGTGGGATATTTGATGTTTTGGGGTGCACAAGTCGCGTCCAATGTCAGTGTCCCGCTATTGGAACCGTCTGTGGGCGGGGTGGGATCATCGTCCTCTTTTTGATTGTAGGCCAAAATTTTTTCATTGATTTCGATCAGCGTGACTTCATCCAAGCGCTCACGAAAATGGACCATGGAGGAAGCTTCAAAAGGCGCTTCTTCCTGATAGCCAGGGAGTCCCACGAAAAATTGCAAGTAAGGATTCTCTTGAATTTGAGCCACGGTTTCTTCATCACTGTAGTGATATTCCTTTTGGATTAAAAGCGCTCCTAACGCCATACGTAGCGACTTGGCCACATTACCTTTGGGATTAGGAAAGTTTTTGGCATAGTCTTTTTCCAATGCGCTCCAAGGAATTCGTTCCGCTTTTTTTACCCAACGGTTTTCTGGATTCATATGAAGGCCTAAAGGCTGGTTGAAATCTTCAAAAGAAATTTGGATGTAAGGTTGTGATTTGTACATGAGAATCCTCCTATGCAACAACAAGTGCACGATTATAATGGCCTTACTGTAAAAAGCCTTGCATCTATTTTAACAAATAGATCGAATAAATGTTGGTAAATTAACAAATTAGCTATAATCAGGAGGCATTA
>JABXHG010000316.1 GCA_013393545.1 Alteromonadaceae bacterium | reverse complement strand
GGATTTTTTGTTGTTTTCATTGTTATACACTCCAGTACAGCTAGGTTTTATTTCATGCTACCACAAAAAAGCCCGACTAAAAGAGCCGGGCTTTAACATGTACTGTGCTTTATTTAACTCAGCTTAGAAACGGAAACCAACACGTGCATACCAGTATTGACCAGCAGTATCGTAAGAGGTGTTCAACGTATTCATATCGTTGTTGTTCGATACGTACGGAGGTTGCTTGTCGAACAAGTTACGAATACCCAGCGTAAAGGTTGTCTCTGAATTAAAGAAGTAAGACGCTTGCATGTCATGGTAGATGTAACTACCTACTGAGCTGCTTAAGTCGCTGCTATCGTAGTTGACGTCATCAACTCCAGATTGGAATCGTGAGATCCAAGTGACAGCAACATCCTCAACTTTATAAGACGCGGTGAAGTTAGTACGCCATTTTGAGAAAGCAGCGATACGACCTGCGAAGTTAGAATCAGCACCGAAATGACCGGCGAGTTCCAAGGGAGCAGCACCTTCCTGAACCTGATAGTTATAGTCCTTCAGGTATGTACCATCAAGACGCAAGTTTAGAAGGCCTCCGGCAACTTCGTCATTCCAGTTAACGTCAAAATCAATACCAGACGTTTCAAACGTTGAAATGTTTTGAGTCGTTGCATCGGTACCAGCTAACGTACCCTGCGCATCGCGATAATCGGAAGAAGGCCAGCTTTTTGTATCAACGGCCTCTGGTCCTAGAATTAAATCGCATGATGCAGAAGAAAAGTTTTCACTTGTGTAACACTGTTCAGCAATCAAGCTTATATCTGGTGCGCCGATGCCGTTTTCAATTTCGATATCGTAGTAGTCAATAGCGACATTTAAATTGTCCATAAACTCTGGTTGATAAACTACACCCAGCGTGAAGCTATCAGAAGTTTCTGGTTTCAGATCTGCATTTCCAGATAAAATAGTTGCTGACTGGCTAGTTTTGGGGGTGAAGTCACTATCTAACCCATCTGCCTTACAGTTAGCATCCAAAGTATCATTGCTGCTGTCACCATACTCAGTACAGGGATCAACGTATCTAGAGAATGAAATCACCTGAGGACTGTTCAAGTCATCAATAGTGGGGGCACGAAACCCTTCCGCGATAGTTGCACGCACCAATAAACCGTCTTTAGGCACATACTCTAGCCCAAATTTAGTAGTAGTTTGTGCGTCGAGGAAGTTGTAATCGGAACGTCTTACAGCAGCCGATAAATCTAAAGATTGTACACCCGGTAAATCGCGCAGTAGTGGGACATCTGCCTCAATATAAGCTTCTTCCACATCATACGAGCCTTCTGATGGGATACCTGGCGTGCTATAAATCTGACCAATCGCGGCGGCACCGTCTGGCTGGTTTTCATAAGATTCCCAGCGTTTTTCAACACCAGCAGCCCATGCAATAGAGCCTGCAGGTAATGACCAGCTACCTGTGTCACCAGTTAAGTTCGCCATAAACTGTTTGGTGGTGCCACGAACAACCGGAGAATTGGCAATAAGAGCATAATCCATCATTTCATCAGTCAATGAATCCGCCTCGAAAG
>JABXHG010000315.1 GCA_013393545.1 Alteromonadaceae bacterium | reverse complement strand
TCTTTTCACCTTTCCCTCACGGTACTATGCGCTATCGGTCACCAGTTAGTATTTAGCCTTGGAGGGTGGTCCCTCCTGCTTCCCACAAGATTACACGTGCCTCGTGGTACTCTGGATCACGGCCTGGATTATTATCCTTTAATGTACAGGACTGTTACCTTCTATGGTGGATCTTTCCAGATCTCTTCTACTAGAATAAGTCTTCATTTGTGGCCGGTCCACAACCCCGACAGAGAAAACCCTATCGGTTTGGGCTCTTCCCCTTTCGCTCGCCGCTACTTAGGGAATCGATTTTTCTTTCTTTTCCTCAGGGTACTTAGATGTTTCAGTTCGCCTGGTATGTCTTCTATTACCTATGAATTCAGCAATAGATACTTAGGTATTAGCCTAAGTGGGTTTCCCCATTCGGAAATCCCCGGATTAATGCTTGCTTGCAGCTTCCCGAGGCTTATCGCAGCTTACCACGTCCTTCTTCGACTTCTGGTGCCAAGGCATCCGCCTTCTGCCCTTATTAGCTTGACCATGCTTCAATTACCCAAATCTTTGATTTGGTGTTATTGGAGTACTCCTAAATTCTAAAAGAATTTTGGAGTTTCATTTTAAATCAGCTTTACTATTTAACCTATCTACAATTCATTAAATGAACCAAGTTAGGTCATAATCTAACATTGTTTAGTTTTCAAAGAACTAATTAATTCAACCGCATTTTTGCAGTGAATATATAATACCAACCTTCAGGTTTTATGTCAACCTTTCCGCATTGGTATTTAATGGTGGAGACGAGGAGATTCGAACTCCTGACCCCCTGCGTGCAAAGCAGGTGCTCTCCCAACTGAGCTACGCCCCCATGCTGCAATCACCCAAATCTTTGATTTGGCGAGATTGTAGTACTCCGAAATTTTTATAAATTTTAGAGTTACCTTTTTATTTAATTTGAAAGACTTATAAGGTCTCTCAAAACTAAAAGGTCGTCTATTGCTATCGCAATGACTCCCATCGCACTCAGTTTTAAACAAATTCAAAACTTCAAGTGCTCAAAGCTTTACTAAACTATATCATTAAATATAGGTTAGTGTTTTTTTCAGGAATCTTGAAGTCCCTGAAAACTAAGCAGTATAGATTGCCAAATTCTCCTTAGAAAGGAGGTGATCCAGCCGCCCCTTCCGATACCTCTCCCTCTTTACGCCTTCACCCCAGTCCTCGTCTTTTCCTTCGACATCTTCTTCCTATCTGGTTTGTTAGCTGCCTTCGGTTGCTTCACACTGTCGTTTTGTGTCGGGCGGTGTGTACAAGCCTCGGCAACGCATTCACCCCGTCATTCGATCCCCGCCTT
>JABXHG010000314.1 GCA_013393545.1 Alteromonadaceae bacterium | reverse complement strand
ATAGAAGTGGTAGTGTACGAACCCGAATTAAAAGACGAGCGCTTCTATAACTCGCGGGTTATTAATAACCTGACAGAATTTAAAGCCGTGTCGGAAATTATACTCAGTAACCGGCTGGCCGATGACTTAAAAGACGTGCAAGAAAAAGTGTATACGCGCGACTTGTTTAATAACGATTAGTTTAATAACGACTAACTTTTAGTAGAGAACCCAATAAGATAAAACCATGACACAAGACAACGAAAGCCAGAACAGCAACCCGCAGCAACCCGCGCCTTATAATTCGGAGCAGTATCCGCCAGGCTACTTTCCACCGCCCAATTACCAGAAAGACGACGAGATAGACCTGCGCGAGCTGTTCGGTATTCTTTGGAGCGGTAAATGGTGGATTATAGGTATTACCTTTGTGTTTGCGGTAGCATCGGTTATTTATTCATTAAGCTTGCCAAACATTTATAAAGCCGAAGCAACCCTAGCGCCTACAGAGGAAGCTCAGGGACAAGGCTTTGGTGAAGAGCTGGGTGGTTTAGCTAGCTTGGCTGGCATTAGTATGGGTAAGCAACAGGTTGATAAAGTGACCATGGCAATGGAAATACTGCAGTCACGCCAGTTCATTAAAAACTTTGTGCAAAAGCACAATATTTTACCTGAAGTTATGGCCGTTAAAGAGTGGCACCAGCCGAGTGGTGAGCTGGTTTTTAATCAGGAAGTTTATAATTCAAATACAAAAGAATGGGTTCGGGATGTTGAGCCACCGAAACAGCCAGAACCTAGTAGTTGGGAATATGTCAGTGTTTTTCAAGACGAAATTCTTTTAGTTGAAAAAAATTCCGAAACGCCAGGACTTATAAATTTATCAGTCAACCATTTGTCTCCTATTATAGCTGAACGCTGGGTTGATTGGTTAATTGAAGATATTAACGATTATATGCGCCAGCGTGATATTAAAAGGCACAAAGCAGCATGGAATACCTGAAAAAAGAGTTGGGGGAGACCAACTTAAGTAGTTTGCAGCAAGTATTTTATCAGCTTATTGAAAAGCAAATACAAACAGTAATGCTGGCCAATGTTCGACCTGAGTACATCTTTCAAGTGCTTGATCCCGCTGTTGTACCTGAACAAAAAAGTGCGCCATCAAGAGCCTTAATCTGTATTATCGGCACTTTTTTAGGCGGCTTCCTATCTTTACTAGTTATTTTCATACGCCATTTAGTTAGAGCAAGTAAGAAAAATGTAGCCTGACGCTACTGCTTCAAAGGCGATTCTCATATTTGCAGGAAGGCAATAAGTAATACTATGTTCAAACGCTTAAAAACACTGTTTAAACTACTAGCGCCCGAGCAGCGAAAGCGCTTACTAAAGCTACAGTTTCTGGTTGTTCTCATGGCTTTTGCAGAAGTGGCAGGCGTTGCTGCCATAGGCCCTTTTATGGCTCTAGTGGGTGATATAAGCCTGTTAGAAGGTGATGGTAAGCTTGCGCAGTTATATGCTTTAAGCGGCTTTGAAAATCCGCGAGATTTTCTTTTTTGGTTAGGGATTGCCGTATTAACTGCATTATCCTGCGCG
>JABXHG010000313.1 GCA_013393545.1 Alteromonadaceae bacterium | reverse complement strand
GGACCAAAGGAAGCGCCGTGTGAAATATCATAATCCCAGCATTTCGCGTCTTTCCCTGAAGGGTTAACAAGCCTTTCCATATCGTTCATCACAAGCGCCACTCCCTCTTGAGCGATACCTTGTGATACGTATTGCTCAAGAAGATATAGGTCTTCATATACATCTTTCATAAAAATATCGGTCGCGCCGCGCTTGCCACCAGACGCCGCCAACGTGCGGTAACATTTCATTTCTATTGCTACGATATGTTTTTGATTCCCACACTTGCCGCTGAAGAGAAGGTCAATCTCACGACTACGGCCATTTGACTTAACTCCAGCTTCCAGCTCTATTTCAAAATTCTCATCATTATGGAACGTTATTAACGGAAGAAGCTGCTGAAGGACATACGCATATTGCAGTTGCATAGAGGCTTCTTTGTTTATTGGAATCAGTCCATTTCCCACTTTTCTGGAAAACATAACCCAGCAAAGCGAAATGGCTGCCCTCATCCTTTCTGAAAAACTCTCTGCTTCAATATTAGGCACAATATTCCTTTCACGTATAACGCTAGGGCTCAGGGGCGCGCAGCGAAGCGGAGCGTCCCTTGGAGGCCATTGTTATGTTGTATATTGCTCGAGCACTGCAATAGCCTCTTGATCTCCTTTCTTTTCGGCAATTTCTAATGCCGTGCTGCCCCAGTAATTTTTTAGATCAGGGTTTGCTCCCACATCCAGCAGCCACCTTGCAATATCTGTTCTATTTTTCTTTACAGCAATATGAATTGGATATTCCTCGCAGGCATCTAGTTGATTGATGAATTCGGATATTTCCTGCATGCTCATCCCGGTTAAATATGCTTTGATTTTTTCGAGCGACGAGCTATTACTCAAAAGCGTAACGAATTCTTCAATATCAAGGTTATGCGAAATTTGCTTTGCTGTCTCGGAGAACTCAGAAAGGATACTCGCGTCATCTTTTAACGACTGAACCCTAAGCTTTATATACTCTGCGACCTGCTTATCTTTATTTCCACCTGCCTTCTCTAATGCTTTTAGCCATAGGCCATTGTTCCTGACGCCGCTTCCCATCTCTTTAGCAACTACGGAATACAATGCTTCATCAGTTTTCCGATGAGCAATATTCATTTTTCTGAATTTATCAAACATGGCCCTCAGTACCTTTATAGAACATAACGCTGAACGAAGCGGCGCGTTTTCAGCATCCGCCTTCCGTGATTTGTTAGGTAAGTTCAGCATTGTTCGGAAATTGATATATCCACCCTTTGATACCGAGCAAAAACACTATCACTCTTATCGTCCCAGCCATCTGGCATCTTCGTTCGCAAACCAGCGGCATTTAATCGCTTGTCTTCCTCTTTAGTAATCACACATATCACGTAATAACTTTTAATTATACCCATGATATCTTCATTCGATAATGATTTTAATGCAAGGAGCTTACTCATGACTATTGAATGCGGGATCACATGTTCATGAATTACATCCTTGCGGCTCAGCCCTTTTGCAGCATCTGAAATATAGAAATTTATATCCCTAAATTCATCTAAAGAATATCTAACATATTGATAGTAAATCCTAGTAGGATCGCCGGCCTTCATGTGTTCTTGCGCATTTATAA
>JABXHG010000312.1 GCA_013393545.1 Alteromonadaceae bacterium | reverse complement strand
AAAGGAGCATTCCTGTAATAAGAAAATTTGAGGGATAACAGCCGAATCTGACAAATGCATAAAAAAAGTCCCCCTGGTACGATAGAGAGTGTCATGCATGACCTCGAATTAAGTACCGAAGGAGGACTTCTAGTATGGATTTTACACAAAATAAGCGAATAGCACAAGTCAATGAACAAACCTTAATTATTGGGGTGGATGTAGCGAAACGCAAACATGTAGCGCGGGCGATAGATGACCGTGGTCAAGATCTGGTGAAACGACTGGTTTTCACAAATTGTTATCAAGGTTTTTTGGAGTTGATAGAATGGGCCAAAAACCTGTCTGTACAACATGGCCGCCCTAATCTGTTGATTGGAATGGAACCGACTGGACACTATTGGCTTAATCTAGCCTATTATTTGAAGGCGCAAGACATTTCCGTGGTGGTTGTCAATCCGATGAAGGTAAAACGGTTCAAGGAAATGGACGATGATTCCCCAACGAAGAATGACACCAAAGATGCGAAAGTCATCGCACAGGTCATGCGTGACGGTCGTTACCATGAACCAACGTTACCAGAGGATGTGTATGCGGAATTGCGGGAAGGCATGAAGCTTTATGACATGATCCAAGAGGATATAGCGTCGATAAAAGCACAAATGCATAATGCATTAGATCGGTATTTTCCAGAGTTTCTGACGGTCTTTAAAGATTGGACTGGAAAGGCTGCCCTTCATTTATTAGATAAGGGTTATCTGCCAGAAGATATACGAGCAGCATCCGAGGAAAGCTTACTTATGGAAGTTAAACAGGTCGCAACTCGAGCAGTGGGAATCAAACGCATACGGGCCTTAAAAGAAGCAGCTGAGCATAGCGTGGGCTTACAAGTAGGCTTGCGCATGGGACGCCAAGAGATCCGTTATCTCCTTGATCAGTATAAGGCGATGGAAGAACGATTAATCGCTCTTGAAGCACAACTAAAAGAACTCGTTCTCCACATTCCTGGAGCTGAAGAGATGATGGCGATCAAAGGTGTAAACGCCATTACCGTGGCTGGTTTTTTCGCTGAAGTTGGTGATTTATCAAATTATCAAGATCCACGCCAAATCATTAAATTAGCGGGATTAAATTTAAAATTGAATCAATCAGGTTATTTCAAGGGCCAGACGACCATCACCAAACGAGGGCGTAAGAGACTGCGAAACTTATTGTATCAAGTGGCAAGACCCTTATCGTTACACAATGCAGGGTTTAAACAATTGCATCATTACTATCGCTATCGGCCTAATAATCCACTGTCAGGGAAGCAATCCTTTGTCGCGCTAAGCAGAAAAGTCGTTAAGATCTTTTTTATATTAGGTACACGAAACTGCAGATTCAGTGAAGAACGAATGATTCGGGATATCCCAATGATTTCAAACATGCAGGAAGTCGCATAGCCAAAATAGAACCATCGTTAACAACAACATTTTTGACAATTGAAGCACGGAGAAGCCGGTCGTTATTACATCCATCAGGGCAGCGACCCACTAAAGGAGCATTTCCGGCCTCCACCATGGTCAGGTCGAACGAAGGAATTTACGCGCATTGACGCCGAGAGACGTGGGAGGGTCCACCGCCATGTGAAAGTGGAGATCCATTGTGCGATCATACGTTAA
>JABXHG010000311.1 GCA_013393545.1 Alteromonadaceae bacterium | reverse complement strand
GGGTCGGGATGCTCCCAACGCAGCAATGCTTCAACGCCTACTACCTGCTTTTGCATGTTGAGTACGGGCTGATAAACCAACTGCATTTGCTTGGTTTGCAATACACTGTGTACATCTTCATCTAACTGGATTTCATCGTAAGAGCGGTTTTCCAGCTCTTGTTTAAAATAGGTGGTGTTCTCGTTATGCTCGTCTTTCGCTGAATTCATAGCCAGACTGGCTTGATCAAGAAGCCTTTTGGCATCGTGACCATCCAGAGGATAAACACTCGCACCAATGCTGGCACTTAATTGAATTTGTTGCCCACTAGTATCCAACACGAAAGGGCGTTCATAAGCTTGTCGAATCTGTAAAATAATTCTTTGTATGTCGATATATTCGACAACCTGATTTAAAACGATAGCAAACTCATCGCCCCCAAGGTTATATAACTTAGTACCAAAGGGGGTGACGTCTTTTAACCGTTGAGCGAGGCGTTGCAGTATTTTATCCCCAATGTGATGACCGTACTTATCGTTTACTTTGTGAAAATGGTTAATATTCATGACTAAAACGGCGGCTAAGCGGTCACTGGCTAATTCATCCAGTAATTTGGAGAGATCCAATGCCAGAGAATTAGAGTTGGGTAAACCGGTTAAGTCATCGGAAAAAGCTAATTTCTCTAGCTGCCGCTGTTGCTGCTTCATTCGAGTTATATCACTTAACGTGGCAATATAGGCAGCTTGCTCTGAAAAGCCGGAAATAGCCTCACGAATTGTCAGAATAGCAGAATAACGTTTTTTCTCTGCATTACGTCCAACAATAAGGATACTCTGATTAGAAGGGAAGAGGCTTTTGAGATCATCAATGTCGGTTGCTATCAGCAGCTCTTCTAGTTTTGAACCAAGACATATTGACTCGTTTAACCCTGATATCTCTGTGAATGGGGCATCCACATTGATTACTCTGTGATGTTGGTCGAGCAATGCAATACCCGACAAGACCCCATGCTCTGGTACAGCCGTTGAACTTAAGCTGGAGTTATCAGTATAGTCAGCAGAGATATTCGTCCATGAGCCTTGAAAGCATAGAGGACGTTTACTGGTGCGAAACAACTCATCTCGGACCCAAACATAATAGCCTTGTTTATGACGGAAACGATACTCAAGAACAAATTGTTCTTCCTCAAGACCTCTTAAAGCGGTTGTTTTAGTCATTTGAAGGTCATTCGGATGAATGTTTCTTAACCACCAACCAGGGACTTTTATCTCATCTGCTGAATAGCCCATAATGCGTTCGCAGTTGGGGCTCACCCAGTCGACGCGAGAGTCCGATTCATATGCACGAATCTCATAATGAACGGTAGGGCTATTACCTAGGTATTTATACAGCAGTTCACGCGACTTCTTTAATCTTAAAACCCAAATGCGAGCATAAAGAATTAGAGAGACGATTGATAAAGCCACAATTCCCCAAGGCTTAGATTGAGCTAAGTTATACTCAACATCGGGTTCTAAAATAATATGGGAAGTGAGGGCATCTATACCAAAATACCAAATAAGAATAGCTAAGCTATAACAAAACACCAGAATCATTTCTGGACGATAAAAGAAAAGCTGATACCATTTTTTCTGTGTGGTTATTCCTAATTTGTCTTTCATTACCTTATCCGTGCCCAGGGTATTTCTGATTTTTTCAAT
>JABXHG010000310.1 GCA_013393545.1 Alteromonadaceae bacterium | reverse complement strand
GCCACAATGCCTCAACGTCGTAAACCAGGTGAGCTTTTGGAGGTCGATTGGGCAGGATCTACGCTTACATTAAATAACCGTTCGGGAGGAAACCCGTTCAAAATCTATGTGTTTATTGCGACCTTTCCCTATAGTCAATATAGCTATGTAGAAGGTTTTTTAGATATGACGTCTGAAAGTTGGCTGACCGCTCACATTCATGCTTTTGAATATTTTCAAGGCGTTCCAGAAGCTATTGTTCCAGACAACCTCAAAACAGGCGTTATAAAAGCTCAAGTAAGTGAACCGAAGTTAAATGAAGCCTATCGTGAACTAGCGGACTACTATCACACTGTCATTATTCCAGGTCGTGTTCGGAAACCGAAAGATAAGGCAAGTGTGGAAGGAACCGTTGGATTTGTCTCAAGACAAATCATCGCTTCCTTACGGCATATCCAATGTTTTGATTTGCCTGATTTAAACAAAAAACTTTGGCATAAGCTAGAAAAAATGAATACCGAAGCTTTTCAAAAAAGACCTGGCTCACGGATCCAAGTGTACAACGAAGAAGAGAAGCCTCACCTTTACCCTCTTCGCTCTACACGCTTGAAATTATCCGAATGGCGAACGGCGAAAGTTCAACTAAATTACCACATTCAAGTGGATCGCATGTACTACTCCGTTCCTTATGAATATATCCAGAGTGACGTAGATATTCGTCTCTCTAAGGACTTAATTGAAGTATACTTCAAAGAGAGTCGCATTGCATCCCATAAGCGATTAAAAGGAACGGTTGGACAATATGCGACGCTTACCGAGCATATGCCAGACAATCACCGTCTGTTTATGGAACACACACCTGAAAATAGTCGAGAATGGGCAGAAGGCATTGGGAAAAACATGCTTGAATTTATTGAAACGCTATTAAATCGTAGTCCAGAAAAGAAAGCACTCCATCAAATCATAAGCCTAAGAAATTTATCTCGGAACTATTCCAATGAAGCATTAGAATTAGCCGCTCAAAATATACTACTTGCCTCCTCGATACCTACAGTTACAGTATATAAGACGATTTTAAATCGAAATAAAAAAAGAGAGAAGATCAAAGAACAAGGAAAATTAACCGAAACGCAAACGAATCAATCCTACGGATTTGTTCGTGGAGCAGATTACTTTGGAGGAAAAACAAATGATAAATGAAGAAACCCTACGTAAATTAACAGAGATGAAAATGAGCGCAATGGCAGAAGCTTACAAAGAGCAAATGGGAACCCCAGACTTTCAAGATATGCCTTTTGAAGACCGACTGAACTTACTAGTCGATCAGGAATACTCTCGAAGAAAATCCAATAAATTACAACGATTAATCAAGCAAGCCAAATTCAGTGACCCCAGTGCAGCGGTAGAGGATATTGAATATCATGCCGATCGACATCTTGATAAGCCCCTACTGCTTGAATTAGCCTCTGGAAATTATATACAGCACCATTTAAATATTATTATCATGGGCGCGTCAGGTAGCGGAAAAACATGGCTTTCGAACGCCTTAGGCGTGCAAGCTTGCCGTCAACACTACAAGGTAAAATACATTCGTCTGCCAGAGCTGTTAGATGAATTTCTCGTCGCTAAAAATGAAGCCGATGG
>JABXHG010000309.1 GCA_013393545.1 Alteromonadaceae bacterium | reverse complement strand
ACAGCTTCTGATGCGGAGCATATAGCAAATACTGCAGCGGAAGTCTTTCAAGAAACGGTACAAGATGTATTGACGAATGTTGATCAAACCACTATCGTTTCTCGGGCAACCGCTAGTCCACGTCCGGTTTCACCTAGTCGTATACTAAACTTAGCCGTTGGTATTATACTAGGCTTGTTGGTTGGCATCGGCTTAAGCTTCTTGATGGAAATCCTAGATCGTACGGTTAAGGATAACCGTTATATTTCTGATAACCTAGGGCTAACAGTTTTAGGTAATGTACCTAGAATGAGTCAAAAAGAATTGGATGCAACTACAAAAAAATCACCAAGGGCCAGTCAAACGACCAGTAGTGAAAATAATACAAATACGTCAAATAGTGGCGGACGCCGTAGTCGGACACGAGTATAGGAGGGAAGAATAAATGAAATTAAGAAAGAATGAACGACAAAACACAAAAACAAAACCCGTAAGTTTAGTTTCGTTAGTAGATCCTTCCTCTCCTGTAGCGGAGCAATATCGTACTATACGTACTAATATTCAGTTTGCTTCTTCAGCAGATCAACGAGTGAAAACTTTAGTGGTGACTTCTTCTGGTCCAAGTGAGGGGAAATCGACCACTTCGGCGAATTTAGCTGTAGTTTTTGCAAAAGCGGGACAAAAAGTCTTATTAGTGGATGCCGATATGCGCAAACCAACGGTTTACAAAACCTATCAATTAAATAATCAAACTGGGTTAAGTACTGTCTTAAGTACGGGAGCGATTTTGACAGAATCTGTTCAAACAACTTCAGTGGAAAACCTCTCGATACTCACCAGTGGACCAAAAGCCCCTAACCCTTCGGAATTATTGGGATCGACTAAAATGGACCAAGTGATGGAAGAAGCTCGTAGTCGCTACGACATGGTTATTTTTGACCTACCACCGGTAGTGACTGTAACTGATGCTCAATTAATGGCGTCAAAAGCTGATGGAACATTACTAGTAGTACGGGAAAATTGGACCAGAAAAGATGCATTGAATAAAGCTAAAGAATTACTGACCATGGTTCAAGCACGTGTATTAGGGGTTGTTTATAATGGCGCAGAGCAAAGCAAGGACCAAGCCTACTACTATTATTCAGATTAGAGAGGAGTGACGGGGATGATTGATTTACATTGCCACATATTAGCTGGGATAGATGATGGCGCGGAAAGTATGGATGCTAGCTTGGCAATGGCCCGTGAGGCAGTTGACCAAGGGATAACTC
This sequence comes from Alteromonadaceae bacterium, assembly GCA_013393545.1. Next base: position 446 of record JABXHG010000309.1, on the reverse strand, counting down.
ATATCTTGTGTACCCCTCATCATAATAATGGTCGTTATGATAACCCTAAAGCGACGGTGATTTCAACCGTCGCCTTGTTGCAAGCAGAGCTTGATCAACGTAACCTACCATTGACCTTATTGGAAGGACAGGAAGTTCGAATTACCGGAGAGTTGTTAGAAGAGATACGAAGGGACCAAATACTTTTTACTGATTTATCTGATGTCTATTTATTGATCGAATTTCCTACCATGGATGTTCCAGCTTACACCGAAGAGCTCTTTTTTGAGTTAAGAGCATTAGGTAAAGTTCCTGTAATCGTTCATCCTGAGCGTAATGCCAAATTTCGCGAAGATCCCAACCGATTGATCCCTTATCTAGAAATGGGTTGTTTAGCCCAGTTGACAGCACCCAGTATTGTAGGAAACTTCGGTAAATCGATTCAAAAGACAGCAAAAACCATGGTG
>JABXHG010000031.1 GCA_013393545.1 Alteromonadaceae bacterium | reverse complement strand
GTAATTGACCCTTGTCGTACAGGGTCGTGGCTAGTGGTTCTGTCAGGATTTTAAGTTTGGCAGCTAGGCGTTTGGCATGGCGTTCAGGGTCTTTTGCGCGTTCCTTCATGATGTACCCTCGTCGTCATTATGGAATGTCAGCGGCTGGCCTTTGAAAATAGCGGCAACAACGCTCGGTGCTGATGGAAAATAGCTGTAAAACAGGCTGGCGACCAAGCCTTTGTCACCAAACACAAGCTCACTACCGGTGCCTGCCTGTTTTTTGGTGTGGGCCACGGCCTCCCAGTGTGTGCCAAGGGTAAACCGATGGAATGTATGGCCTCGCAGTTCACCCTGTGTTGTCGCAAGGCTGTGCATGCCGATGCCCTGAAGGCGCCTGGCAATAGTTGCCTGCCCCGGCACGATCCCGAATAGCGGGTGGGTTATGCCGTCTTTATCCGTGAACTCCTCCATGCAAGCGATTAAGCCACCACATTCCGCAAGTATTGGCTTGCCGGAGTTGTAAAACGCCTTGATAGCTGTCCTCATGGACTCATTCCCTGCGAGGATGCCGCCATGAAGATCAGGGTAGCCACCCGGAATCCACAGGGCGTCGGCTGATGGTATCTCTGCATCTTCGAGGGGCGAGAAATAGTGCAGCTCCGCCCCCATAGCACGAAGCAACTCCATGTTTGCACGGTAAATAAAACTGAAGGCAGCATCCCGGGCAATCGCAATGCGCACTCCGGCCAGCAACGCTTCCGGCCTGGCCGGCTCGGTTGTCCTGACAGTCACCGCTTTTGGTAGCTCTTCAAGGCCAGCAGCTTTGAGAACTTCGGCGGCTTTATCCAACTGCCGGTCAAGATTCTCCAACTCTGCCGGCTGAACCAGCCCAAGGTGCCTATCAGGAATGCTCATTGCCTCATCACGGGGGATGGCACCCAGCAGGCTGATACCTTCAGGCAACCCGTCGCGCAGCATGTCGCCGTGGCGTGGGCTACCAATTTTGTTCGCAACAACTTGATATACAGCGAGCCCAGGATCAAAGTTAGCCAGTCCCAAGGCGACAGCACCAAAGGTTTGCGCCATGCCTCCGGCGTCAATCACCGGCAACGCCGGAATACCCATCAGCTTGGCCAAGTCGGCGCTTGATGGATCGCCGTCGAACAACCCCATAGCGCCTTCGATCAGAACAAGGTCTGCCGTTTTCGCGGCCTCTGCCAATCGCCACCGACACTCATCTTCGCCGGTCATCCAGGGGTGGAGTTGGTAAACAGGGTTCCCTGAGGCAACCTCCAGCACCATCGGGTCCAGATAGTCCGGGCCATGTTTGAACACCCGAACCTCACGCCCGGCATTGCGGTGCAAGCGTGCCAGTGCTGCCGTTACCATGGATTTCCCCTGCCCGGAGGCGGGAGCGGTAATCATTACTGCGGGGACAGATCTATTCATAACTTAGCCATTTAAACAACGAAATTATTAGCGCACCGGTATAAAAACAGGGGCGCCATCTGCTTCCACTGTAATCAGCCTCTGGTTGTATAATTGCTCCAGAGCCGTTGGCTCCAGCATGGCGTCAACCGCCCCCCAGCATGCGTCGCCATTGGTATAAAGAAGCAACACATGACTACACCAACGGGCCGCCAGATTCAGGTCGTGCAGGCACATAAAAACAGCTTTCCCTGCAGTCGCTTGATCCCGAAGCAAGTTCATAACACTGACTTGATGATGCAGGTCGAGGTGGTTGGTAGGCTCATCCAGCAGCCATACACTTGGGTCCTGGGTCATTAACGTAGCGATAGCAACACGTTGCCGTTCCCCGCCAGAAAGCGTGTTCAACAGGCGGTCCGACAGATGATCAACATCCAGCATGGCAAGAGCACTCCGGGCACGAGCCTGATCCTCACTTTGCTCGCTCTCCCACGGCGATAACCATGGATGCCTGCCGATCAGTGCAGTTTCCAGGACGGTTGCCGGAAAACTGTCCTGACGCTCCTGAAAGACCAGGCCAAGATGCTGAGCTATCTCGCGGCGCTTCATGAGTTTTAAAGGCTGTTCGTTTAACAGCACCTGGCCGTTACGGGGACGGAGCAGCCCTGCAAGTGTGTGGAGCAATGTAGTTTTACCCGCACCGTTCGGGCCGAGAACCCCCCAGGTCTGGCCAGGCTCTATTTCTATATTCAGTGGGTAGCCATCCGGCCTTCCTGGCACATTGATCACCAAATCCCGGGTACGCAGCCTGCTCATCAACGGCTCCGGTGTAACAAAAAGAGAAATGTGGGCACACCCAACAAAGCCGTAATCACGCCAACCGGCAATTGCTCAGGCGCAATCACGGTTCGAGCCAGTGTATCCGCCAGCACCAGCAGCGTACCGCCTGCCAAAGCGCAGGCGGGAAGAATGATGCGCTGATCATTACCCAGCACCAGCCGAAGCATGTGAGGCACAATCAGGCCAACGAAACCAACGCTGCCGGCGGTGGTCACTGCGGTCGCTGTTAACAGGCTGGCCAGAACGTAGATCGTCCACTCCAGCGGTCGCACAGACACCCCAAGAGCTGCAGCCTGCATGGGTCCGCGCGCCAGCACATTCAGGTTACGGGCAAGAGGTAGAATAAAAAGAACCGAAAGCCCCAGAATAATTAGTGGCGGCCAGGGTGTTCGGGCATAGGAAACGTCACCCATAAGCCAGTAAAGCATACCCGGGAGCTTGTGCGATGGCGTAATGGCCAGCATAAGCGTAATGACAGCGCCCCAGCCAGCCGCGACTACCACCCCTGTCAGCAAAAGGCGCGATGGAGTCCAACTGCCCGTGCCGTGCGCAAGTCCGAATACCAGAACAGTAGCCAACATTGCGCCCGCAAAAGCAGAACCTGAAACCAGCAGGGTTCCCAACCCGGTCAGCATGGCCAGAAGTGCGCCTACAGCAGCACCCCCAGATAAGCCCAGTACGTACGGATCAGCCAATGGATTACGCAGCAGGATCTGCATAAGAGCACCCGCTACGGCCAAAAGCCCTCCTGTCGCGAATGCAGACAGCGTGCGCGGCATACGCAGATCCCAAAGCAGTGTCCGATGCAAAGAAGTGCCGTCGCCTTGTACCGCCTCCAAAAGACCAAGGGGCGGAATGGTCACGCTTCCCATAGCCAATGCCAGCAATATGGCAGCAAGAGCTGCTATTCCCAATCCGAGCAAAGAGCGAATCATTGATTATTGATCCACAAATATAAGCTTTTATTATTAGCGGGCACGGGCAGTATCCAGCTTTTGACAGATTGATTTGCTGGCTTCAAGAAGCCTGGGAGTGGGTCTGGAAATGGGGGAGGCTGGAATAAAAAATAAATTATTACGGGCGACAGCACTGAGTTCCGGATACTTTTTCCAATGATCCAGCTCATCATCTGCTGTACCCTCAACACTGCCGGTCAGGATGGCATGAGGGTCAGCCTCCAGAACAACCTCAGCGCTGATTCGCGGGACCAGTCGTGGCATGTCACCAAACACGTTCACCCCGCCACACAGCTGCAAAACCTTGCCAATCAGGTGTTCGTTATTAATTGTCATTAAAGGTGTTTCCCACACCTGATAAAAAACCGGTATGGGTTCAGCATGTTGATACTGCTTCGAAACCTTCGCCATACCTTTTCGGAAGCGCTCCGCTTCTGCGTAACCTTGGTTTTCGGTTCCTGCCAGCCTGGATAACAGTTCAATGGTGCGTGAAACCCCTTCAAACGTTCGGGGCTCAATGGCAAACGTAGGCAACCCAAGCTCCTGCAACATTTCTATCTGCGCAGGTGGATTGCCCGTCACCCAGGTGATCACCAAGTCCGGCTTTAAAGCCAGCAATGCCTCAAGATCAATGCGTGTGTGATTACCCACTAGTGGCAATTCCAATGCTTCTGGCGGGTAGTCGCTGTGATTAACCACAGCGACTACTTTATCGCCGGCGCCAGCGGCAAACATAAGCTCGGTTGCACCGGGCGAAAGAGTGGCTATACGCTTGGCCGGAGCATGCAGGCACAGTTCGTCACCGGTACCGTCGGTAACACAGCGTTGCGCCTCGCCGGCTGACAAAGGGGAGACCGCAAGCAGTGCCAACATCGCCCACAGCGCAAAACCTAAAGACAGCCGGCATGAAACCACGCTAGCCCTCCTGTTTCTTCAAGTTATTGAATATCATAACGAACCGTCAGCATGGCAGTCCGGCCGGCAGCAATATAATTTCGGCCATCGAAATATTTCGCGGTCGAATATTTCTTGTCGGTCACATTAGCCAGCGTCAGACGGCTGCTCCAGTTTGGCGCAAAGTGCCAGCCGGCGCGAAGATCCAGTGTTCCGAATCCAGCCAGACGATCGACTTCGTCAGCCTTGTCATAACGATGGCCTTCCGCGATTACCGAACCGCCGAACACAAAATTACTGATCGTTTTGTCCAGATCAAAGCTGGCCGTCTGCCGGGGTCGGCGTGCCAATTGATTCTTTGTGTCACGATCTTCCGGATCCATGTACGTTAACGTAATGCCCGTCCGCCAACCGTTATGTTCATAACCACCGGCAAACTCCGCTCCACGGATTCGCGCTTCATCTACGTTAACGGGCATATCAACACCGCCGACACTTCCGGAACTGATCAGGTTATCAATCTCCATCTGGTACAGTGCCAGATCCCAGAACCATCTTTCGTAGTTCCCGCTGGCACCCAGTTCGTAGCTTTTGGATTCCTCAGCGTCCAGGTCCGGGTTGCCCTGATAGTTGAATGATAACGGCCAATAAAGATCATTAAACGTCGGCGCCCGGAAAGCGGTACCGTAGCTGGCACGGATACGGTGTGAACGGTCAAAACTGTAACCCAATGCCACACCACCTGTTTCTTTGTTGCCATAGGCTTCGTTGTCATCACTGCGGAGACTCAGCTGCACATCCGTTGGGCCAAAATTCAGACGCAACTGACTGAAAACGGCGGTATTGGTACGACTGTTTTCACTGTAATCCTGGGTACTGCTGACCTCATCTTGCTGTAGTTCAGCGCCAACAACCATTTCATGAACGCTGTAAGAGAAAGTGTTTTCCCACCGGGCCTGGCGCAGCCGCGTATTGTAAGTGGAGTCACCAGTGTCGGCGAATGTATCCGACTCATCCCTTGATTCCGAAAACTGAATACCCGTTTGCCAGTTATCATTGACTGGCGTCACCAGCCCAAGCCCCACAGTACGAAGCATGTAATCAATATTGCCGCCCTCGTATTCGGTATTTCCCTCCGACTGCATCAGCACAACACTGGCTTCACCACCATTGTCCAGATCATGCACAATCCGCCCGAGTCCGGCAGTATTGCGGAAGCCCTTGTCGTCACCATTCTCGACAATCGCGGTGCCATCGGTGTCTTTGTGCAGACCGCTCAGGCTGAAACGTGTGTTGCCAACCGAGCCGGAAGCACCCGCGCTGGCCTTCTGGGTATCAAAACTACCGGCTCCCGCCTCGACCCAGCCGCGGTTTCCGTATTTCGGATCCAGCGTAAACGCCTGCACCACACCGCCCATGGCATCGGCGCCATAAAGCGAGCTGCGGGGGCCGCGCACAATTTCAACACGCTCGATGAGCTCAGTCGGAAAGTACTGCCAGGAAGCGCCACCGCCGGTTGCCGAATGCAGCTTTATACCGTCGACCAGAAAAACGGTTCCCGCATTTTTGACACCACGGGTATACACACTCGTAGTTTTCCCAAAAGAGCCGTTGCCTGTGACGTTAATACCTGGCTGACCACGCAAAAGCTCAGAAAACTCAGCTGGGGCCTTTGAGCGAATATCTTCCTCTTCAATAACCGTAACGGACGCCAGACTCTCACCCCCAGCT
>JABXHG010000308.1 GCA_013393545.1 Alteromonadaceae bacterium | reverse complement strand
AAAACTGAGCCTTTTTACATTCAAGAAATGCGTAGGCCCCAAGTAGCAGGCTATACGTTCAAAGATACAAAAGACTCAAACGCAATAACAACAGATCAGTACGGCAGAGATACAGTATTTGACGAAACGCAATCAGAGAATGAGGTCAGCACAGGCAAACGTTACCTTGTAAGGCTTTCAGGCGCTACTGAGATTGAGCAAAGCAAGCACAATGCTAAAGGCAAAGGTGAGCTATCGTTCCATACGACAGAGTTGCCCTTTGCTGAAAGTGTCGGCACGTCAAAAGATTTAGAGCGCGACGGATTGCAATATACAGAAAACCCTATTTGGTCGTATGGCATGGGGCTGAGTAGAGACCCTGCTACTAGGCAATATACATTCGATGTGAACACAGCAACATCATTCGACGTGTACAATTTCGGCGATGTGCCGATAGACCAATTTAATCAACACTTGATATTAAAGCTGACTTTCAATCAGGAATTAAACAGCACTATCAACTTTGGCTTTAATGGTCTTAATATTGAGATTGACGGTGCTGCAGCAAACATTGGAGCAGGTGACACTATCACCTATGAAACAGGAGGCTATTTCAATAATGGCCTAAGCATATTAAATGCTACAAATTACAAAATGCCCTCACTTGATGAGGGCTTAAATAAATTAATGTTTGACGGCACTTACGACCTTATAGCAGAGGTCGAGTGTCGATATTACTACTTATAGGAGGTCATGCCATTATGGCAATGAAAAAGATTACAACGCCTTTAGACCTTAGCAATATGGATAATCATAACTACAATTATGATGAGCTTAAAAATGATATAAGAACAACTGAAAAGCGACTCAGTGGGGACATGTGGGAAGAAATCAAAGACGCTAACACAATGAAAATGCTTGAGCCAGTGCAAACGGCTGCAGACTTGCCAAGTGATGCTGCTGATAAATCACTCATTACAGTCATTGACGAGCAGCGTGTTTATGCTTTTGTAAATGATGAGTGGCAACCATTCAACAAAATTGACCTTGACCCATTCGAGCCATTCAAAGATGAGTTAGCTGAAATCGTTGCTACTTATGAGGATAAAATACAAAGTATTACTCAAGAGGTGCAGAACACTAAGACCTCAGCTATTGACTCTATACAAAGCACACAGAGCCAATCTGAGAGCAATATTAATCAGACGGAACAAAGCGCTGTAAACTCTATTAATCAAACGCAGGCGGAGGCTGAGAGCCAAATAAGCACAATCCGTGACGAAATGACAACTCAAGCCTCAGACCTGACAGCGCTATTTAACGACTCAATGGATAAACTCACAAGCAAGCAAAATACGGCACTTGCTGAGGTGGATAGCGCCAAACAGGCAGCTATAACAGAAATTGAAGAGTTCAACAATATAGACACGTCTAATTGGCAAAAATACAAGCTGACACAAGACAACGGAACACCTTTTACCTTAACTGATTTTGATTTTAATGATATAGATACCCTAGAAACTGGAAATTACTTTTTAAATGTATCTTATAATGCACCATTCAAAACCACTTCATATGGTTTTTTGACAATAGAAAAAGCATCAGACAATTCAAGAAAAGCGATAGCAACACCGGGACGTTCTAATCAATATTATGCAAAATACAAATGGAATGGTGAATGGTCTGATTGGGAGGAACTAACTGAAAGTATC
>JABXHG010000307.1 GCA_013393545.1 Alteromonadaceae bacterium | reverse complement strand
GTTTATGGATAGGAAACAGCAAGAGGCGTGCCAGTTTCGGTCTGTAGCGAAGACGTAAAAGCTGAGCTACACTTTCAATTCTTACCTACAAGGTTGTCACTTGACAACTTAGTTGTTGTTGTATAAATTTAATCCGGACTGAGGCTTACATGGATAGACCCAGACACCCTAAAAAGGAAGTTGAAAAGGCTTTGCGTTATGCAGAACAGAAAGGCTGGAGAGTGCAGTATCGCGGAAAAGGACATTGTTGGGGACAGATTTTGTGTAAACAAAACAGCTTGAAATGTCGTTGTGGAGAGTTCTGCATCACTTCTGTAAATAGTACGCCGAGAAATGAGAAGACTCATTCAAACCAGTTAAAGCGAGTTGTTGATAACTGTATCTATATAGGAGATGGCGACAATGAATGAATATGATTTTACGCTGAAGTTTGTCATCCCTAAAGACTTGAAAACGGATGATCTTAGCAGCCAGATTTTTGCTGGCGGATGTGATGATGCAATTATTGGCGTGGGAGTTGCGGGTCGATTGGCGTTAAATTTTGTACGTGAATCAAATAATGCAACAGAGGCAATTCGCTCTGCGTTATCTGATATTCAAAAAATAATCCCTCAGGCTAAGCTAGTTGAAATAGGCCCGGATTTGGTTGGCTTGTCAGAAGCTGGCGAGCAACTCAATATGAGCCGGCAATATCTGAGAAAAGTACGGGATCAGGAATTGGAGAAGTTTCCACTACCGGTGCATGAGGGCAACCCGTCACTTTGGCATTTGTGCCACCTGCTTGAATATTTCCGTCAGGAAAAGCTACGCGATATTCCAGAATGTGAAATTGAACTAGCGAAAGCCGCTATGACACTCAATTACGAGCAACAGAAGCAGCGGGTTTATTGAGGTTTTAAAGCCGCCGATCCCTCAAGCCTGCTGATAAGGCTTAGCGTGAGGTTTCAAGCGCTTTACGTTTTCAGCTTCTTGTTCGTATGCTCGGTGGCGTACGTCCCAGATTTCGGCGGCGTGCTGAATATTCAACCAGAACTCCGGGGTGTTACCCAAAGCGGCAGCTAATTTAATAGCCATAGGTGCGGTCAAGGCTCCTTTGTCATGAACAATTCGGCTGAGCGTGTTTCTGTGTACTCTCATGGCATCAGCGAGCTCTTTTATTTCAATGTTCATCGGTTCAAGAAACTCGGTTATTAGCATCTGGCCAACGGATACCGGGCGACGTTTTGTATCTCTCATAATTATCCTTTTTAACTTTGGTAAACGTGTGGATCCAGGTATGTATCTTGGGCGATACCGTCTTCCCAGTGGAAAATAAGTCGATACTGTTTGTTAACCCGGATAGAACAACACCCCGAAAGTTTTCCTTTTAAATATTCGAAGCGATTACCTGGGGGAACCCTTAAATCTGACTCCTGCGTTGCAGCATCCAAAATTTCGAGCTTCCTGAAGAGCGCTCCTTTGATGATCTTTGGTATTTTCTTGTGGCTGATATCATCTTCGTAGAATCGTTCTAGCCAATCGTCCCTGAATTTAACGGCCATGGTTTACTGATCACTTTGTATTTATTCTATGCACAACATTGTTGTGCGTCAAGTTGGTGTATTTATACTAAATTTGAGTTCTTAAACTATCAATTGGTAAGGCATTGATATAAATGTCTTACATTGGCGGTATTAAAACTGGGCAAACCCGCAAAAATTTGGTTTT
>JABXHG010000306.1 GCA_013393545.1 Alteromonadaceae bacterium | reverse complement strand
CTTCTACTGAAGCAAGTCGGGCTCGATACTCAACTGGACATAGAAACTCGTCTTCAATTTCAACTGCGGTAAGTTCGTACGAGTTTTCTTTTAAACTCATTTTAAAATATTTCACCCCGCGTCCGCGCAGCAGCTTCATAGTCAACCTTATGAGCTTGCTTTCGCACCTGACACCAAAGTAGACTGCTTTTAGAGCACGAAAGTCGTATTCGCGCAGGCCGGGCTTTCCAACACAAATTCTAATTTCGCTCTCGTATCTCCACCGTATCGACTTAGTTGCTGTTAAGTTCTGAAGTAACTTTGACTTGTCAGTGCTACTCACTAATAAGTCGGCTACTGAAATAACTGGTGGTGTATTCGTGTATGCCACATCAAGTACTTCTTCGCCCTCAAGTTTGTAATCAAGTAGCTTATCTAAATCAAACTCTAAACAGAAACCTTTATGCGACGACGCATAGTGCGCCCATAAAAGTTCATCTGTTGCTGTTTTGCTAAGAGAGTAGATGCCAGTATTTTTAGCAAAATGGAAGAAATCGTAGGCGGCTTTTTTCAAACTCGAGCATGATTCCAACCGTTCACCTTTATTTTCATCGGGCACCCAGTTTGACATGAGGTTACCAACTTCAAATGACTTTTCATCAATTTTAATCACTGCCTCAAAAGGGTCATTTAAACTTGAAAATGCGGCTGCGAAAATTTCGTTTTTCGATAAAGACTTAAGATCTCGTTTTATAGTGGAACAGTCTGCCCCTCGATATTTGAACACTGGTTTCATAAACTAATTTACCCCTCAAATCACAACGCTCTATGCAACACTTTCCGTAGAATTAGAATTTAGGTAAAAGGTAAGCTACTAGAACCAGTTGTGGCAAGAAAACGTTTGACCTACGTGCTCTGCTTCAGCAGGCCCGTAAGGGACACTGGTCTAGGAAAGATTACAGTTTTATATACTTATAAATAGTGCGACGTGCAAGAAAGCTTACTTTCATAGCGTCTTTAATTTTGATGAGAGTCATCGTCAACTAGCGAATTTTCGTCCCTCGATTCTCTAATGCACCGCATTATCCACTCGTCAATTTCACCTTCTATCCAACCGCTTGCTCGCCCCCCTAGTAGTATTGGCTTAGGGAATCCATCGTTAGCTATACGCCGGTAAATAGTTGAACGGCTGAGACCAACTTTGTCTTTAACTTCATTCAGGCGTATAACCCTCACCGGTAGCTCCTAACTAAATTTGAGGTAGTAAAGCAAAGCTAGTTTAAGTATTTGGTTTGCGCAAACGCAGGATGTTGCCAAATACTTGTTGGGTGGCCTATCTCAACACTCGCAGAGAGTTTTTGGCCCTGTAAGCGCGGCATTAGATTTAAATTTTGATGTGTTTAGCACAAATTCGTCTTCTTTGGGGCGGGGTATGAAAATCTGGAGAAGAATCTATTCCAATGGCTTAAAGGAGCTAGTCATGAAGAAGGCTTTATCAATTGCGTTGTGCGCTGGATTATTAACAGCATGTAGCGATTCAGAACCACAGGTCGGTATCGAGGTTTGGGAGCACTCTACGCGCCACACGAACGGCACGTACTTCGAGGTTGAGATAACCTCGCTTAAAGAGCAAATAACGGTTGAAGATATGCTAGTTAATCGAGGTAATTGCGACTACAACGATAAGACACCTTATTCAAGAACGCATTACTTACCAAAAGACATGAAGGGGT
>JABXHG010000305.1 GCA_013393545.1 Alteromonadaceae bacterium | reverse complement strand
CGGGCAGCGGGCATCCACATGATCCTAGCTACTCAACGTCCAAGTGTGGATGTTATCACAGGGATCATCAAAGCAAATGTACCTTCCAGAATGGCATTTGCTGTATCAAGCGGTACAGATTCTCGGACGATCATCGACTCTAATGGAGCAGAAAAGCTCTTAGGGCGAGGAGATATGCTGTTCTTGCCAATGGGTGAGAATAAACCTATCCGTGTGCAAGGAGCATTCATCTCTGACCATGAAGTGGAGCGGGTCGTTCAATTTGTTACAGATCAGCAAGAAGCTCACTATGAAGAGAAAATGATGCCGACAGATGAAGTTGAAACGGCAGGTGCCCCAGAACAGCCACAAGATGAACTGTTTGAGGAAGCAAAAGCACTTGTTGTTGAAATGCAAACAGCAAGTATCTCCCTTCTCCAAAGAAGGTTTCGAATCGGTTACAACCGAGCCGCTCGACTCGTAGATGAACTGGAAGCTCATGGAGTTGTTGGCCCATCAGAAGGAAGTAAGCCTCGTAAAGTATTCATTGAGCAAGAGGAAACATCAGAACCACTGCCGGAAGATAATGAAATGTAAAACTTGTTCGATGAACGGTTGAAAAACGAATAACTATATAAAAAAGACAAGACATGATGATACCAAGAGAAAAAATGGCTTTTTTCCCATCTTTTCTAATACGGTAGGATGTCTTGTCTTTTTTGCTTTTTATGAGATGAATTTTCAATGTTTTTTCACTTCAACTATGCGACGCTAGGGTCATATTAATCGCGATTCAAGTCTAGGGTTTTTACTTAACTTCACATGAAACACTTTAAAAAAAATTCTGAAAGTAGTTTAGCGGTAATCCTCAATAGTTTAGATGCTGTTGTTTATGTATCTGATATTGATAGTTATGAATTGCTCTTTATTAACGACTACGGTATCAAAAAAGTGAGTGGAGCGGAAAGCTTCGAGGATATTAGAGAGAAGCGATGCTGGGAAGTATTGCAAAAAAATCAAAAGGGGCCGTGCGAGTTTTGTACTAATGGAAAGCTTCCAGAAAATGGCGCGACTTATGTCTGGGAGTTCAAAAATACTCTTAATGACCGTTGGTATCAGTGTAGAGATCGACTAATTGACTGGCATGATGGTAGGCGAGTAAGGCTTGAGGTGGCTGTCGATATTAGTGAAAGAAAGTCAATTGAACTAAAGTTGAACCACGCACAAGCTGAATTAAAGCAACTAGCCGAGACAGATGAACTTACTGGAATATTTAATCGCCGGGCATTTTTTAAATACGCACAGTCTTTACGAGATTCTCTCTCCGATTATGATGATATGGCGCTTGCCATTCTGGATCTCGATCATTTTAAAAGAATAAACGATGAACACGGTCATGAGGCCGGAGATGAATTATTGAAGTATGTAGGACGAATGCTATTCGATTTTTATGGAGACTCAGCAGTCGTCGGAAGAATGGGAGGGGAAGAGTTTGCTGTTGCATTTTCTGCTGAAGCAATTGACATAGAAGTATTCTCAAAAGACTTGTTACAATTGATAAATAGCACGAAAACTTGTTATTTCGGTGCTGTTTTGCATTGTACAGCTAGTATTGGAGTTGCTCAGAGTGAGAATCAATTATCTATTAAAGAGCTTCTTCGTAAAGCTGATACTGCTTTATATGAGGCTAAGAACGCTGGCCGTTCGCAAGTTAAAGTCGCCTAGCTATAAGTTAGCCAGGCGAGGCCTTAGTAATTAAGCTGTTTTAAACTCCATCGCTAAA
>JABXHG010000304.1 GCA_013393545.1 Alteromonadaceae bacterium | reverse complement strand
GTCAGGCCATTCCATACATCGATATTCATCAGTGTTGCAAAACCAAGAAGTTGGCCCCAGTTAGTAATGGTATAGTTATTGGCTACCTCGAATGTTTTGAACGCCCTGATTGTATAAAAATAAGACGCGCCGCAATCAATCAGACCGGTATCGTAAGCCTGGTAGGCATCGCTTATATTAAGATTCACCAGGTTGGCGCCCAGGTCGTCCAGAATCTTGGCAAAATTACCGGCTGCCCGCATACGTTTACCGCTGATGTCATCAACAGTCCGGATCGCGTTGCCTTCTGTGCATTCGAATTGGGCCCCTGTACTGGAATATCCGGTCAGGTATACGAACCCTTGCTCGGCCAGTAAATTTTGCATCTCTGCGTTGGTCGTCATTAATTCATACATGGCCCGCATACCGACCCAGGGATCCGAATACTGTGTTGGCACGTCGCCGATAGTGAGCGACCTGAGCTTCCGTGGACTATAGGCGGCGAGCATAGTACCCAAATCCGCGGTGCCTCCGGCAACACCGTTAACCATGGACTTATAGTTCAGTAATGCGCCGCTCCAGTGGATGTCAAAAGTCAGGTCGCCATCAGAGCGCTTTGTAACATCTTCCATAAAGTGAATAACAGCCTCTGCTCTGGCGCCTCTATTCGGGGAACCCTCAGCAAAGCGTAATTGTGTTGCAGATGCAGACGTTATGAACGTTAGCGTAAGCAGCGTGCCGTAAATTAAGGATTTTATCATTTTTATCTCCTAGAATTTGTATAGAGCGTTGTTTACGCTAGCACTTCTTTTTAGTGCTAACCAATAATAATGTTTTATATAACGCATGCTGCCGTTCTATGTTCCACGAAATCGCGGTAGGACTGAGAGTTCTTGGTAAGTTTTACCCGGAAGTTACAAGCAGAAAAATATTGTTAGCCTCCTATGCTAAAAATGTATTTCGTTTTTTACACTGTTTCTGAGACTCTGAAATCAAGGGTGATTTCCAAATCAAATGTATGGTCTTTGTCATGAATGTTTAGTTTGTTTTTTTAAGCGAGTTGCCAAAGACGTCATTTAAATAAAACAAAATGTCTTTTTGATCGCCGTGATAAGTGAACAACCCCATTTGAGATTCTTCTTCATCTGGAAGAGAAAACGATAAACCTTCTATCCCTAAAGCAATATACTCGAGTGAGTCAAGAGAATTAGATTTCTCAGTATGCTCCACGTTTGGATTTATAATAACTAAATCATTCTCCTTCACGGGCACCTCTTGATTTTGAAGTAAGATAACTCCCTTACCTTTAACAATATAAAATAGTTCTGTGAAATGATGGGTGTGCTTGGTGCTATGCCAGCCTTTATCATATTCTGTATGCGTAATGTACAACAGTTTTAAAGGCATCTTCGTAATATCTTGATTTGTCATTCGATACACTTCATAAGACAAGTCATTCGCCCCCCCCATTTTATAGGTTCAATTTATCGTATAACAAATTTTAACTCATGTAATTACAAAAAGCAATATATATAAAAAAGTCAACAAGATGTTTATTGTGGAAACGTTTTAATATGGGATAAGATGAAGTCATAAAGGGAAAGCTATCAACTTAAACAAACTTCGGATAAAAAGAAGTTGCTGATAGTAAGTAGTCTTGTTTACGATCTTATATGATTAAAAAAGGGGTGTACGCCATGAACAAAAAAGGATCAAGAAACCTATTTATTGCAGTATGTGTTGCGCCAGCAGTACTTTTGCTTGCGACGTTTATGATTTTACCAACGGTTGAGGTGTTCCGTATGT
>JABXHG010000303.1 GCA_013393545.1 Alteromonadaceae bacterium | reverse complement strand
TCTGATAGTGTTTCTCTTTGATTGCCTCTGCTGGTGCTATTACTGTGATTTTGTATTTATCGTCAATGTGATGCGTTTCTGTGCCGTCGTACACTGTCGCCCCCATAACATCATCATGCAGCTCAGTCACTTGCCTTTTTATAGCCTCACCTGAACCAATCGGATATTCAAACTCTATAATGTCGTTAATATCTAACAAATGTATCTGTGTCATTATCTAGTGACCTCCTTGCATTTAAAAGTATAGCTGTCAGCTAGGTATTGAGCGTATTCCCCGAAACTGTGTTGCTGCTTTGTGCCGTCGTACATGTGAGGGCGGCGCTCTTTATCTCGCTCAATTCTGTACATCTCTTTAAGCTCCCTGCGGCGCTCTGCTTGTCTTGCTCGTTGCCTCATATTCTTCATCTGTCTATCTTTCAATATCTCAGTGTCGTCGATAGCTGCAAGCTCTGCAGCAAGTTTTCTGTCCGTTATACCACCGAATATATTAGATACTGCGTTTTTCAAGCTCTTGCCCATACTGAGATTATGCGTTAGTTTGCGTGTACCGTTGTGGCGTATACCTAACTTATCAATGATGAATAAAGGAATATATAACGTTCTCACGTTGTCATCATATTTTAGGCAAATATCGCCGTCCATGAGTACATAGTTTTTGCCTAACTCTACGGCATCAAAGAAGTCCCAGCCCGTATCGACTCTGTTTTGAACTTGCCCTAATGTCAGCCCTTTATTCCATATAGCCTCGGCTTGCGCTTTCGTTAACTGCCTCTCAGTGTCATTGTCATAAATTACGCGTTGCATTTTAGTAAACCTCTTTTATTTCTTTTAGTTCTGATTTGCCTGTCATGGCTACAACCTCGCCTGCAATATCGTCGTAATACTCGTTGATATATTCGTCTACTTTCTCGGATATGTCGCCGCTGTCGTTCGCTGTGACTGTAACCGTCGTTTCATATTCAACTGTGAATTTAACGGGAACTTGGTATGTTCCCCACTCGCTCACATTATCTAATGCTCCCATGTTTTAGCCTCCTTTAGACTAGGTCGACTCTATCCATTGCCTCTAAAAAAGTTATATCCGCAATTGACACTGGTGCTCCCACAAATTGATATTTAATTTCTTCTATTTCTGATTTCTCATCTTTGGTGATTGACATTTCGATAGGTAAAACTAGTTGTTTATACTTAGAAAAAATGTTTTCTGTAATAGTTTGGTCTATTTGCACTAAAGTCGTGCCTAGTTTTGTAACAATCTTGTGTACACTTTCAACACTTAAATCTTCGGGAACATAAGATACCTCACTATTTCTCAGTATCGCTAAAACTATTTTATGGCTAACTTCCTTTTCGCCCATGTCATATAATTGTTTAAATACAGACAAAACATAAACGTCTAAATCAGTGATGTCTTTATGTTTATTTATTTCGTTAATATCCATTCTCAATCTCTCCTTATTTACTCTCTGCTAGTGTCTTAGCTAAATTGTTTAATATTCCAACATCTCGTTTATCTAGCTCAACGCCGTTATAGTGCAATTTGTCTGATTGTGATAAAGCTACTTTTACATCTAGCGTTTTATCAGGAATAATTTGAATAGTATCTTGGAACTTCTCGCCCTCTAAGTTTTTAGAATGAGTTTTAAATTCCCCTTGATTATCAGATAAAAATTTTAATATTTTCTGTAAAGTGGCGTTAGCCATAGTTTTCTTGCCGTTTTCCCAACCTGATATATGACTCTGTGAAAGTCCGACTTTTTGACTTACTTGTTTTGTT
>JABXHG010000302.1 GCA_013393545.1 Alteromonadaceae bacterium | reverse complement strand
AGTGAAGGTACGCATGAGCCGAAAGCACTAACTGGGTGAATGGGTGTCAGATGCTATTATATCGCTCCAAGCCTTGTTATTGCAGGCTTTGGGCAGCGTTTGGGCAGAATGAAGTAACGGATTCAGGTATAAATGATGTTCGCTTACTTTCGTACCCATTAGTAGATAGAGGTGACCAGCGTTCCAGAGAGTAACGGGGGTCAACACAGCGAAGAAAACCAATGCTGCGATTTTAAGACTTACTCTCAAGTTTTCTCCAAATATAACGTCGCAAATCAGCCGCGCGTGCCTTTGGCGCGTCGGCTGAATTTGCCTTGTTATGCCTTTTTTACAACCAGAGTGCCTGCGATGATATCATGCAATCCTTGTTTTTGTTTTGTAAATGCAACCATCAAAAATCCTATAAGCAAAATGATAGCTGATATAATTTTTGACCAATATCTTGCATTTGCTTTTCCAAAACCTATTCGTTTTCCAGTCATATCAGTTACCTTAAGACCAAACATCTTTTTACCAAGTGTCGCTTGCCAAGAGGAAGATTCTGATACAGTAAAATACAGCCATTGAATTAGAATCCCAAGTATCATTCCCAAGCCTTCCCCTGCTGCTTCAATTTCTCTCTGGCTTGATGTTCCAGCCATTGATGCTCCTAGCGCGAAGGCTAAAGGTAGTACAATAATAACCGCTCCAATTTGGCTGATGATTGCATCCACGATAGCTGCAATCACTCGAAACCAGAACCCAGCGTAGTTTTTTTGCGTGTTTTCATTGTCGATCATAGTTCATCTCCTTCAGTTGCGTTAAACGGCATAACGCCGCTCAGCACGCGCGGTTACGGAATGGAGGCGCAGCCGCAATGCAGTAGCCGTCGCCGTGGCTGGCTTGGTTATGCATATAAACGGCTTGGATGATGCCCCCTGAAACCCAATTAATTAATTTTATAACTATCCTCAAAGTTATACTTTATCAGGTCAACAAGCTCGATATTAGAATTTGATATCTGATTTTCAATCGAGCTTTCTAGAGACTCCTTCATAGTAGTCTTTAACTCTGATTTTATTGCGTCCAATCTATTCCTAAAAATGTCTCTTCCCCAGTTCGAGTAGTCATACCTATCTTGCATATGCTCTACCTTGCTTATAAATTCCTTCATCTTTTTCGTGGCTTCCTCCACATTCATCTCGACGAAGTCCCACTCAATTTCTGAACCAGCCAGGAAAGGAACGAAGTTTTTAAACGGTTCTATTTTGAAACTAAGCACATTATTTTCTATTGAAAATTCATCCAAGTTATAATCGTATAAATTTGTTATTTTTATTTTTTCAAAATCGACTTCAATTGACAGCTCTTTAAAGTCTTTTACCCGGATTTCTACAACGGGTTTCTTACGCTTAGGAATGTGGGGGACAATACGAACTATCGTGTCAGCATTCTCAAAGACCACACTGGAGATAACTCCACCAAGATATTGTTCCAAAACATCACCCTCTGTTCAAAGTTAGCACGTGTAACTCAATCCTCGCGATTCCTTCCTGCATAACGAGGCTGTAGAAAAACTCCCGCCCCTTTGTCCGACCGCGTTCCTACGTAAAATCTGGAAGTATTTTTAATCATAAGTGCTCCAGATTTTAAGAATAGGCCCTATTTTTAGCTTATTTATTAACCAATTTCGACCCAAGACAGATCTTCGACCTTTTTCTACAGCCTCAACGCCGCCAGCATGCGCG
>JABXHG010000301.1 GCA_013393545.1 Alteromonadaceae bacterium | reverse complement strand
AGGCTACGCACATATTGTGACCGTATATAGTTACATTTGAAAATGTAACTATATTGAGTTACATTCGATAGTCATGACTCTACGGGCAAACAACATGGAAAACTCTATGATCGGTGTCATAACTGGCGATATCGTTAATTCGCGGCAAATTCCTGTTGAGGAATACGATAGTATGCTTTATCGGCTGCACCAGACGCTTGAGTCCTTCAGTGAGCGTTATCAGATGCATTTTGATGTATTTCGTGGCGACGAGTTTCAATTACTGTTAAAGCGGCCTGAAAAAGTTATCTATTTAGCGACAATTATTCGTTTATCGCTTAAGTCGGGTTCCACCAACATTGATGTCCGACAGAGTCTATCTGTGGGTGACAGTAATGAACTGCGAGATGACGTGAAGAGTTCTACCGGGGAGGCTTTCGTTTTATCAGGGCAAAACTTAAATAAAATGAAATCTGAGTTACTAATCTTTGACTCTACAAACGAACTCCTCAAACATCACCTCGGGTCGACCATTGAATTACTGGATGCACATTTAAGTTCGCTAACAAAAACAGAAGCTTACGTATTGATGAGTTACCTGGGTGACCCCGATGTTTCGCATGCTGAACTAGCGAAAGAGATAGGTAAAAGTAGACCTAATACGACAAAGATGCTGAATTCAGCTCATTACAATAGCGTTTTGAAGTACTTGTACTATGCCGAGAACCTGATAATAGAGGCTCGGGGATAAAATGAATGACTATTTAATTTTACTGTTGTTATTGCTGGCCCACATAGCCGGTGATTTTTATTTTCAGCCCGATAATTTGGTTAGCAAAAAGTTATCAACAAGCGGTCGAAAGCGACTGTATGCTAACGCAATTCATGCTTTTATTCATGCTGGCTTGGTCGTGCTTCTGCTGTTGATACCGAAAATGTCTTGGTATGATTTATTGGTAACGACAGCTGTTATAGGCGTGACTCATTTTATTATCGATTCACTTAAGTCAGTAGCTGTTATCAAATGGGTTGATACTTGGGAAGAAAACGAACAACCGAAGGAAGATAGTAAACCAAGGAAAAGGAACCGTGCCTTTTATTGGTTCGTATTAGATCAACTGGCTCATTTGAGCGTTATAATTCTAATTTGGCTTGGGTTATTCCAACCTTTTTCCTCTATTGTCGAATATTTGTCAGTTGAATACCTTGTTGTTGTCATTTCTTATCTTCTTGTTTTGAAACCGACCTCTGTATTAGTCAGTCTTATTTTAAAATTGTGCGAGACGCGAGAGAAAAAAGATAGAACTCTGAATGAGGCTGGTGCGGTCATTGGCTATATAGAGCGTTTGGTTATCCTTACTCTGATATTAGTCGGGCAATATACCGCAATTGGTTTTGTGATAGCTGCTAAGTCGGTATTGCGCTTCGGCGAGAATAAAGGGAAGGACACGAAGCTAAATGAATATGTACTTCTGGGAACCTTAGCAAGTTTTGCTATAGTTTTATTTGTCGGCATTGCCACCACTGAAGTATTAGAAATACTTAAATGTAACTAATTGAGGTTACATTTTAGATTGTAACCGAATAAGGTTACTTTGGAACCAGCCGCTTGGTTATGTAGCCTGACGTTTACGTCAGGTTAGATTACCCACCTGACATAAATGTCAGGCT
>JABXHG010000300.1 GCA_013393545.1 Alteromonadaceae bacterium | reverse complement strand
GAGTATTCAAACCGAGAAAAATTATTCTATGTTTGTTCAAGGTAACCTTCCAATGAATTAGTCTTTAACAAACTAAATATTGGAATGGGTTTTAGGCAAACCCAGAAAATGCCGAGGCTAGGATTTGGCAGGGAGTCATTGTGTCTATGCACAAGATGCGGGTATACCGCACAGTTTATTAAGGTTTCTAGGATGTCAATCAAGCCAATAGATGACACGAGCTGGTCAGGAATAGCAAAGATTCAAGCTGAAGCATATTCCCAGGTCGAACCTGAAAGCGTGGATGTTCTGAAAAGTAAATGGTTGCGTTCACCAGAGTGTTGCTTCGTGTATGAAAAAGCAGGAAAAGTTGTTGGGTACTTATTGGCACATTCTTGGGATAGTGAAGCACCTCCAAAGCTCTTTCAGACCCTCCCTACTGGTACAGAGGGATCGCTAATTTTCCTGCATGACTTGGCAATTTCAAAAGAGGCTTCAGGTGAGGGGGTTGGTAGGAAGATGGTGGTGCATTTGCTTCAGAAGGTTAAAGAATTGGGCTTTCAGCAGGTTCGATTGGTTTCAGTACAGGATTCTTTGAAGTTTTGGCAAAAGCAGGGATTCTCGCTCATAGAGCATCAAGAAGTCTGCTCTAGCTACGGTGAAGGTGCCCAACTGATGAGTCAGAGAATTATTGCATAACAAACGGCTGCACCGGACATATTTCCGCTGTCACCTTTTGTGCAAAGATTTGCACAAAAGCCGCCATCAAAAATTTGCTCGGTGAGCCGGGCGTTAAGTGTCTATGAAGAAAAGTTACCTAGAGCTAGTTCAGGCTATAAAAGAGAAAGATCCGGATTGGTCTTTTTCTGGGCCGCATGAATACGAAAAGATTTGGGCGATTGAGGATGCATACGACATAAAGCTTCCTGAAAGCTATAAGGCCTTCTTAATGCAGGTAGGTTCTCTCGAATACCCAAATCATTACTACACGGGAATTGATGAAGATTACCTCGATCCTGAAAATGGCTTCATGGCTAATACATTGCTGCTAAGGGAAGAGCACTCATTACCTGAAGGGTATTTCTGCCTAGAGTATGACCATGACGCACATGAGTTAGCCTGCTTAGATCTAGCTCAATACAATGAGGGAGAGTATCCCGTGGTTTGGTTCAACGTCTACTCTCAAAAAATCATTGGTCAATGCGCAAAGAACTTTGATTGTTTTATACGAGAGCAACTAGAGCCATGGCTATAAAAATACTTAACAAGCGCAGGCAATCGAACAGTCAAAAGCGTCTCACCTTTTGTTCCAAAAGCCGCGCCACTTTAGCCCGCCGTTGTTGCGGACGTTATATGCCTACGAGGTTGTAATGGAAATCGAAGTAACAAGACCAAAGCAATTTGCAGATATGGCTCGTGACTATCATTTGCTGGTGGACGGTGAAGAGATAGCTGTTATAAAGCGGGGCACAACACAAACAATAACGCTGCCTGAAGGTAGTAAAACGCTAAAGGCCGTAATTGATTGGTGTTCAAGCCCTGAGTTTCATGTCAGTGATATTCGTTCTGGGAAAGTTGTGGTGAAAAATTCATTCGCGTCTAACTTTTTTAAGTCTATATTTCTAACACTCTATTATATTTCATTAGGTAAAGAAAAGTACTTAAAGATTGAGAGCAGCATATAACAATTACTATCAAAACGTGTCTGTTGAGTGCTCGATTCGCAACAAGTTGTCGCGTGTTTGGCGGGCGTTGGGTGGCAATAAATGAGGTATTGATTCTGCTTCTGGCAGCGGTATGATATTGTCCAACT
>JABXHG010000299.1 GCA_013393545.1 Alteromonadaceae bacterium | reverse complement strand
GATGACCGAATTTCGAAGCTTTTCTCTTGCTCTTTGTGCTTTGCCTTTCAGTTCACCTACGTTGAGGTGGTTACTGAGGAATTCCTGCGTTCTCTGTTGCATGTTGCGAATTTTACGAGCAAAGAAATTGTCAGAAGTGATTTTATTGGCATAACGGCTTAAGCGTTGTCTCATAGATACATCACCTGAGACAGTTAAAGGTGCATCCTTAATCATCAGTAATGTTGGAATGAGGATCAAATTCACCAAGAAATATAGAACCCCAACCAGAATGATTGAGTTGGTGACGGTCTTTCCGGCTCCAAACAGCGGGCTACCACCGTAAGTCACTTTTAGATCTGACAATACCTGTGTTGTATGCCATACGAAGTGGAACACAATATTAACGACAAAGAAGGTTCCAAGCAACATGGTTACGCCTTTCAGCAATTGTAACGCCCATACTCCATCATCTTCACCTTTAGTTCCTCGATCTGAGCCTCCATTTGGATCCCCTAATCTGAGGGACGAAAGGAGCGGCCTTAAGAAGTAATGCCATATTAACCCGATGACCGTTAAGCCAGGAATCAGTATCAGGAATATCAAGCTCTTGATCATCCCGAACGACACTAAATAAATCAAAGACAGGAAGAACGATAGAAGCGTAACTAAGCTGAAATTGTACGAGATAAAGCTTGGTAATGTCAGCTCTTGGTTCGACACCGCTTCCGTACTGTTTGAATCAGTCGTGCTTGCTGGAGCTTCTTGTGCTTGCTCTTGCAACATGTTAAGCGGAACTAAATACGCCCTCAAGAAGTTGTCTACTGATACCGCATCTAATTGGAGACCTGTAGGATACCCATGTACTCCAGACTCTTTCATGAAGTTAAGGAATAACAATAAAGTCAAAGCCTTATCGCTGTATTTCCCATTTGAGTTGTCCTTTTGATAGTTCCTCATTTCCGGTATCTTGTCTAAGATATAGAAATGAACCAAGTACTCCTTAGATGTTTCGTAAACTATGTTACTGCTGATCTCGTCAAGCTTTCGTTTGACTTGAGGTTGGTTCGCTTCATCCTCTGTCAGATTGAAAAGTGCCGGCATGATGTTTCTAAACATCAAAATATCCGACTCTTGCAACGCCGGGATATCTTTCTCTAGCTTTTTCACGCTATATTCACCAAGGCCGTCATATTCCCGTTCACTTGCGTTGACTCCCGGAGCGGCAATTCTTTGTAAGAAGCCGTTAAATTGCGTTGAGTTAAATGTAGAAGTTGTCGATGTGATTTTCTTCGACCCTTGACCTACTTCTAACCCGCCTCCTCCTGTACCGGAGCTTTCTAAGCCCTTAGCGAACGTTTCATCAAATGCTTTGATCAATTGATGAGACGGAGATTCATTCTGCTTATTGCCAGAAAGCTGAGAATAGATTTTCAGGAAGATCTCAGATGCTGTGAGTGCCTTTTCTTTAAAGACGCTGTCTTCGCCTGCATCTACCCCTTTAAACCATTCTTTGGTGTATTGATACTCGCTGTATTTGGACAATTGAGCATATTCATCAGGATAGCGTTTCGGCTTTTTCGGATTGTTGCTTTCTCCCCTGCTTTCGTATCTGCCATCGTTGCCATCAGTTCCGGCTTGAGAAGCCAGCCAATCAAAGAAACTTGCATCGGTTTTCTTAGCATTTCCTTGACCTAAACGAGCATTTGACCAGTCAATCAGATCTTCTACCGTTACCTTAACCTTGATCATTTCATTTGGGTTATAGTTTTCCGTAGTAATCGATTGGTTTTTCCCGGCCATTGTTTCAA
>JABXHG010000030.1 GCA_013393545.1 Alteromonadaceae bacterium | reverse complement strand
GTTACCAATGGCAGAAGCAAAGGAACGGGGGACAAGCGCAAGGGAAGGAAAGCAAAGGGCAAAGGGGCTAATTAGACGGCGTCGGGACGGGGAATTTGAGTACCAGATATAACAAAACGCCCGGCTTGGGGCATGGATATTTAGATGGTCGCGCCACCGGAGGGGTGTTCGCACCATGGCATGGGGCAAAGTTTGTTGACACAACCTCTTCCGAGCATCGGAAGCAGGCTACTCCCCAACGAAACGGTAATTTAGCAAGCTTCTATAGCCAATACAAACTTGCCTCTGATTAGCATTGATTCGGCAGTTCCTCTGGCATTGATTCATGATTGGTACTGCACTGGTTTAACTCAACGGTTACATGAACCAGAGATTTAGGCTGGGCTTGAATACGATTCCTGTACGCTGTGGGTGACTCAATACGGTGTGAAACCAAAGATACTATGCAGCGTGTATGTTTGAACCAATCGTCCACACATGCAGGTCAGAGACTTTTGCTTCGTCGTCTTCGACAGTTTGTTTTATAGCTTCCTCCAAGTCCTGAAGTTGCTCGTCGAGAAAGACTTTGGTACGCCATCGGCTAGCCATGCCATTGAGCCATATACGATTCCTGCGAGGATTTCCCAGACCATCATTGCCAGTGATTCAATCGTTCGTGATGCACAGAAAATTTCCTGAGAAAAAACGGATAGACGGTTTTGTCGCTATGAACGAATTCATATCCCCGGGGGGGGATAGGGAGCTGCTACGCCAGCCCGCTGGCAGCTGCACGTGAGGTGTCAGTTGCCTGACCGTCCGCCGGTTGAACTGGCGCCAGTACCTGATTCCATCCGCGACATGGTCTTTGGCAAGTACATTGTTCGCTATTCTGTACATGTGAGTGCCATCATCATTCTAAGGGTATGGCACGAGCTGGAAGGTGAACGATAGCATTTTAAGCAGCCGCTGTTGTCGGACAGTTTTCCACCGCTGCGCGGTTCCAAAACTGCCGCAAAGCTTCGCGTTATCGCACCATCTGAACGTTCGCTTTGCGACCAAAGCGAATGTTCGAGATTCATCTTCCGGTTAATAACGCTTGACGTTAATGTCGCATCACGTCACTATTGGGACATGATCATATCGTTCAAGTGTAAGGACACCGAGAAGTTGGCAAGCGGACGCCGCGTCAGTCGCTTCGTCAATTTTGAGCGAGTTGCGTTAAGGAAGATTCGGCAACTCCAAGCTGCAAGCCAGTTGGATGATCTTAAAGTACCGCCCGGAAATATGTTGGAGCCATTGCTTGGTGACCGCCAAGGCCAGCACAGCATTCGAATCAACAAGCAGTTCCGGGTTTGCTTCCGCTGGACCAGGGCTGGCGCGGAAGATGTCGAAATTGTTGATTACCATTAGGAGGTGGCTCATGCGCAACATTGATGCTGTCACGCCAGGCGAGTTGCTCAAAGAAGATTTTCTGGAACCGATGGGCATTTCTCAATACCGCCTGGCCAAAGAAATTGGGGTGCCTGCTCAGAGAATAGGCCAGATCATTGCGGGAAAACGTTCGATTACCGCAGACACGGATCTGCGACTCTGTCGTTTCTTTGGTTTGTCTAACGGCTACTGGTTGCGCGCTCAGGCAGCCTACGACACTGAGATTGCCGAAGATGCCCTGGAGGATCAGTTAAAGACTATTCGTCCGTGGACTGCGGTATCTGAAATCAGACATAGGGCATAACCAACGGCTTCACAGCTATCGATTTTCCGCCGCTTTGCGACCAGGAATGCAAGGCCTGACCCCGTAACTCCTTAACTAACTCTGGTTCAGATAGCTCGCTGCCTATCATTTTGTCGCCAGATCGCCATTCAAGATTTTGCTAATAGAATCAGTTCTGGCGTTGTTTCTGCCCGTAGTGTCGGCAAATTCAAAGCGCTATCATGCGGCCGCTGTTAAATCCAAAAGCTGATACGCGACGACGGAGGCCCATTGACCGAGCGCGCAGAACCCAAGTCCATGCCTTCCCTGATTGGCGGGGCGAGTATTATTGCAAGTGTTTGCGTCGGTGCCGGTATGCTGGGCTTGCCCAGTTCCGGTGCTGGTGCCTGGACGACCTGGTCTATCCTGGCGCTCGTGCTCACCATGGTGGTGATGACGCTGTCCGGCTGGATGCTGCTGGAGGCCTTCAAGCACTTCGGTTTGCGGGCATCGTTCAATACCGTTACCAAATCTCTGCTCGGTTCCCGGGTGAACGCATTCAGTAATCTGACGGTGTACTTTGTTGGCGGCATTCTCCTGTATGCCTACATCACGTCGTCTGGCTTGATTTTGCAGAGCATGACTGGGGTCAACAGTAAGCTGGCTTCGGTTGTTTTTGTCCTGCTGTCCTCTCTGGTCGTGTGGCATTCAACCCGTGCAGTGGACCGACTTTCGGTGGTGCTCATCACTTTCATGCTGGTGAGTTTTGTACTCGGTGTCTCTGGGCTAGCGGTAAGAATTGACCTGGCTATTCTGTTTGATTCCGCAAATGCCGACGGTCAATATGCGCCTTATGCGATGGCGATGTTGCCAGTGGCGCTGACGTCTTTCGGCTATCATCATTCGGTGGCATCAATGCGCGCCTATTATGGCGAGGAGAGTAAAGCGCAGAAAGCTATTCTGGGCGGTACACTGGTGGCTTTGATGTTCTACCTGGTGTGGCTGATCAGCATATTCGGCAATCTGCCGAGAGCGGATTTCGGCCCGGTGGTCGCCCAGGGCGGTGATGTGGATGTTCTGCTCGCCGCACTTGGTTTTGCCATCAATTCCGAGCGGGTGGCGACGACCATCAGCGCTTTCTCAACGGCTGCCATTTTGTCGTCTTTTGTCGGCGTTGGTCTGGGTACCTTTGACTACATGGCCGACCTGCTGGGCTTCGATAATGATCGCAAAGGGCGCTCCAAAACCTGGTCAGTTACTTTTATTCCACCATTGCTGCTCTCGTTGTTTTTTCCGTTTGGCTTCGTTCTTGCCATTGGCTATGCCGGTGCGGCTGCGGCGGTCTGGGCCTGTATTGTCCCGGCGCTGCTGGCCCGAAAGTCCCGAACACTGAAGGGTGGGCGTCGTGGCTTTATGGCCCCGGGCGGCCAGTTGGGCATTGCGCTGGTTTTGATTTTTGGCGTGCTGACCATTCTTTTCCATTTCATGGGGCTGGCTGGTTGGTTGCCGGAACCTGTGTTGCTCTGAGTCGCGTCTGACAATCGCCGGGCAACCCCGGAGTGTCTTTGTGTTGTGCAAAGGCTTTCACTCACTCTCAACACGGATGGAGTCTATGGCTTCAGAAAAGAAGGCGATCCGGTCCACTATTCTGGTTCCGGTGTTTATTCCTGCGGTTGCGGTGGCGCTGTTACTGGTGATTGGCACCATCAGCAACCCTGAGTTGGCCGGCGAGCTGTTCAGCTCGACCCTGGCCTGGATTACCGACACCTTTGGCTGGTTCTACATGCTGTCGGTGGCAATATTCCTGGTGTTTATCGTTTCGGTGGGTGTGTCCAAGTGGGGCAACATCAAGCTGGGGCCGGATCACGCCGAGGCCCAATACAGCTTTCCCGAATGGTTCGCCATGCTGTTTTCCGCCGGTTACGGTATTGCGCTGCTGTTCTTCGGTGTCGCTGAACCGGTACTGCATTATGCGTCACCCCCGGCCGGCGCGGCCGAGACGGTGGACTCGGCCAAACAGGCCATGCAGATCGCCTTCTTCCACTGGGGCTTTCATATCTGGGCAATTTACGGCCTGGTGGGGCTGGTACTGGCGTACTTTGCCTTCCGTCATGGTCTGCCGCTGTCTATCCGGTCTGCGCTCTATCCACTGATTGGCGAGAAAATCTATGGCCCCATTGGCCACGCGGTGGACGTGTTTGCCATTCTTGGCACCATGTTTGGTATTGCCACCACGCTTGGCCTGTCGGTTACCCAGATTAACGCCGGTATTCATTATCTGTGGGAAGGCATTCCCATCAACACCACGGTCCAGATTATTGCCATTGCTGTGATTACCGCAGCAGCGACTGTGTCTGTTGTCGCCGGTATGGACAAGGGTGTGAAACGATTGTCCATTCTGAATATGGTGCTGGCGGTGTCGCTGATGCTGTTCGTGTTTATTGTCGGGCCGACCATTCACATCCTGGAAACCTTCCTGCAGAACACCGGCAGCTACATGAGCGGGATTGTCGAGCGTACTTTCAATATCCAGGCCTACAGTCGTAGTGACTGGATCGGTAACTGGACGCTATTCATCTTCGGCTGGACCATCGCCTGGGCGCCGTTTGTCGGCATGTTTATCGCGAAAATCAGCCGTGGCCGCACCATTCGTCAGTTTGTTTTCGGGGTGATGCTGGTGCCGTCGATCTTCACCTTCCTTTGGTTTTCGGTGTTCGGCGATACCGCCCTGAACCTGATCATGAACGAAGGCCTGGATACCCTGATTGCAGATGTACAAGCGGACCACGCTGTGGCGCTGTTCCAGTTGTTTGATGTGCTGCCCTGGTCTTTCTTTATCTCACTGCTGACGGTGTTACTGATCATCACCTTCTTTGTGACCTCATCAGACTCTGGCTCGTTGGTGATTGACTCCCTGGCCTCCGGTGGTGTGATCAATACCCCGGCCTGGCAGCGGGTGTTCTGGGCGGTGCTGGAAGGTGCGGTGGCGTCGGTGCTGCTGTTGGCTGGTGGCCTGAGCGCGTTGCAGACCATGACCATTGCCAGTGCACTGCCGTTTGCCATCATCATGCTGATTGCCGGTATTGGCATGTGGCGGGCGCTGGTGATTGAAGGGCACCGGGAAAGCAGTCTGCAGGCACATATGATGAGCAGCCGGCACATGACCACGTCCCAGTGGAAACACCGTCTGGCGTCGATTGTCGAGTTCCCCGGCAAGCATGAGGTGGAAATGTACATCAAGAACACCGTCATGAACGCCATGCGCGAGGTGGAAAAAGAGCTCAAGGCCCGTGGCTGGAACGCCACCGCCGAGTATGATGCCGAGAACGAGCGCTCCCACCTGCAGGTGCATCGGGAACATCACGTGGATTTCCTTTACGACATCCGCCTGACCGAGCATGAGTTGCCGGGCTTTGTTTACGGCGAGCTGAAGCGCGAGGCCGACAAGCCGGACTCTTACTACCGCGCCGAGGTGTATCTGCGCCGGGGTGGCCGGGCCTACGATATCTACGGCTATGATGAGCACGATGTGATCAAGGACACTCTCGACCAGTTCGAGAACTATCTGCACTTCCTGGATATCTCACCGGGCAAACTGCCGTGGGACATGGATGAGCACGATGAAATGATCAATACAGACGAGAGTCCGGAGCCCGGCAAAGCCTGATCAGGCTTGCTGTTAGAAACCCGCCAGCGCTGTGCCCTGGCGGTTTTTTTTAGGCCCGGCCGAAGGGCTTGTGCAGGATGATCAGGCGCGGCGGCAGCAGGTGCAGCGCAGGATGTCCCTGAAGAGAGATGCGTGGAAGAAACAGGTCCGATTCCACATGGGCTCGTTCCTAAGACCAAGGAGTTCGACTCATGGAGCAAACCTACATAAGAACCGCATAAATCACCCCGGCCAGTACAATGCGGTAAATCACGTAAGGCCACATCCCTACCTTGTTGAGCCACTTCAGGAAGAAGTGAATCGCCGTGATGGCCATCAGGAACGAGGTCACGCCGCCCAGCAGGAAGCCACTCCAGTCCACGGTAACATCCGAGGTGGCCACTTCCAGCAATTTCACCGCAGAAGCGAGCACAATAATCGGAATAGCCAGCAGGAACGAGAAGCGAGAGGCCGTCTGGCGGCTCATGCCCAGGAACAGCCCGGCGGTGATGGTGACGCCGGAGCGGGAGGTGCCGGGAACCAGGGCGAAGGCCTGGGCGAGGCCGACGATCAGGGCGTCTTTCCAGCTCAGGGAGTCCAGGGTGCGTTCGCGCCGGGGCAGCCAGTCGGCAACCCCCAGTAGCAGGCCGAACACCAGGGTGGTGATGAAAATAACGCCGGCTCCGCGCAGTTCGTTGTCGATCATGTCCAGCAGCGCCAGCCCCGCCAAGCCGGCCGGGATGGTGCCGATGACCAGGTACAGGGCCAGCGCGCCCTGGCCAACGAGCCTGCGCTGGCCCATGGAAATCAGGCCGTCTTTGGCAATGCCGAACACATCCCGGCGGAAGTAGAGAACCACTGCCAGCAGAGTGCCGATATGAACCGAAAGGTCGAATCCGACCCCCTGGTCTTCCCAGCCAAAGAAGGCCGGTGTCAGTATCAGGTGGCCGGAGCTGGAGATGGGGAGGAATTCGGTCAGTCCCTGGAGAAGGCCAAGGAACAGGGCCTGGTAAAAATCCATTATGCGGGTTCCGTCAGGTTCGGTGGTGGAAACTGCGCTGGATATTAGCAGGGTGGCGGGAGACTGAACAGATTCACCGGCTTTGGCGTGGGCCAGAGCCGGTGTTTTGAGGGTTTACTCCGGGAAC
The DNA here is from genome assembly GCA_013393545.1 of Alteromonadaceae bacterium. The sequence continues at coordinate 179 of JABXHG010000030.1, read as the reverse complement.
TTGTCCCGCGTCTTGTTGGCAATCTTCACCAGTGCCAGCATCAACGGCACTTCCACCAGCACGCGCATTGCCAAGATTGCCTTTACCGGCTCCACGCCTGTTGGCTCCCACATCCTCAAGTGTGCTGCCGAGAATATCATTCCCTCGACTGTGGAACTTGGTGGCAAATCGCCGAACAT
>JABXHG010000003.1 GCA_013393545.1 Alteromonadaceae bacterium | reverse complement strand
AACCAGGGTCTGCCACTGTTCTGGAGTACGGTGCTTTCTCATGGGGGTAACCTCGTATCGGGAAATGTGAGGTTACTGTAGAGCGAATCTCAGCGGGGTGGCAGAACGTCGCGGAATGAACGCTTACAGCGCGGGCGGGATTTCTAAGCCGCCTGCGTGGCGGCGAACGCGGGCGGGAGGATTACGCAGACTTTCGGAAATTTCTAAGCCGCCTGCGTGGCGGCGAACCTTTGGTCTTTTATTGCTTGGCTGGTCGTGATTTTCTAAGCCGCCTGCGTGGCGGCGAACGTATTTTCCCGCGTTCAGGGAAGGCAGAGCCGTTTCTAAGCCGCCTGCGTGGCGGCGAACACCTGGACGGCCTTGGCGAACCTTCTCCAGTTTTTCTAAGCCGCCTGCGTGGCGGCGAACCCGGGAGACAACTGGAAAAAGAGACCGGAATTTTTCTAAGCCGCCTGCGTGGCGGCGAACCCGGCCTTCCTGCATGGTTGTCTCGCATGGCTTTTCTAAGCCGCCTGCGTGGCGGCGAACGCCCACAACGCGGACAGCATCGGCGTGTGTATTTTCTAAGCCGCCTGCGTGGCGGCGAACAAGGGCGAAGTGATCGCCACCACCCCCGACGGTTTCTAAGCCGCCTGCGTGGCGGCGAACCGTCTGGTGGTTCCGACGGTGGCGGTTCGGACTTTCTAAGCCGCCTGCGTGGCGGCGAACGGGACAAGAATGGTCGCCACGGATGGGCTATTTTTCTAAGCCGCCTGCGTGGCGGCGAACGTGCCCTGCTTTGTGAACCCCGAACACATGAATTTCTAAGCCGCCTGCGTGGCGGCGAACATTGCGCCACATTGGAGTATTGCTCTCTGAAATTTCTAAGCCGCCTGCGTGGCGGCGAACCTTCGGGTCGTAGGCCTCGACCGTCTTACGGATTTCTAAGCCGCCTGCGTGGCGGCGAACAATATCGTATTGGCGGCCGCACTGCTCGAACATTTCTAAGCCGCCTGCGTGGCGGCGAACTCGCGCTTGCTGTTGCGAAAAAGTCAGCCATTTTTCTAAGCCGCCTGCGTGGCGGCGAACAATTTGCCAAGCTCGAGACCTTCGAGGGGATCTTTCTAAGCCGCCTGCGTGGCGGCGAACGCAAATCAAAATCCAGCTTTCAAGATCTCGGATTTCTAAGCCGCCTGCGTGGCGGCGAACCAATAATGCAAACCCCCGGTTTACTTTATTGCTTTCTAAGCCGCCTGCGTGGCGGCGAACAGTCTGGGTTGCTGCATTCGACGCGCCAGTAATTTCTAAGCCGCCTGCGTGGCGGCGAACTCCAGCGTCCGCGTGGCGACGATCGAGAAGCTTTTCTAAGCCGCCTGCGTGGCGGCGAACGGGCGTTGTCCTTGGGATGGCCAACGACGATATTTCTAAGCCGCCTGCGTGGCGGCGAACCTAACAAGGAATACGGCCCCCGTCAGCAGCTCTTTCTAAGCCGCCTGCGTGGCGGCGAACGTTGACGGCCACCCTCAAACGGCAGAGATCGATTTCTAAGCCGCCTGCGTGGCGGCGAACTAATCCTGAACATGAAAGGTACTGATATGGATTTTCTAAGCCGCCTGCGTGGCGGCGAACATGTTGTGCGTCCGTGGCCGATTGATCCGTTTTTTCTAAGCCGCCTGCGTGGCGGCGAACAGCCCATCGTGAACCACAACCACTCACGGTCATTTCTAAGCCGCCTGCGTGGCGGCGAACAACGCCATAATGGCAAAAAAATAAGTTACAGCAAGCAATTAGGGGAAAATTACTGTTTTAACCCTCCCCAACTGCGAGGCTGTAACTTATTGATTTATCTACCTCCATTTTAAAGAGCGAAATTTTGGTATTAGAAGGCAGGTAGCGCCGTGGGTGCGCTGGGTGAGCTGAGACCGTAACAGTTCAATTCACCCACCTGTTCGCTTTTCGCCTCTTCCATATTTATAAACAAAGGGAACCTGCGGGCATCACCGCCCTCACGTTTTTTCGCCTGCTGACTTTCCATCCATATGAAAGGCAGGTCCGTATCAGGCTTTGGCCTAGTCGTCTCCAAAGCCAGCAGACACTCTCTCAAGGGCTTTCCCGACTTGGCAGCCCAACGTTCCGCTTTCTCTTGCTGGTCTTTTTCAATACGAGCCTCGCCTTTGACATGATGGCGCCTGAAACACACATAACCGGTCGCTTGAGGAACCGACTGTATGGACTTCACATGAACATAATCTGAGAGACGCTGCACATAGGACGCGATGTCGAATTTCTCCAACTGGCTTTGCTCTGCGGCGTAAAGCCGAAGCTTCCTTCCCAGTGGAAACCCGCGCTGACCATATTCCGGAAATCCGACCGCAACTGCGCTCAAATTTTCGCCAATTTTGTTATCAACCAAGGCGATGTGCACTTGCTGATACAGCTTTTGCCAGAGAAACCCCAAGGCAATATCCGCATCCGGTAGCAAAGTAATATCCTGGTAGAAGTTCATGCCTACCCCTACTTGTCGCTTTCACCAAAAACACCACCACGCACCAGCACTGCCATCACGTAGTGCTCGTCTTCAATTCGATCAAGCTGACCGCCCCGAGCCCAGGAATCAAAAAGAGTATAAAAGTCCTGCTTTTCTTTCGGCGTTCGATAGGCTTTCCCGAGATTTGTCACTGCTCCGTATGGCTCAATCGCGATTGCACCTGCACTCTGCTCTTCATCTCCGTATGCTGGGTACCAGGTATCAATGGATCTCAGCGCGTTGCCAATCTTTTGTGAGTGCATGGCTGCGTGCCCTTTCACTTCATACAGAACTTTGCTCTTTTTACTTTTGCCTTTATCCAGCACCAACTCTTCAGAGGGGTAAACTTCCTGAGCATTACCCAATTGAGCAAAAGTAGTGATTTCCAGGACTAACGCGCCATCGCCACTGGCCAAAGCTGTAGCAATCTTTTCGCCCAGAGCATCAATCTTCTCGTCCCGCTGCTCAAAGCTCCGGGTGCTGTAGTTCAAAGCATCAAAGGCCCATTGTTCATCATGCCCTCTATTCAGTATTCTTACCTGCACTTCAATTTGCTCTGCCCCCACACGGTTACGCCAAAGGAAACGGGCATTGGCAATATTATGCGCATAGCGGCGCCCCAGCTCTTGAAACCCTTCCTTCTCAATATAATCCCGGGCAGCCTGATGGTAACGCTGCTTGAACTGAGCATTGTTACAGGCAGAAGGACGCTCAACCCCGCCCAACACTTTCAGCGTGAATTGATGTTTAAGCGTATCCTGGTCCGTCCCAAGTGCGCAGGCATCGATGGTTTGCAGGTTCGGCTTTTCGACTTCCGCATTAAGTTTAGCCGGATCATTTTTTACAGCGGCCTTGAGGCGGTTCGATATAGTGCCCCGCACGGACTTCTCACGCAGTTCCAGAGGGACTGTGTCTGTCTTGCTATCCCAGCAAGTACCATAAAAATAGCCATCAGATGGAACAAGCTTTTTCTCGAATGCCAGAACCGATGCAGTGTCGTTGGTCTTCGCCATGTTATTACTCCCTTTCTTCCGTAATCGGGCTTTAAAAAAGGCCGTTGTGCGAGCTTTCAGTATGTACCTGCTGACACAGATACTGGTCATTGGGGAGGTCTGCGTTGTATTCCCACAGAGCCTCATCCAAGTCGTTTATTCGGTGTGCCATTTTGAATTCGCCTAAAGTCACCATGCTTTCGGCGAAACGATGTGGCGTGTCTGGGTCACGCTGATTCTTGGCCTGCCCCAAAGGGCTGATGCCTTGAAAGCCGGTAGCGATAGGCACAATCCAACCATGGGTTTTGCGGTGGCTGCGCCAAATAACATCACCACTCTCATCTTGCTCACATTGATGATGCACCGTTACGTAGTCGAGCAGCGCATCCAGCGCATCGGCACCCTGCTCCATTGCCTTCTGCATCAACTCCCGACGCTCAAGCAGGACGAAACCGGGCATTAAGCTACACATCAACTTTCGTATCTCGTTGTCTTCGCTATCGTCCAGTGCCGATAATTTAGGGGACTCAAAATCCATCAAATCTCCACCAGCAACCTTCATATGATTCAGGAGGCGATTTAGTAGCTCAGAAAATTCTGGTTTCTCAATCTGATCAAGATCTTCATCTTCAGCGCGGTACTCAATTAACAAACTGACATCCAAATGACAGCGAGCCTCTTCAATAAAGGCCGAACGCTGACCATCTTTATCCAGGGGGTTAGCGGTACCAATAATGGAGTGAACGTAGTCGCCAGGGCCTTGATAGGTTTGCAGATCGCACTGATGACTGATTACGCCAGTTGCTACCAGCCGAAGCGTGGGGTAATCGCTGGCTTTGAGTTTGCGTTCAAGTGCATGCACAAATCCAAGCCAGGCGGTCATGGCAGGGAAGCCAATGGTGAAGGGACTGGAGAGTGCGTTGGCGTTGTGAACTTTAAGATGCGGAAGCACTAATAATCGGCGCGTACTCATAGTAAAGCCTCTTTATTTTGTTCAATCACCAGTGAAACAGCTTCCATCTCTGTATCGCCCAGCTGGATGACTGATGCTCCTGCCACTTTTTCATAGCTACGGATAAAATGACGACTGGCATCTTCAATCAGGGTTTTGAGCCATGGCGCATCGTTGTTGCGCTGATCCAGATGTTCCGGGAAAAGCCATAGCTTTTGATACCCGCGCAAGCTTTCTGGCCGAGCTTCTTGAGGCTGATTTTCAAACCCGTTGCGTACCTGCCACATCCTCAAGATAAGGTGGTCCACATATTCCTGAACCCGGTTATCGCGACCGTCACGGATATGCACGTTGTTATAATCCGTTGTTAGCAGGCGATGAAAGGCCTGGACGGTCTCTTGAAGTTGCCTGGAATAAAGCACATCGTCGAAGAAGTTTCGTGTGGGCAGGCGTACGTTTCTACGCGTCAGTTCCGGTGGCATCGACAGCAGGAGATGGGCTTTACCGGCATTTTGGTTGTTCAGGACGCTTATGTTCTGAGGCTTGGTGCCACCGAAACCTATCGTTGTCAGGTTGTATATTTCCTGATATCCCGCATCAGAGCTTTGTTTGTTCTTTCTCAGCTCTCTGGCTGCTTTTACTTCTTCCGAGAACCGCAATCGATCCAAGCGCTTTCGCATCTCGAACAGGTGCCCGGAGTGAGTCAAAATTGACAGCAGGTGGTAGCCTTCAGCTTCAACATCCCCCCCAACCGGAAAATAGACTTGCTTTATTTTGGAGCTGGTTATGGCTTCGTCTTTCGTGGCCACCATCGCGAGAAAGCCTTTTTTCAAAACCTCCGGGCTGCCGTCAGCTTTTTCCAACAGAGCTTGCGCCAAGCCGGTGTCATCCTGAATATGCTGCAGCAGTGTTTTCCCATCTTTCAGGACCAAAGTCAGAAACTTATAGACATCCAATGCGGCGGCATTACCTAACGCATCGGGTTCTACCTGCAGATTTCCACTCCGCAAAAAACCATCCGGCGATGGTTCCGACTGGGCAATAACTGAACTGGCGTACCCATTCTTATTCTTTCGGGCACTGGGGTGACTGAACGTGCAGGGGTGTGTAGCCATCGAAATTTGCCCTGCGCGCTTGGCTGCATTTGGCAGCCAATTCTTGAGGGCGAAGACATCCTCGCACTCCTGTTCTTTTTCTAGTACTTCCGCCTCTGACATGGAGGCCTTGAGGGCTTTCTTTAGCCAAGCCTCTTTACGTTCGGCAAAAAAGTTTTCGATCACTGTATCAAGCATGGTTCGTTCCCGTTCCGTCTGAACTTAGAGCAAGACTAAACGACGACCACCAAAATCTCAACCACTATATGTTTATTGTTTTCTACCACTAAGTTCACATAGGAGATTGTGCTGAGGACTGATAGAATCGTCGATTCCGCCCAGAAGGCGGCTTAGAAAACTATGTGTTTATTATTTATTTTTCTGCCACACAGGCAGCATGAGCTAGCTGCCGGAAGGGCAGCTAGCCCTTCTCATCTCGAACGAGCCCCAACTGATCGTTGTAGCGGTAGCGATTCCCATCCCTGTGATGACTCAGATTGATCTCTCCTAACCGCTGAGAAGTTCGCATTACATCCATAGCCATTCGTTCGCTTTGCGTTGAAACCAACTCTTCATAATCACGTTTAAGCCACAGCTTCTGTGCTTTCTCGGGAGGTAATGGTTGGTGCTGGATATTCAGCATTTTTTCCACCGGGACCCAACCACTCTGACGATCATAAATCTGAAAGGATCGTTTTCCGTTATCATTCAAAACCAGATAAAGATTTACCCCCGGCTCGCTGTTTCGGAAGCGATTAAAGTGCTGAGGCAAGGCGGTCATCCACCAATGGTCATTGGTGTAGCCCCAAAGGTTTCTCGGGCTGGAGGCGGGGTCTTCGCTCGGTTTTGCTTCACCTTTGAGATAATGACATCCGAGGGTCTGGCCAATAGCAAAATGCTCCAAAGCAGCTAATTGAACGTTGGAATCCTTCAGCATACGAGGAGTAGCGTCTACGCTCCGCCTCAGAGCTTTCTCATCCACGAGATCCAAGAGGTTTCGGGAGCAAAGTTGCCATCCCCCCTGTTCATAACCAGGCCGACTGAAAACATCTTTCTTCTCACCCCGATAGCCTTTCAGGTTGTATTGCAGCAGGCCCATGTTCGGTGTTTCGTTATCGGCATCCGCAGGTCGATGACGGCGCACTCGCCCTGCCAGCTGAATAATGGATCGATATGACGATGGCTCTACCACTGCCCAGTCAAAATCGTGGTCACGCCCTACTTCCTCCACGGGAGTGGTGACCAAAATAAAAATCAGATCCTTGCTGTCACCGGAATCCAAATGCTCTCGTATCACCGGCTGCTGAAAAACGCCTTCGGGATCGTTAACCGGCGTTTTGCGTTTTAGCGCCTGGTCAAGATGTTTTTCTTGCGCATGACGCAACAACAGCACCTGCTGGCTGTGATAAGCCATTGTTCGAATTTCAACGTGATCGGGCCATTCGGCGTCCAGCAAGTATTCGGTTAATGCGACACAGGGCCGAATATTGGCGCAGCGCACCATGCCAAAGGAGACGTTGCGCCCTGTTTTGATATCTTGTTCATGGTGCTCTGAATGTTTGGAGAGGATTGTTTGCTGGATCGTACTGAAAAACCTGTCCTCTCGAGTTTCTTCCGATTCTGGTTCGACCAAAGGAACAATTTCGGCTCTGCGTTTCACCGGTTCGTCACGCAACTTTGCTACTCGTTTTCCAACGAAATCCTTATGGGCCGACTGATAATAGGTGGTGGCGTCCTGTCCCTGATTCACTGTGACTACCTGAGTCTTGAACTCGTCTGCCCAACCACAGGCTACCTGGCTATTTTGATGGCGGCTCGCGGCAAATAACGCCCAACCTCTCTGATAAGCAGTGAAATAACCGAGGGCCAGATCGGGCGGAATGGTGGCCGAAGAGATCATGACTTTGCGCCCCAACATACCGGCTAGGTATATCAGGCGACCAATGGCCACTAGATCCTGCCCTGTGAAATCATCAATCTCATCAATGACCAAATCTGACGACATAAGTCGAAGGCTGGGTAGGATGTAGCGCCCACCCCGTGTTGTTTCAGTTGCGGCCATCATGTGGTCAATGGTGCATGCCAGCACTGGCGCATAAAGCAAGGCACGCTCTTTCCGGCTGGTCAGAACGGTTGTTAATTCCTCTTCCGGCAGCAGATCCTGCCAGCGATTATCGTCATCAAAGCCATGCAGCTCATCCTGTTCACTCAGAAGAGGTTCGTGAGATTCTGAACCGAACGCTTCAAAGTCTTGTGGCTGGGTTTCTTTGTCTTGGGGCTCATTCTCTCCTTTATGCAGTTCCAGTATTGCGCGGGAGCCGATCAGAACCGCCAACTCTTCTTCATTAAGCCCTACTCGCTCACGGTACTCATCACCGGTCTGTAAAGTCAGCGTGCGAAGCCCCAGCGCCAAAATAAACCGGAGACTTTGCTGGTCATCTGACAAGGCTTGCATGATCTTGGCGTTGGCCAGAGTTTTACCCCGGCCAGTGCTGGCCATATTTACAATGAAGTAACCACTGACCTTGTCGTCATTTTCTTGTCGATAATTCTTTATCGCGGAAACTGCTTTATCCTGCCAGCCGAACTGCCTTTTGATTTCAGGGGCTACTTTCTTGGGTGGTTTAAGTTTCTGGATATTCTCGGCAACCGGAGTATCACGTTCGAATCGCGGCAACATTCGACAGGCACGTACCGCCACTTCGGATACCTTGACCACATGCTCGTCCAGTCGCTGTTTGAGCTGTCCCTGATTCGGACCATCACTGTGGGTATTGGCAAACAAGTTGACACTTACTGGCCACTCCACATCTTGTGGTTGTGAAGAGTAGTAATGATCCCCCAGCATCAGGCAAAGTCGAGCATGATGAGCAATGGTCCGCCAGCTGCCGTCCTGCACCGAAGCGACAAAAACTGGCAAATATTCCTGAAGTTGTCTTGCACGGTGACTTAAAGCTTTCAACCAGTTTGACGAGCGAGATAGCAACCCTTGCGGAAAGATAAAACAGTCGGCTAACCGTTGGTGAAACTCATTATCGTCAAAATGATTTTCATAACCCCATTGCTGGCTAATACGTGCCAACAGCCGCTGAGGTGTTTCATTCGTCTGATCCCCAAATTTATTAGGATGTTCAGATTTAGGGAGACGATGGTGAGACAAAACCAGCCATAGCAGCAGGCTGGCCGCATCTGGCAAATCACAGAATGGTGAACCATTATCGGAAACTGCGAGCAAGCTGGCTTGCAACGCTTGCTCGTCGATAGACTCGTTCAAAAATGGCTCAAGCCAGCTTTGGTCCTGGCTCGGGTCTTTCCCGGCTTTGATCAAAGCCGTTAGCAGTAAACAGGAAATCCATTCATGACGCAAAGGATCGCCTTTAAACTTGTTATCCGATTCCGGGTCCAGTTTATCCTGAAACAGTTTGGTTGCTTTGCCCCAGTCGTGCAGCAGGCCCGCCAGCCCGGTAAAAGCTTTAATCAGGGGCAAGTATTTCCAGTTATCATCTTCATCCGACAACAACAAATCCTGCTCTGTCCGGTTCACTGGCACATGGCCTTCCGGGTTGAACTGTTTTTTATTGCCAACAACCCACAGTAACTGTGTGCGAGAACGAGACCTGATCCAGTGGCAACTGACAGCAGTACTCTTGCTGGCTGTCTGGCGCAACATCCGTCTGACAGTATCCAACCCATCCTCAGTGATCAGAGTTTGCCAGGTGTTGTCACCAATCCGGTTGGCGAAAGCATCCAGCACTCGACGGGTTTTCCTGATGGCATTTTTTTCGCATTGAGAAACAAAAGTGACCATCATAGGCCCCGCTCCTCAATCATCTCCTGGGAGTAGTTCTGTAGAGCAATGCTCTTCACTGTATCGAACATGAAATCCAGGGATTTGTGATCAATGAAAGCCTGAAGTACCTGCTGCCGAAACTCTTGTTCCGTCGCATTCTCCTTGGCACAAATAAATGCCCAGGGCAGGATTAAAGCATCTTTAATAAGATCGGCCACATCAAACACTAAAGCGCCCCTGCGGGTCTTGCCGTGCATTACAGCAAAACCATGGGGAATGCCCAAAACCCACAAACAACAAGCAGCCAAGCCATACGCCAGGTAATTACCGTGGTTCAGAAAGTCGTTGGCCTTGTCCAGCGACTGATGCTGCCGGGTGAAATTTGTTTGGCCGGAGGCACTCGAAGCGTATTTATAGAGTGCTTTCGTCAGTTGAGCTTCAGTCAGAAGTAAGTCCGCGGGCTTTTCTGCACTCTCGGTACGTGATGCGAAGACACCAAGAGCTTTCTGGATTGGGCTATCGGTGACTTCAAAGCCTTCTACCTTTAGCTCCCGGTCATTCCGCCAGGTTTTCTGCAAGTATTCGATACGGGCATACTGAAAACGCCTGGCAGCTTCTAACCGTTGAGTTTCATCAAACCAGAACGCCAGCCAGCCCTGCAAATACTCAGTTGGCCGGTACTCACTTTGTGGAGTTAGCCACTCGACTTCGGAAGCCATATAGAGTGGCGTACCTCCTCCACCGCAAAATCCAACCAATACACCGGCCTGTGCCAGCATACGCATGGCAGCCTGTGTAATAGAGGTACCATTGCCTAACAGAAGAACAGTCGTATTGGCGATCGGGATATTGAAGTACAAGTTATCCTTCTCTGTGTCTGTCAGGTATAGCACGCGGCCATCTTTTTGCATTACCCGACAATATTCGAGGTAGTACAGATTCGCGCGTTTTGAGTGCAGTATTGCTTTCAGATCCGACGGCGACAAATCGTCCATGTGCATTTCCTCTGAAAAGTATCCGAACCAGCCAAGGACAGCGGTGCTGATTGGCTAACCATAAATGACCTGCTGCCCCAACCACTGCACCACCCCAAAACCCATCAATAAATCCCCACCATCTTCCGAACCCTCTCAGCCACTTCCGACCGCAGATCCTCCGGCCCCAACACCTCCGCATCTGGCCCATAACGCAACACATCCATCACCAGCTCCCGGGAGTCGGAATAGGGAACCTGCAAGTGGAAACCATCATCGCGCCACTCGCCGGCCTGGTCCGGGTGCCAGGTTTCGTCCGCTACCCATTGGGCGGCGTGTTCGGAAAATCGCAAATGGGCGGTGGCTTGCGGGTCTCCGCCGAAGATGCCAAAGCCGGCACTGGTGAAGGTATCCAACTGCTCCGGAGATATAGGGCTTGCAGGCGTGTCCTGTATTTCAGGCGCCATTATCCGGTCCAGTGAAAACAAGCGTAGCTCGTTTGCCTTCTCGCACAGGGCCAGTAAATACCAGTTGGAGCGGTAGTGGAGCAGCCGTTGAGGGTGTACCTGTCGTGCTTTCTCACCACCGCCACTTCGGGCGAGGTAACGGAACCGGAGGCATTGTCCAGAGAGGGTTGCCTGGGCCACGGGGTCGAACGTATGGCTGGAGGCGCTTCGTGTCTGGATAGGCTGAATACGGATGCGCTCGTTGATTTTCACGGCATCGTGGCCGGATTCGCCCAATAACTGCTGAATTTTCTGTTTCAGTGGCGCCAGGCGAGATGCGACAAGGCCGGGTTGCACGTTTTCCAGCAAATTTTCGCAGGCCAGCAGGGCATAAAGCTCTGCGGGGTTCATCCAAAAACCGGGGAGCTCAAATTCGGGGGCGCTGGCATTGTAACGGTGGCCGTTGTGTTCGCGGCAGTATTCGAGGGGCGCGCCCAATGAGTCGCGCAGGAACTCGAAATCGCGGGTGACGGTATTTCGACTGGCTTCCAGGGTTTCAGTGAAAACCCGCATGGGCACGGGCTTTCGGGCGTTTTTGAGCAGTTCGTGGATTTTGTAGATGCGGTCAAACCGGCTCACTTGCACTCCTTTGCATTCACCTTCACTGTCAGCCCAGACTAACGACATATCCTTGTCGTTGCCACCCTACTCATCACTTGGGGCTCACCGCCCCTGCAAAGTAGCCACCACCCGCCGACTACCCGCATGGTTCCGGTGTTCCGCCAGGTAAACACCCTGCCAGGTGCCCAGCGCCAGTTCACCACGACTTACGGGGATAGTCAGTGAAGGACCAATAATCACGCTCTTGATGTGGGAGGTAGTGTCGTCCGGGCCTTCGAGGGTGTGTTCGTAGTAGTCGGCACCTTCGGGCACCATTACGTTGAAATGGCGCTCCAGGTCGCCGCGTACGTCCGGGTCGGCGTTTTCGTTGATCGCCAGCGAAGCGGAGGTGTGCTGGATAAACAGGTGCAGCAGGCCCACTTCGCAACCGTTCAGGTCCACCTGCTGCAGGATGTCACGGGTAATCAGGTGAAAGCCCCGGGAGCGCGGGGCGAGTTCAATGATGTTTTGCCGCCAAATCATGATCCACCTCGTTGCTCTTTTTTTCAGGACAACATGATGACAGCTTTCATATTTATCCCACTACAACCCGGTTTCGGCCCGATGTCTTGGCAATGTAAAGTGCCTGATCAGCTCTCTCCAGCGCATCAAGGGGCGAGTCATCCTCTGCAGATAGTGCCGCCACGCCAATGCTTGCAGTGAAGTCCACAAGCTCACCGTTGGTTTGCAATTCAACGCTACAGTCTTCCAAATGCTGCCGCAACGCTTCTCCCACTCTGGCGGCGTTTTTGGCCGAAGCGCCGCGCAACAGTACGGCAAACTCTTCACCACCCAAGCGGCCCAATACGTCATTACCTCTCAGGTGCGTAAGGCAGGTATTCACCAGTGCACGAATCACTTCGTCACCGGTAGCATGCCCCCAGGTGTCGTTAATGTTTTTGAAATGATCAATATCCAACATTAACAAGGCGCTTTGGTGCCCACCCCGGTTTACCAGTCCCTGTTCCTCGCGCGCGGCTTGCATAAAACTGCGCCTGTTTCGGCAACCGGTCAGTGGGTCCGTGTGGGCCAGCTCTCGATATTCTTCCGCCTGCCGTGCCAAAGATGCCACTATCAGCCGTGACACCAGTAATCCTTCACCCAGCAACACCAGGATAATCAGCACATAGAGGGTCCAGAGCGTCTTGTTTGCCGCAGACAGGGCTTTCTCGGCAGATGCCTTGTATATGTTTACCGTTTTTTCAAGCAGGTCGTGCAACTCTTGCGTTTTTTCAGCATCAAGAAAGCGCACCAGAGGGCTATGCTCTGTTACCGAGGCAGGGTTACGGTGGGCAAGTTCACGCGCGGCACCCAGAAAAGTGCGTATTTTCAGATCAAGCTCATATTGCGGGGCGAAATAGATGTCGTCTGCTGCGGCGGCAAACCCTATAAAGGCTGGCTCACGCAACAACGTTAAATGGTTGCGGTGCATGCGGGAAACAGCATTGACCAGTGCTTTATCAACCCCCTGTTCGAAACCGCCTGTGGCTCCAAGTACATAGCGGTATGAAAGGTGGTTCACTCGTTCAGCCAACAGGCTTTGCTCGTGGCCCAGCTCCAGTATTCGGGCGGCTGTGCGGGTTACCGACATTTTCCGGTCAACCAGGATGTGGCTGGCCGTTACAGCCGCGCCCACCATCAGCAAGCCTGCGAGGTAGGTCAACAAGTGCCGGTTCTTTTTGATAAGCACAATCAGATAAGTTTGGGAGAATTTTTTGCGGGGCATGAGGCAGTCTTTACCGAATGTTCAGCGTGCACGATACCAGTAACCACCAGGCCCCCTGTTTTCTTGAAGCACTCAACTTTTGCATGGCCGAAAGTTTACTCGCTGGCATTCGCTTGCTGAATTTTCACCGGTATTTCCACTGTAATTTTTGTCCCCAGGCCCGGCTCGCTCTCCAGGCCAACTTTGCCGCTCATTTTTTCCACCAGCTCCTTGACGATGGAGAGCCCCAGCCCGGATCCGGATTCAGCCTGGTTGTCAGCAACTCTGTAAAAGGGATCAAATAATTTATCCTGAACATCCCGGGCTATTCCACAGCCGGTATCCGCAACCTCCAGCTTCAATACAGTTTGGTTACTCCGGCTTTCCGAAACACAGGTAACACCCAGCGAAATCAGGCCTTTTCTGGTGTATTTACAGGCATTGTCAATCAGATTAATAAGCACTTCGCGCAAAATAATTTCATCGGCAAACACTGTCGGGCAACCATTTTCCCCTTCCCTCAGCTGAAACACATTGCCCTGCTGTTGAGCGAGAATATGCGCTTCGCTTTCGAGGGTCTTCAGGAAGGCTGGCAAATGGACCGGCTGGGGGTTGTACTCTACCGCCGTCACATCATGGGCGTAATCAATTAACCGGTTAACAAGGGCGAGCATGTGGCGGGCACTGCCCTGGATGGAATCGCTCATCTGTGCGGCCTTGCCACCCTGGGGCTTGAGCAACTGGGCGTACCCGCTAATCGCGGTTAGCGGCGATTTCAGATCATGAGTTACCCGGCTCAAGAATTCCATTTTCGATGCATTTGCCTTGCGCGCATCTTCCAGAGCCAGGCTCAACGCTTCCGTGCGCTCGGCAACCGTTTTTTCCAGCCACACCACAGCCTGACGCTCTCGTTCTTGAATCTGGTGCTCCAGGGCTTTTTCGTATTCATCTTTCTGGCGTGCATACACCAGAAGAAGCCCCAGAACGACAACGGCATCGATCACCACCCGGCCGGTGTCAAATTCTGCGGTGTAATCAATATTGAGGATGTAAACAACCGAGAATAGAACGGTCATTGTCCACGCCGCCCCAAGCAGTAGTAGCAATGATTTCTGCCACCGCCGAGGCTCGCGAAGGGCAACGGGTATCATGAACAACCACAGGAACGTGGCGGGAACATGTATCAACAAGCCCAGCCGGCGAGCCTCCACACCGTCCAACACAAACGTCAAACCACTGAAAACGACTGCAATGGCCAACCCAACAGGTGTGACCCAACGCCAGAACCAATGCCTCTGGAGCCCCAACAGCCAAACGGAAAGAGCCATAAACAGCGCCTTGGAAAACATGGCACTGGAAAAACGAAGGTTTGCCGCATAGTCCGCCACACCACCAAAAAGAAGATAGCTGACATACCCCTCTTTCTCCGCTTCCAGCACAAACATGGCAAGCATCCACAAGCCAACCAGCAGGTAACGAGTGTCAAACTGCAGCACCAGCACCACAAACAGCGTCAGGACCACGGCCAACAGCATGGAGTGAAACAAATACCGGCCGGACTCATCTTCGGCGAAAGCAACCGGGCTCCAACTATTGATCGTCAGGAACGGGCGACTATCGGCGTGAATATGAACCAGAAACTCAACGCCACCCTCAGCCGGAAGCTGAACGGGCACTACCGAACGGACACTGTCAATTTGGCGATTTCTGATGGGGGCGTCCAGTCCGGTTTGTTTTTGTTTGAGAAGTTCCCCGGTATCCGGGTTAAGTATCCAGATATCAATGGAGTTCAGGCGCCAGGGCGAAAACTCCAGCCAGCGCTTCATCGGCTCTGAATTGCTATTTATGAGCGTTGCCCGCAACCAGATTGAAGAAAATTGTCGAGGAGCCTTCAGTATTCCAGCCTGGTTGGCAATCGGCTGCCATGGGCCAGTTTCCAAGGCCTCTTCGAAGTCATGCCAATTATCTTTCTCATCGGAAAAGCCTGCCATGGCCAACGCAAGGTTGTCCCGTGGTTCGGCACCGGCAAGATCGATGGTGGGTATTTGCGGGGTTGCGAAGGCCTGTGCAGTTGTGAGCACCAGAAAACACACTGACACCCATAAAGCACGCAGGCAAACAATGAGTTGCCACGTTAATAGAGGGGCTTTATCAGTCATGATGCCCCTTGTATGCCTTCAGCACCCTCTTGATCCCGGAAAAGTCACCCCGTTCGGCCAGGGGGAAAATACGCTCAGCAAGTTCTTGATCAGCAGGGCAACTCGCTGCCGTTTCATTGCACCATTCCACTAAATCCGTCACCGCCCCCAGTTCCAACCACTGCTCCAGCTGAGCGATCACCTCAGGGGCCGGAGGTTGTCCCGGCATTTCCTCACTCACGGACTCGGTAACGGTTTCACTTTCCACCGGGAGAGCCAGTGGAATGGACAACGCTTCCGCGATCGCACGGCGCAAACAGGCAAGATCGACAGGTTTACCAAGGCAAGCATCAAAACCCGGCTCCGGCCCCCCCCGCCACTGATTATTCAGGCTCCAGGTGGCAGACAATAAAATGACGGGGACATTGGGGGCATAATTTTTTACAGCCCGAAGAACTTCATCACCAAAGGCTCCTGGCAAACGATAATCTGTCAGTACAAGATCTGGCGGGGTGGTGCCTCTCTCAATAGCCGAGAGTACTGACTCCGCACTACGGAATGCGCGAACGTCAAAGCACAGACACTCAAGCTCCAAAGTCAGCAATCTGTTAATGGCCGGTGCATCTTCCACCAACCAGACGACCCGACCAGTTGCATCGAACCAGGGCAGTAGATGGCCCGGGGCATTCAGTAAGGCTGCATCCGAGTGTTTTTCACCCTGCTCTACCGGTATTTCCACTCGCACGCGTGTGCCAACTCCAACTTCGCTTTCCAGATTCACCTCACCACCAAGTTTGCCGGCAAGCTCATTGACAATCGAAAGCCCCAGGCCAACGCCTTCGGACTTTTGGTCAGCCTGGAAGAATGGTTGAAACAATCGACGCTTCTGTTTCTCCGGAATACCCGCCCCTGTATCTCGCACGTCACATTGCAGAGCCAGTTTTCTGGAATCACTAAAGGATACGCAGGCGACTTCAAGGGTGATGTCGCCTTTATATGTGTGTTTGCAGGCGTTATCGATCAAATTAATCAATACTTCCCGCAAAAATGTTTCATCACTGCGCACCACGGGCGTTGCCAGTTCGCCCACATTAAGATGAAACCAGTTGCCGTTTTTCCGAGCCAATATATTTGCTTCATATTCAATCGTATCGAAAAAGGCATACAGGTAGATGTCACCTGGCGCAGCCTCAACCGTAGTGGCATCGCGCGCGTAATCAATAAGGCGGGTAACCATGTTGAGCATATGCCGGGCGCTGGTGTAGATCATCAGGCTCATTTCGCCAGCTTTGCCCTGCTCGCCCCGTAAAAGCTGGGCATAACCGAGTATGGAGGTAAGGGGTGATTTCAGATCATGGGTAATCCGGTTCAGGAAGTCGGTTTTCTCTGCATTGGCTTTTCGGGCAGTTTCCAGGGCCAGATTCAGTTCCTGTGTACGATCATCAACACGGCGCTCGAGAAACTCACGCTCCTGCCGGTCTTTTTCCTTGATCAGCCCCTTCAAAAATTTCTCGTAGTCCTTTTTTTGTCGGCTGTAGACCAGCAGCAAGCCCAGAACAATCATCACCTGCAAGTACGTTCTCTCAGGCACCAATTGCGTTGGATAGCTGGAACTGAAGGCAAAACTTACCGAGAAAACCAGAGAAGTCAGCCACGCCAGAGACAATAAAGCGAGAAGCAATAAATGCCACTTGTCTCTGTTTCCAAGCGCCTGAGGTAGCAGCGCTAGCCAGGCAACGGCATAAACCAGGTGAAGGATGGCTGCGATGTATCGCAACCACGACTCATCAACAATAAGGCCTGCCAACACAGCCAGCAGGCTGCTTGAAACAGCAAATGCTACCAACCACCTGAAAACCTTTTGCTTGATCAATCCCAAAAGGTAAATGGAAATGCCGAGAAACAACCCCTTCTCGATCAGGGAAATAGAATAACGCCAGTTAATGACCTCACCGGCAAGGTCATTAAAAACCCAGTAAGAGAGATAGCCCTCCTTGTCAAGCTGAAGCAAGAAAAGCAACAGCATCCAGAGGCCGAGCAAGCAGGACCGAACGTTTAGCTGCGCCAGCAGAACAGCAAAAAGCGTGACGATAACGGCCAGCAATACCATGTGAAACTGGTAGCGCGTCGCCTGCTGTTTTATGAAGCTCGCAGGAGTCCAGCTGTTAATAGTAAGGTATGAACGATAGGCGCGTGCATCACTCTTGACACGAATAACCAGCAGTCGCGAACTTTCAGCGGGAACGACCACCGGCACGACTGGCCTCAGGCTTTCAATATCCCGCAGATTAACCGGTACATCCAGCCCTGTTTTCACGTTCCGAACTACCTCTTGGCTCTCTGGATCAATCACCCAGGCATCCACCCCTTTAAGCCTCAAAGGCAAAAACTCCAGCCACCGTTCCAACGCGTCAGCTTGGTTGTTAACCAGTGTTGCTCTAAGCCAAAAGGCCTTCTTTGAGCGCAGTTTGGTGAGCAGTTCGGGCCGAGAATTGAGAGGGCCCCATTCCCCCCGGGTCAGGGCCTGGTCGATCCTGGATATGGCGTTTGTCTCCGCCTCGAACCCCTCCATTTGCAAACCAACATTCGTCTCTTCCGACGTTTCTGCAAGATCGACAATGGTGTGGGCCTGACCTACTGGGGCTTTTAGAGTTAAACAAATCAGTGCAAGCCACGCGAACGGTGCAAGCCAGGCCTTATGGTCAGTCATGCGTTAGTTACTGCTCAATGTCTGGACTGGGAGCGACCTGTCGAAACCTGGAGGGGGTCAGGCCAAACCGCTCACGGAACGCTGTGGCAAAGTTGGCACTGCTGCTGAAGCCGACTTGCACGGCGATTTCATTGATGGAGTAACCAGTGTTGCGCAATAACTGGCGGGCTTCTTTCATCCGCTCTTCACGCAGGTATTCGTACACGGTAACCCCGGCGCATGCCTTGAAGGCTGCATTCAGGCGCTTGGTGTTGGTGCCCACCAGGCGAGCCAATGCCTGAATACCGGGAGCTTCATCCAGGCTTCGTAAAAGGTGTACACGTGCACTGTGGAACAAAACGCTATTCAGGTAATTATCACTCTGGCCCGGGGCCTGCAAAAACTGCTCCGCATCCGGCTCCTGGTTATGCTCGCGACCACCACGATAACGCAGATGAATAGACAATCGCAGCCTGACTTCATCAAAATCAAAGGGCTTTGCTATGTAATCCACGCCACCGGCAATCAACCCTTGTACCCGTTGTTCAGGGTTCGAGTACGCTGACAAAAAAACAACTGGTACATCCGCCGTTTGCGGTTCCTCAATCAATGCCTTGCAGGCGGCGTAACCATCACACCTGGGCATATCAACATCCATGAGGATGATATCCGGCGAAATAAGGCGCGCTTTGTGAATACCATCCAACCCGTCATGAGCATGGTATACCCGACAGCCCTGCGGCTGGAGGTAGGTGGTGATCAACATGCGCTCGGCTTCCGAGTCATCAATGACGAGTACTCGTTTTCCCTTCAGCATAATCCCTCAATGGCAGCCAGAAAAATCCAGAGCGCATTATCGCCTTTAGCAATTACAGAAAAACACATTTGTCAGTTTTTAACCAACCCATACCTCCGAGCAAAACCTTAGGCCTTTCAGCAAAGTCATTCCACCAGAGTGTTTTCGACCTCCAGCGTTACGTTGTTACTTTCGAACATGCCGGTATAGGTGGTATAGCCGCCAGCAGCACTGCCTTGCGTCCAGTCTCCCTCGTTCACGTTCAGGGTGAGAGAATCTTCGTTGTCACCGCTGATACGCAGCTCGTTATCGCTATCCGTCATGTTCAGCACATCTTCGGGACGAAGGGCGGTAATGCTGTCCGCGCCACGGCTGGCCATGTCAATTTCTTCTATATTGGAAACGCTGTTTCCAAGCTCTGTACCGCTGACGCTTTCACCAAAGCGCAGTTGCACAACATCATTTCCCCCAAACCCGTCAATAGCCTGTCCTGTCCAGAGTAAGTTGTCGTCACCAGTTGTACCGAACTGCTCGGTTACGCCACTTGTGTCGATAGCTTTCCAGTCTGTCCAGGCTGATGGAGAACCTCCGCCGGTTTCTTGCGTCTGTGCCCTGACCTGCACGTTATTCAACGCACCTTCGGCCTGCACAAAACTCAGTTTCTCGGCCTCTTCCGAACTCAGTCCGCTGACCGTGTAACTGCCACTCCCATTGTCCGTTACCTGGCCTGTGCCGCTAACCAGGTTGCCATCCACGTAAAAGGCGGCGTGTTCGCCCATTCCCGAGAACTCCAAGGTCAGCGTTTCCGTGGATTCATCCTGATAGCTCCCGGCATCCGGGCCGACTTTTTCTGGGT
This sequence comes from Alteromonadaceae bacterium, assembly GCA_013393545.1. The sequence goes on along the minus strand of JABXHG010000003.1, from coordinate 27,653 downwards.
CCTTGAGTTCATGGTTCAGGTTGAGCGGAATTGTGTCCCCCCCCAACCCGAAGCTTGGCGTTGGCTCCAGGGAGTTCAGGCCATCGGCCTGCGGCTCAACCGCCAGATCAAAAGTCTTCTCGGTGACGCCGTCTTCAGCCAGTGTATCTTCACCTGACGTAACCTGCAGCCTCAGATCACTGACAGTACCGCTCCAGTATTGCGGCGGCATAATGCCAATGTATCCTGGAATTTCACCCTGCCCCAATAGCCAGCTGTTGGTTGTGCCGTCACCGCCGGCGTTATTGGACAGATCCGCCAGTTGGGCCTCGTTGGCGTTGTCGCCAACATAAACCAGGAAGCCGTTGGGCACGTCGCGCAGCAACACCGTGCCAATGGATTCCGAGCCATCCGTGTCGTTCAGGCCAACATCCTTAACATCCAGTTTGACGACGTTTGATTTATCATCTTCGACCAACTGGTTGGCGTTTTCTGTTCCCGCGACATCCGCAACCGTAAAATCATAACCGCTGTTGACCGGGTTGATCTGGCCTGCTGTTGATGCCGTGCCGGTTTTGATTTCAGTTGAGCCGTTTTCCTGGCTTTGCGCCCATGCCGACAGGCCGACGGAACCACCAACATACTCGGTTGGCGGTGTATAAGTCAGGGAAACAGAGTCATTTGGGTTAACACCATCAATGACGTAGTAGCTGCCGTCATCAATACCACTCACACCGCTCACGGATGTAGTGCCCAGGGTGGATCCACCTTGCTTGAGCTCGCCGGTACCACTAATGCCTGATTCGTCCAGTTGCAGGTAGAGCTTGCCATCTACCAGAGACCAGTTCGGTGCATCCGCCTCATTACCGAGTTCGACAGTAAACGTCAGGTCGTTGCCTTCATTCACAGCCGGTGCACTGATGCTGATTTCCGGCTCGTCGGTGACCGGCTGAACGGCATCAAAGGTGGCATTCACGCTGGCGTCTTTTGTCACACCGCTGGGCACGTAGGTGGTCAACCTGGCATCAAAGACAAAGCTGCCTTTATTGCTATTCCAGTCGGCAGGTGGCGTAACCGTGATACTGCCCAGCAACGTTTGCAGTTCGGTGTCGCCCCCGGTTCCCGATTTAGTCCAGACCGTTTCACCATTAATGGTCGTTGCTGTCATGCCATTGACCTGAGTGCCTTCCGGCAAGGCTGATAGCGTGATGTTAAAGCCGTTATCCGTCACACCGCTTTCAATTTGGCCGGTAAAGGCATCACTCAACGCAAACGCGGTGTCTTCGGTGGGGTCAAAGTCGCTTTGCTCCCAGGTCAGGATGTCAGCAGGCGGAGCACTGCCATCGCCATCGTCCACAAAGTTTGTTGTCAGAGAAACCGTCGTGCTGTCCGTCAATAGCTCGCCATTGCCGGCATCTTCCGTGGTAACAGTGACCCCTATTTCGTGCCCGTTCAGGCTATGGGCTTCCTGCTGAACCTGGAGGGTGATCTCCTGGGTCAGCGGGCCATTAAAATTGTCCGATGTGATAAACAGCCACTGATTGCCACCAATAAAGTCGGCGTCTTTGACGATTACGCCCTCGGGCACATTGTCCAGCAAAATACGGATCAGCTGCTCGCTGCCATCATAATCACCCTCTTCAATCCCCTGGTTAGCAATATTCAGGGTCATATCCGCAGTGCCCGGGTCACTCAACGTGATATCGCTACCTGTTGTCACGGACAGATCTGGCTGATCAGTAATGGGTTCGACCGCGACATCGTAGCTCTGGTCACCTGACATTGCGGACACCGGGGAAACAGTACCATCGCCCCCAGGATCCTCGACGCCGTAGCGAACGGTAAAGCTGCCGGTTCCGCGCCAGTTGGCATCACCTTCCAGGTAGATATTGTCCAGGGCATTGCCGGTGAGCTTGTACCAGCCATCATCCAGCGTGACGCCGCTCTGACCGTCCGCCAACGCTGATCCACCCTCGCCATAGGTCAGGGTGAAGTTCGTCGCAGTATCCAGGTCACTTTTACTGATCCAAACCTCACTAATGGTTTCACCAGCTTCCCCGTTTTGCTGCTGAGCACTGAAATCCAGTTTTGCAGGCACGTCCTCGTCAGTGGTTGTACTGAGGCTCATGGTTGCTTCAGGTGATGGCGTGATTCTGATCTGCACATTGCGCTCATCAGTGAGCGAATCACCATCGTTTTCGGTAGTGATAGCAGCCAATGTAAAGGCCTCGGAAGTGCCACTGAAGTTGGTCGGGGTGGTAATTTGAACGTTAGCCAGATCAGTGGTGGCAAAGACCCACTCTCCGTTACCCAGAGAGGTCGCCCCTTCAACTCCAAAGCCTGTTGGCAAATCCTTTAACTTGAAGCTCAGGGTTTCCGAGCCATCGTCATCAATCAGAGCCGGCGTGCCATCCAATAAGTCGCTGAGCATCACGCCACCGTTACCGTCAACGGTTTCTTCCACAAAGCTCTGATCCGCGGGCGCTCTAACCGTCAGGTCTGCGGGGTCTGCCACGCCTTTGGGTGTTACATTGATGGACAGTACAAAGGGATCGGATTTGCTTTCGTAGGTGTCACCATTCACATCCAGCGTATCGACCGACACGGTCTCTACTTCCAGCGTGAAGGGATCGTTGGAATGCTCCGGAGCTTTAATCGTCATCCCCGCACCGGTTGCGGGTTCAAACTCTTCAATGTTCAGGCTCCAGGTTCCATCACCGTTATCCGTCACGGTGTAGCTACCGGGATTCGTCTTGGAGATGGTGTCCGAGCCATAAGTCAGCTCAGCGCCGTCCGGAATACCATCGATAGTGACATCAAAGGTTTCAGACGGGTCTGAACTGCTGGGCCGGATGGACAATGGCATTTCGTCATCTTCATTTCCCTTTACCCGTGCGGTCACCGTGGTGGTTACCTCATCCGCTGCGGGTTCAATCAGAACATTTGTCAGCTCGGCATTGCCACTGACCGCCTCCACCGTGATGCCGCCGTCATCGTCCGTATCCACCGTCACGGCCTGGACATTGATCTTGAACTGGCCGGAAAAATCTTTGGCTGCCTTGAACTCAAGCGTGTCCAGGTATTCCACCGGTACACGAACGGCATCGCCACCAAAGGTTTGCGTTTTCCAGGTTGCTCCGCCGTCTTCCGACCAGCGGAACTGTGAGCCGGCCGGATCGGTCTGGGTACCGTTGTTTGCCGTCAGCTCTGGCGTCAGGGCGGCGAACAATTGCTCATCGTCTTCAACCGCCCAACCGGCTGAAAGATCGAAATCGCCATTCTCTGCTTCCGTTCCCAACAGGAACCACTGATCTTCCTCGCCTGCGCGATTGTATTCGTGGTCCCCAACCAGACTGACATCGTTACCATTCTGGCCGTTGGTGTCTGAATCTGCCCGCTCGGCAACAGGCGTCACCGTGATGTTCAGGGGAACATCCGGGAAGGTTTTTGTAGCTTGCGTGAGGCCGGTTTCATTACCTGCGTCGGACACCTCCACATCAAGCGTCAGTTCTGTATCAAGGCTGCTGTGCCCGGGAGGCTTAATGGTGTAGTTGAGGTAGTTGGGGCTGGTGCCGCTTAAATCAGCCGGCGGCACGGTAAAGGAGCCATCGCTGACCGTCACATCATCGCCAGCGTGGTCCTGCACAACCCAGTCAGCCGGAATGTCTTTTACCGTAAGGCCAGTGATTTCTTCAGAGCCGTCATTGTCTCCTGGGGTAAGGTTCTGCAGGAATTGGACCGCGGTATCTTCTTCGGTCTCCACGCCCTCAACAGAAAGGTCATCCAGGGTAGGTTGAACGGTCAGGTTCAGGGTTACGGAGTCTTCTTCAACGGCAGTCGTGATCGCGCTGTCACCATCCTGATCCTGGGCTTTCAGGGTAATGGTGATATTGCTGGCCTCGCCACTAAAGTCCTTTGGTGCGGTAAAGTTGATTTCCGGAAAGCCGCTGTCCGAGGTACTCATGCCCGGCGCGTCCACCCTTATAGGCTGATTACCTGCCGTCACTTCCGTCCCGTTGATAAATGAACCAACGGGCAGCCCACTGATCTCGAACCAACGTTCTTCACTGCCGTCTATATCTGCAGTACTGGTCGCCCCTTGTTCTTCGTTCGCCGCGGAGTGATCCTGCGGGTAATTCGCCTTTAGCAGGGAACTGAGGTCAAAAGGCGTGTCTTCATCGACATCCTGGCTGAAGGTCTTTGAGTCATCGGTGAAGCTCAGTTCAACCGGATCGGTCACGGCCTTGACGTCCACATCGACCGTAGCAGAGGCTTCGTTTCCGGAAACACCACTCAACCGGTTCCCGTTTTCATCCACTTCGTAACTACTGACTTTCGCCACGACGCTGATGTTGTCGGCGCCTTCTGGCGGCGGCAAAAGCTGAAGTGCTTCATACTCAGCCTCTGTCAGGCTGAGGTCAGTGGCGGGCATGTCGTTAATCTGGTTGCCGCTATCGGTGAGGCTGATGCCGATGTCCGAGCCGATTGAGGTGAAGACGACATTGCCACCGGCGTCCAGCAGCTGGGCTCCGGAGGGTATTCCGGAAAGCGTAACCGGGCCCAGCAGCTCAGGATTATCGCCGTCGCTTGCACCAGCACTGTTTTGGTCGGCCTGGTCGGCACTGCGCCCGGGTGCGATCAAACCCAGAGCAACCGATGTATCTTCATCGGTTTCAATGCTGGCGCTGGTCGCTGAAATCACAGGCGGATCTGCAATCGGGTTTATATCCACCGTTACGGTGACTTCTGTCACCTCCGGGCCATTGGTGGTTTTGTAGGTGAATGAGTCCTGACCACTGTAGTCTTCGCTTGGCTCGTAGGTAATCGTTCCGTCTGGATTGATGGTGACGATACCGTGCGAAGGTTCACTGCCGGTCGGGATTTCAGTGTTATCCCCGGTGGCGTCGGCGCTGGTGTTGAAAGTCACCGTATCGTCTTCATCCACCGTAACTGTCCGCTCACCATCACTGGCATCGCCATCGTCGTGCACGGTTACATTAAAGGTTCCGCTGGCTGTATCGGTATCACCGTCTACAACATCAAACGCAAACGGGAGTTCGATGGTGCTGACCGGATCGCCGGAGCCATCAATGTGATTGATGGGCTGGTGAAGGGTGTAGGTGTAACTCGCTGATGCGGCGCCAGGGTTATTAATCTCAACCGTGAATACAGGGTCACCCACAGGGTTGCCGGAACCATCGCTTTTTCGAGCCGTCAACGTATGGTCATCATTGGACAAGGCATACACTAGACCAATTGGGTCACCAGTACCGTCATAGCCAGAGCTCAGACCAAGCCCCTCCAGTTCAGTCTGATCACTGGCAAAACTCACGTCTGCCGTATCGCCGCCCGTTGCTGCGGCATCAGCGCCCACCCGGACGTCCAGGGTGCCCGTGGCCGAGGTGTCTGCAACGCCAGCTTCACTGCCCAGTGGCAAACCTGCTTCAAATACGGCGGTATCGACCGGCACTCCGACAGAGGGCTCATCATCGATGATATTAACTCGAAGACTACCGGTTGCGGTTTCACCAGCGTCGCTGGCGTCTTTGAGCGTGACAGCGATGTTCTCAAAACCATTTTGATCGCTGTTCGCCCCGGTATCGTTATCAAGCGGGGTGTCTAGCGTGTAGGAATACTCAAGGTCAGCTTTGAGCGGCATGCCGCTGGCGCTATCACCTCCGAGCCACTCTGTAACGTTCAGGCCTGTAAGGGTGATCTCACCCTGGGGTGTGTCAACAACCTGATTCGTACTGGAAAGATCCAGCAATTGCTGCAGGCTGAACTCGCTACTACCGAGGGTAACGCTTTCAATGCCATCCGGCGTGTCGAGATTTATTGTGCCGACTGCTGTTTTGCTTTCACCGCCCGGACCTCCGGCCGCGAGCTCGGACTCATAGACAGTGATATCGCCGTCCACTTTGAAATCACCACTGTCGCCATTTTCGTCAACAACGGTTAAGTCAGGGCTGCCATCCGTGCTGCCATTGATGGTGATGGTCAGTGTGGTTGTACTCCAGTCACCATCACTGTCCTTGAGGGTATAACTGAAAACATCATTCAGCTCATCACCGTCTTTCAACGCGTTTACTGCCGGGTTGTCGTTATCCAGCACGTAGCTATAGCCGCCATTGGCGTTAAGTGTCAGCGTGCCGTAGTCTCCCGCCACCGGCGTGCCGGTGTTGCCACTGACTTCGGTTGAACCAACCGCCCCCGTGGTTATCCCGCTCACTTCTGCAGCATCCGCTGCCAGTGTATCCTGCCCGGAGCCAGTGTCGCTGATGACATTTCCTGAAGCGGTGTCCGTGGCTGAATCCTCCGACACACTATCAGTATCCGGGTTCGCCACCGGCACGGTATCAGTGACCAGAATAATCAGGTCCTGCGGAGTGGTGCTGTCATCGTTGTTGTCGGTCACCGTGATGGCAAAGCTGTCGGTTATGCTGTTTTTCCCGGCAGAGTGATCCTTACTGGTATCCGTTTGCTGATATTCGTATGTGATTTCACCAGTGCCGGCATTAAACCCGCTCAGTTTCAGCTCGCCTTCGGAACCGGTAATGGTTACCGGGCTGGAGCTGAGGTTTTCCAATTCATTGAGAGTAACAACCTCACCACCAACACGGATTTCTTTTAATCCATCCGGTGTGGTTGCAGTGAACGTGCCGCTCTCTGGAGAAGTTGCGTCTTCCGCAATGCTGTTCTCGCCAACATCCGCACCATTACCATCAGTGATAGTTAAACCCGGGCCACCATCACTTTGTCCGGTCACGGTGATGGTGAGCGTGGCGGTATCCGTGCCACCCTCGCCGTCGCTAACCGTGTAAGTAACGCTGGTTTGCGCCTGCTCTCCCGGATTGAGCGATTCGAAGTCCCCATCGGGATCAAAGCTGTAACTGCCGTCATTGTTAAGGCTGAACAGGCCGCCATTGTCACCGGCGACAGGAGAATTGACATTCCCTGCGCTTCCTTCAACCTCAAAAACGGTGAGTGAATCGCCATCCGGATCGCTGTCATTGCCCAACACGCCGTTGGCGGGGACGATTAGCACAGTATCCTCGTCAGTAATGCCGCTATCGTCGACAGCCGTCGGGGTTGGATTGGTGATTGTCCAGTCGAAAGCCTGATCAACAATGCCACCATTACTGTCTTCTGCCGTGACGGTCACGGTATAAACCCCATTATTGCCACCCTGGCTCGCCGAGTTGTCCGGCGTACCGGAGATAATGCCAGTACTGGAATCAATGTTCAGGCCCGGAGGCAGGTTGGTGGCGCTGTAACTCAGGGCGTCGCCGGTGTCCGGGTCATCGAAGTAATCAGACACATCCAGGTTGGTGATGGCACTGGCATCCTGGTCGCTTTGGTCCGGCACACTGCTGAGTATTTGGGGGGCATCATTGGTGCCCTGGATGGTGATGACCACATCCTGCTTGTCAGTCGCACCATGCGGGTCTTCGACCTGCACGGTATAAGTCAGCGTCAGGGTCTCGCCCTCGGGGATGCCATCAAACGACTCGCTTCCGGAGTCGAAAGCCCAACCAAGCCCGTTGACTGTCTTCTGATCACCGCCGGCAAGCGTTCCGGAAGCGTCGAACATGTCGATCAGCTCGGCTTCTGTCGGCAGAGGGCCGGTGTAAGTGCCGCCAGTGATGACCTGCTCTAGCGGCGTGGCGATGACCTCGTCACTGGAGTCAACGTCGGCGAAGGACAGCGTACCACTGGTCGTTAAAGCGGCATCGCCCTCATTGACGGTTTCAGCCGCACTACCGCCGGCCTCAAGAGAAATCTGTGGTGTGTCGTTGCTGCCGTTAACAGTGATCGTCAGCGTGGTGGTACTGGTGCCTCCCTGATCATCCGTCGCGGTATAGGAAAAGGTATCTGTCAGGGTTTCCCCGACGGCAAGGGCCTGCACGTCGGGGTTGGTGTTATCCAGCGCATAACGGTAACTGCCATCGTCGTTGACGGTTGCCGAGCCGTAGGTGCCGGTGACGGCCGAACCGACGTTGCCGGAGGTTGAAGTTTGCGTTCCTGCTCCCACGCCAGTGACTTCGAAAGAGGCGCCGTTGTCTGAATCGGTATCGTTAGCCAGGATGTTTCCGCCAACGATTGTGGTGTTGGCGTCACTATCATCAAGGCCGGTCTCGTCCATGGCATCTTCGGTGACATTATTCGTGTCGGCAACCACCACCGGCGAATCGTTTTTGCCATTGACCGTGACGGTCAGTGTTGCGGTGTCGGTGCCACCATCTGCGTCTGTGATGGTGTAGGTGATCGAAGAGGTGCCGCTCTCGCCTTCTGCCAAAGCTTCAAAATCACCAGCGGGGTCAAAGGTATAGCTGCCATCCTCATTCAGTGTGAACTGGCCGCCGTTGTCTCCGGAAACCGGGACGCCGACATTCCCACCAGTGCCGTTAACCTCGATCACCAGCAGTACCGTGCCGTCCGGGTCACTATCGTTATTCATTACACCTGATGAACCTACCGTCAGAACCGTATCCTGATCGGTGGTATTTTGATCATCGATAGCGACGGGCGGCTCGTTCGGGGTCGGTGTCGGCTTCACCGGTGGCTCAGGCTCCTCAGGTTCCTCGGGCTCCTCAGGATCTTCTGGCTCTTCAGGTTCCTCAGGCTCACTCGGTTCCTCAGGATCTTCTGGCTCCTGCGGTTCTTCGGGCTCTTCGGGCGTTTCATCACTGAACCGCCCCGCGCTCGGGTCTTGGGTTTCCAGCCGTGGCTCAAATCGTCGTTCGTCTGCGTCTGACTGTTCCGGCAGCTCCATTTCAAGAGGGTTAAGGTACTCCTGGATATTGGCAACGTTCAGGGGAGTCAGGCCATCGGCCTCAATCATTTCGGCAATTTTTACCAGCTGTACAAAGTTGTGGCCGTCGAAAAGGGTAGCGCTGGAGGCATCAGCAGACTGGTTTTCTTCAGCCATTCTGACTCTGTCTGTCAGCGGCGGGCTATCGAGAATGACCACCGGAACGTCTGTTTCCTGAGGCGCCTGTTCAGTGCCGGTTAATACCAGTTGCCGGCCATCACCAAAATCCAGGGTGATGCGGGCAGAATCGGACATAACCAGGGTTTCATCAGACGATATCTGGTCACCAGCAGACAGCAGCCTGTAGTCACCGGTTTCATTGAGTGCCCAAGCCAGGCCACTGACAGATGTCACGATTGCTACTGTGTTCATATCCTACCCATTCCGTTGTATCAAATTCGTTAACAGATAATGTGCGACGTAAAGTTTCACTCAGCGTTCGCCGAAGGCGTTGGCCTGGGCCCGTAATATGGGCTTCAGCAGATAAGACAGCACCGTGCGATCACCGGTAATGATGTCAAGCTGTGCCGTCATGCCCGGCATGACCTCAAGGTGATCAGCCAGTTTTTCGGTGTCGGTTGACGCCCGAACGAGGTAATAAACCTGTTCGTTGCGGTCGACGATGGAGTCGGCACTGATGTGTTCCAGGCGGGCCTGAACACCGCCATAGATGGCAAAATCATAAGCGTGAAGCTTGATGGTTGCGGGCAACCCCGGCTTCAGAAATGCGATATCTCGCGGCGCAATTTTCGCTTCCACCACCAGCTGATCATCGTCCGGCACAATTTCCACCACAGGGTCCCCCTTGCCGACCACCGCACCCGGCGTGTTGTACAAAACTCGTTGCACCGTTCCGCTAACAGGCGAGCGCAGTCTGGTTCCTTTCACAATATCCACCAGTGCTACGGCGCTCTCTTCCAGCCCCTGCAATTCCGATGCAGCCTGACCAAGTTCTGACCGCCACTGGTTCCGGGCCTGGTGCCTTATTTCTTCTATTTTGGCCCGGGCTTCCTCTACTCCACTCTGGCGTTGGGCTACTTCTGCTTCCGCCTGCTCTTGTTCACCCTCGGCCCGAGCGTAGTCCCGTTCCAGACGGAATATTTCCACTTCCGAAACCGCGCCGGTTTTAAGAAGGGGACGAGTCAGTTCCAGCTCTTTTTCCACCAGCTGGCGGGATCTGGCCGCAGAACGTTGTCGGGCCCGGGCTTCTTCCAATAGTTGTAGCCTTTGATCCAGCTGTTCTCTTGCTCCCTGAAGCTGCTGCTCCAGCTGCTGACGGCTTTCCTCAAAATAAGCAAGCTCCCGCTGAATTACACGAGCTTCTTCAGGACTGTATTTTTTGTCTTTTTCAGGTGCCCAGCCGTTGCCTTCCAGAAGCGCCTGCAATCTTGCAACACGGGCTTGCAATGAGAATATCCGTACCCTCGTTTCTCTCTCGGTCGCCACAAACCTCGTGGGGTCTATCGTCACCAGTAATTGCCCTTTTTCAACAACCTGCCCTTCTTCTACATTCAGAGCCCTTATTTGCCCGCCGTCGGGAGACTGAACGACTTGTAGCTGATCCGACGGAATAACTCTTCCCTCACCACGAGTAACCTCTTCAACTCGCGCAAATGAAGCCCAGAGCAACAACAAAACAAAAACCAGCAGCACTACATACAACAGGCCTCGAGCTCCAGGCTCCCGTGACTCGACAATGCTCCACTCGGCATCTTTGGCCCAGTCACTGTGTTCGCGGTCGAAGTGCTCCGAAAAGGAGGGGGCCGCTCCTTCGAGTGTTTTTTCGGTGCGTTTTCCGGCGGAAGTGATTTTTCCGAGACCGTCAAAGCCGTTTTGCTCAGCTGATTTCCTGTTTCTGCTCATGAGCGGGCCCTTGCAATCTGCCCCTTGGATAACGCATCAAGTATCTGGTCACGGGGACCGTCAGCAATCAGCTTTCCCTGATCCAGAACAATCAGCCTGTCTACCAGAACCAGCAGACTCGTCCGGTGAGTAATCAGAACAAGCGTACGCTGCCTGCAATACTCACCAAGCCTCTCACGGAGGTGTTGCTCCATCATGCTGTCCATCGCGCTTGCCGGTTCGTCGAGCATGAGAATGGGGGCATCAGCCATAATGGTGCGGGCCAGCGCAACGGTTTGGCGCTGGCCACCGGAAAGCGCACGGCCGTTTTCCCCTACCTGCCGCGACCAGCCATCCGAATGGGCCCCAATAACTCTGCCCAGGCCGGAAACTTCGGCCGCGTTGTTTAGCTGGGCATCATCCGGCGCATCAATCCCAAGACGAACGTTGTCCAATACGCTGCCCTTGATCAGACAAATATCCTGAGCCAGGTAACCCACATTGCGCCGAACTTCAGCCGGATCCAGTTGCTGGTGGTGCAGTCCGTCCAGATACAGCTGCCCCTCCGTGGGCCGGTAATGGCCAACGATCAGCTTCTCCAGCGTGCTTTTACCGGAACCCGATGCACCCAATACGCCAATCCTTTCACCAGCGCGAATTTTCAGTGAAACGTTGTGCAGCGCGGGACGCTCCGCCTCGGGGTACGTGAAACTGACGTTGCGCAGTTCGATGTCTCCGTTGAGTCTACCCCTGCTGACGTACTGCTTGTTTTCCTCGCGTTCCTGTGGGGTCTCCATTACGTCGTCAAGCACTTCCAGAGCGGCAGCAGCCTGGTGATATTGAGTCAGCAGTGCAGCAACCTGGGATACCGGAGCCATGGCCCGGGAACTCAGCAGGTAACCGGCAATAAGGGCTCCCTGGGTGAGCTGTCCATCAATAACGAGATACACACCGGTAATAATCATGGCAACGGCCACGGTTTGCTGAACCCAGGCTGCCCCGCTTGAGACCGAGGCGCCCAGCAAACGCTGACGGCTAACACAACCGGAAAGAAACCGGGTTGTTTGTTCCCATTCACGCTGCATATGGCCTGTTGCGTTGAGGCTTTTAAGTAACGGTAAGTTACCAATGCTCTCGATAAGCCCCGCCGTGCGCTGAGACGACACCTCTCCGGAAACCTCCGCCAGCCGATGCATTCTGTGCTGAACAGACAGTGCATATAGAAGTAACAGGAAAGCCCCGGCAACAACCGGAATCGCCATCCAGGGGGAAATCAGCAGAATGATGAGCAGGAACAGTAGGAAAAACGGGAGGTCTACCAGTGCCGTAACGACCATTGAGCCACAAAACGCCCGTACACTCTCAAAACCCTGAATATGGCCCGCCATGGTGCCCACAGAGGCGGGCATGTGCTCCAGGCGCATGCCCAGAACTCTTTCCATAATTTTTGCTGAAAGCTGATTATCGGCCCGACTGGCCGCCAGCTCTATAAACCAACCACGCAACAACTTCAGGACAAGATCGGCACAAATGACAATCGCCACCCCGGCAGCCAGCATCCACAGGGTTTGGGTCGTCTGATTGGGGACAACTCTGTCGTAAACATTCATTACAAACAGAGGCATGGCAAGCGCGAACAGGTTGATGCAAACCGAAGCTACAATCACATCCCGGTAAACTCGCCGGTTTTTGCGGATAACAGACCAGAACCAATGGCCATTGTCTGCACTGGCTCTGCTTTCTGCCGGGCCTGCATGGGTCTGCAATTCTGGACGGCAGTAAACCGAAACGCCGGCGTAGTCTTCGGCCAGCTGTTCGAGTTTCAAGGCCTGAGGTTCAAAATCCAGCTCGGCGTATCGGACCACTGCCGTTTTTGCTGCTGGGTCTACCCGCTCAAGTAAAGCGGCCTGGTTATTGCGCAACAGGATGATACAGGGCAGCAGCCGGGCATTAACCCGGTTGAGTGGCTGCCTAACGAGTTTCGCTGTCATGCCGGCGCGCTTCGCTGCTCTCGGCACCAACGAGGGCGTCAGGCAACCGCTTTTCAGCGGCAGCCCTTCCGTCAAAGCTTCGCGGGTAATGGCTTTGCCACTGTTTTGTGCCAGCCATTGCAGGCAGCCGCCCAAGAAATCGTTATGCATATCAAGCCCACCACGGACTACCCGCCGGGTAATCAGTCTGAATAAGCCAGAGCTTTTGTTGCCGCAGCACAATACTGGGCCGGAAGCGTGGATTGACTTCCTGTTTCCTCGGCGGACTCGTTAACAAGATCTTTGGGAGACAGACTTAAAACGGATAGCAGTTGCCCCATGCTGTGGAACAGTTCTGCACGGGTTAACAGCAAATCATATTGCCCGTGAACCAGACTCCGTTCCGCCTGGAACGATTCATTTTCGGCGTCGAGCACGTCAAGAAGGGAGCGGCGGCCAATATCAAATTGTTGCTGATATGCCTTTACAACCTGAGCGGCAGCCACCTGGTGGCCTTCCAGTAATTCCAGCTTTTCTCTCAGGTTGTGCATCTCAAACCAGGCAATTGAGGCGGTCTGGCGCAGGTCCACGCAGCTTTTGTCTCTCAGACTCTGGGCCTGGCCCACGCGCTGCCAGGCAGCTTTGCGGGCGGCACTATCACTACCGCCCTTGTAAAGATTGTAGTTCAAACGCAGTTCAACCAGCGTCTCTTCGCCGAAGCTGTCCGGGTCGGTCCGGCTGTCGAATGCATTATTGTTTTTGTAGGCCCCATGACTCAGGCCAAGCTCTACTGTTGGATAATTATTGGCTTTCGCCGCATCAACACCAGCTTCCGCGCTTTCAATATTGGCAAACGCCGCATGAATTTCAGGATTGTTGGAGTAGACTTCATTCAGCAACGTCTCAAGACTTTGCGGCATTGGCTGATTCAGGTTATTTACTTCGGAAAGGCTTGAGCCTGGCAACTTGCCGACCAGGCGCTGAAACCGTGATGACACGCTCTGGAGATTGCTACGCTCGGTTTTCAGGTTGGAACGCGCCAGGGCAAGACGGCCTTGCGCCTGATTAAAATCCACGCCACTGCCAACGCCCTGGTCAGACCGTTGCTGAACCTGCTCACGCACCTGCAGATGATTTTCAACATTCTGCTCGGCGAGGGTCACCAGATGACGATACTTTTTTACTTCGAGATAGGCGCGAGTCACCTCAAGTGCCATATCTTCGGCTTTGCTAACCAACTGGAAGTACTGCTCGCGCACTTTTTGGTCGGCTATTTCGACACTGGAACGCACCGCGAACCCGTCAAACAGCATCTGGGTTACGGATATCTCAGCATTATGCCGATCAAACGAACCACGGGAGTCAAAGTCCCGGTCCGCGCGGCCCGCAGCCGCGCTGAGGTCAACTCGCGGCAGATAACCGCCCTGTTCCTGGCGCTTTTCCGATTTCAGAGCATCCAGAGCCCGGGCTTCGAATTTCACCTCGGGATTCCTTTCCAGAGCCTCACCAACAACGGCATCCAGCCGATCCGCCGTTACCTGGCTAGCACCGCCCACCCCCATGGCCAAAACGAACGTACTACCCAACAAACGCCTCAGGGAAATTACAGGCATCGCCCTCATTTTCGCACTCTCCTTCAAGTTCGGTGAGACTCCGGAACAAACCAGGTTACTCGCCCATTACGGCCGGTTCCAGGCTAATAAAGCAGCTCACACTAACGGAGAAAACGAATCATGACTTTTGCAACAACCACCCCAGCTTTGCACAAGGGTAAGATTTATCAGTGGCTCACATTTTTATAAACACTCATCCCTCATCCCAAGGATGCACCGGCACCACCGCATCACCATCCACCGAGCTTTCATAGGAGCTGCGGAAATAGTCCATGGCTTTTTCGGCCTCGTCCAGCTCGTCGAAGCGGGCGATGTGGTAAATCGCCTCGCCTTCGTTCACCAGCGGCAGGTTGTTCACGCAGATCACAATGCCGGACCAGGGCGACGTCACCGACACTTCGGTTTCGCCGAATGGGTCGGCCACCATGGCCAGGCGTTGGCCTTTGCGAACTTTCTGCCCCAGCCGCGCCACCGGGCGCATGATGCCGTCAATATCGGCGCGCACCCATTGGGAAGTGGCGGCGGTTTCCGAGCGTTTGCGCGGGGCTTTGGGGCCTTTACGGGCGGGGATCATTTCCAGCGAGCGCATTACGCGCACCACGCCTTTCACGCCGCTGGAGATCACCACTTCGTCAAACCGCAGGGCTTCGCCACCCTCGAAGGTAATCACCGGAATATCCTGTGAATCGGCATAGGCACGCAGACTGCCTTCGCGCAGGCCGGCGTTGATGATGATTGGCGCGCCGAAGGCTTCGGCCATGCGGGCGGTTTCCGGGTTCTGCAGTTCGGCGCGGATCTGCGGCAGGTTGAAGCGGTGGATGGCGCCGGTGTGCAAATCAATAATATGGGTAACGTTTTCCATCAGCTGAGTGCGAATCAGGTAGGCGATACGCCCACCCAGCGAGCCGCTCTCGGAACCCGGAAAACAGCGGTTCAGGTCACGCCGGTCCGGCAGGTAGCGGGTGCGCTGCACAAAGCCAAAAACGTTCACGATAGGCACCGCCAGCAGGGTGCCCCGCAAGTGCCGCAGGGCCGAGTTTTTCAGCACCCGGCGAATGATTTCCACACCGTTGATTTCATCACCGTGAATGGCACCGCACACCATCATTACCGGCCCGTCGCGCCGGCCATGCACCACTTCCACGGGAATGTGCAAAGGGGTGTGGGTATAGAGTTTGGCAACCGGCACTTCCACCGTTTTCCGGGTGCCGGCTTTTACCTGTTCGCCGGCAATTTCAAAAGGCGCTCTGGCCATGCTTGTTAACCTCTGCCGCCTTTGGTGCGGGTTTTCCAGGGTTTGTAGTTTTTCTCGGTCCAGTCGATGACCATGCCCGCCACGTTTTTGCCGGTGGCGCTTTCAATGCCTTCCAGGCCCGGCGAGGAGTTCACTTCCATCACCAGCGGGCCACGGCTGGAGCGCAGCAGGTCCACGCCCGCCACGTTCAGACCCATGGCCTTGGCGGCGGTGATCGCGGTGCGGCGCTCTTCCGGAGTAATGCGAACCAGCGAGGCGGAACCGCCTCGATGCAGGTTGGAGCGAAATTCGCCTTCGCCGCCCTGGCGTTTCATGGCGGCAATCACCTTGCCCCCGATCACGAAGCAACGGATGTCGGCACCGCCCGCTTCCTTGATGAACTCCTGCACCAGAATATCGGCTTTCAGGCCCATGAAGGCCTCAATCACACTTTCAGCCGCCTTGCGGGTTTCTGCCAGCACCACGCCAATGCCCTGGGTGCCCTGCAGCAGCTTGATCACCACCGGCGCGCCGCCCACCATCTGCAGCAGCTCCGGCACGTTGTCCGGCTTGTTGGCAAAGCCGGTCACCGGCATGCCCACGCCCTTGCGGGCCAGCAGCTGAAGGGAGCGCAGCTTGTCGCGGGAGCGGGTAATGGCCACCGATTCGTTCACCGGGAACACGCCCATCATTTCAAACTGGCGCAATACGGCGGTGCCGTAGAAGGTCACCGAGGCACCAATACGGGGAATCACCACGTCGTAGTCTTCCAGGTATTCTTCGTGATAACTGATGCGCGGGTCGGCCGAGGTGATGTTCATGGAACAGTGCAGGCAATCAATCACCTTCACCTCGTGCCCCCGGTTGATGCCTTCTTCAATCAAACGGCGGGTCGAGTACAGGTGCTTGTTGCGCGACAGTACAGCAATTTTCATAGATTCAGTTCCTCAGTACCGGTTCGCCGGCAAGATACGACGCCTCAGGGTAAATTTCAGAGCGGCCAGACATGGCGGTGCGCCCCAACAACATGCGAAAGCGCATACTGTCACGGTTGGTCAGAGTCATTTCAACCGGCCAGCTTAAATCGCCCACCACCAGGGTGGTCTCGATCACCAGCCGTTCTTCTTTATGGCCGCCGGAATCCGACACGGTGCGTTCGTCCAGCACTTTGGCGTCGCATTCCACGAACTGGTGAAGATCATTCTGCACCGGGTGTACCCAGAAGCGTACCCGGCGCTCGCCATTTTCAGTGTAGGGCTCTACCCGGTAGGCATGCAGGCAGGAGGTGCGGGCACCGGTGTCTACCTTGGCCTTGATCCGTTCAATGCCCAGGTCCGGCAGGCCCACCCATTCACGCCAGCCCAGTTGGGCCTTGGGTTTGCTCCAGTCCGGTTGAACGGTTTTTATGGTTTCAGGTTGTTTTGTCGGCATCCGGTGAATCCTTGTCTTGCGAATAGTCCGGCTCTACCAGCTGTATGCGGAACGGCGCAGAGTGGCTGCCGGCGTATACGCTGGTGTGGGGAAACGGTATTTCTATGCCCGCCTCGTCGAGTGCTTTTTTTACGGTGATCATCATGTTGCCCCGGCCCTCGAAAAATTCTTCTTTCACCACCCAGAAAGAGAACTGCAAATCCACCGAGGAGGCGCCAAAGCCGGTCACCAACACGAAGGGTTTGGGCTCTTCCAGGCACAGCGGGCTTTGTTCCGCCAGCTCCAGCAACAGGGCTTTTACCCGTTCTACATCTTCTGCGTAGGCAATGCCAACCTGCATGTCTACCCGGCGAACGGGAAAGCGGGAACGGTTGGTCACCCGGGTTTTGATCAACGTCTCGTTGGGAATGCGCACATAGAGGTTGTCCGGCGTGCGCAGTTTGACGCTCAGCAGGTCAATGGCCACTACTTCGCCGATGGTGGCTTCCACTTCAATCACATCGCCGATTTCGAACGGCTTCTCCATCACCAGAAACAGACCGCTGATGATGTTGGAGGCCGAGGTCTGCGACGCAAAACCGATGGCTACGGTAAGAATACCGGCGGCGCCCAGCACCACCTGCAGCGAGAACCCCACTTCCCGCAGGGCAGCCATGGCAAACACCGTGAACACCAGATAAAACACCACCCGGCGCAGAATCACCTGATGGTGGCGAGATACCCGCTTTTCGGCCAGCGAGCCGACACTGCGGGCCAAAAGCGACCCCAGCACCAGCCCCAGCAACAGCAGAAAGCCCGCCGCCAGCCACTGCCCCCAGGCAATGCCACTGATTATTTGCGCGAAGGTGTTTTGCAGTTCGTTAAACACGGTTGAAATCCATGGCGTTATCCGAATAAGTGATCAAATGCCCGCACCAGCCGGCGGCCCCGGGCCAGCTTTTCCCGGGCTGGCGAAACCGGCTCGCAGCGCCCGGCGGCGGCCAGCACATCCGGCTCAATCCGCAGGCTGGCCGAACTCATGTCGGTTTCACACTCCACGGTCACGCCTGGGGTCCAGAGCTGGCCGTGTTCGTTGCGATGGATCGACAGTAAAGGCGTTGGCAGGTTGAACCGTTCCAACAGCAACGGCGCTTCCCGGCGGTTAACGATGGTAACCGGTGTCACCGCGCGCCAGGGCCGCTTCGGCACGGCCTCCAGCGCCAGCCGGCCATAGGTGGCCGAGGCATAACAAACTTCGCCTTCCATGGTATTCGTGCCCAGCCAGGTGCGTGACAGGGTCGCCAGCGGCAACTCCGTCAGGCACAGACGCGCCTCACCCACGCAAACCTGCATCCATAATGTGGTGCCCACGTACAACACGCAACGGCTGCCGGCCGGAATGGTCAGTGGCTGATACGGTTGAATCACCGTGGGCAAGGGCGCGGTGGCTGGAAGGTAAACCACCTGGCCGTGATCGTCGGCGGGGCGGATAAAACGCTGCAGCGAGTCGTCGTTCTCCGGTAAAGCCTGCTCCTGAGTCTCATGCCAGGTAAGCGGATCGGCGCTGGCGGGCAGGGTTTGTTCACGCACCTGCCACTCCATATCCAGCAATGTTACCCAGACCCGTTTCTGGCCCAGCTGGTGGCGTTGGCTCTGGCCGCAAGCCAGTTGATACGGGTGTGCCCAGACACCATCGCGCTGGCTTTCGGTTGGTTCATTCATGCCGGAGAAAAGGCTCCTTTCATTGGCCGGTTTACCGTTGAACTATAATCCAAACCGGCACGCTCAGCGAATATACAAGCCAATGATTTTTGAGCTGTAATTACCCTTATCATTTTCAGACTCACAGGGATGGCCGATGACACAGCTGGTTTGGTTCCGAAACGATTTACGAGTTGCCGATAACCCCGCGCTGACCGCCGCCTGCGCCATTGGTGAGTCAGTGCAGGCCTGCTTCCTGATTACCCCGGGCCAGTGGCAAGAACACGACTGGTCCGCCGTGCGGGTGCGGTTTGTGCTGGAACACGCGAACGCTCTGGCGCGGGAGCTTGCCGGTCTGGGCATTCCCCTGCGCTTTTTGACCGCGGACTTTTTCGCAGACAGCCTCGATACGCTGGAAGACTTCTGCCGGGAACAGTCCGTCGGACAGCTGCACTTCAACGAGGAATACGGCATCAACGAGCGCCGGCGCGACAAGCAGGCGCGCGAGCGGCTTGGCGAATTGGGCATCACAGTGAACAAGTATCGGGATCAAACGGTTGCGCCGGTCGGCCAGATTCTGACCGGCCAGAACGAGCCCTATTCGGTGTTCACACCGTTTTCCCGCAGCTGGCGCAAGTGGATCGATGCCAGCCAACCGCAGGTATTCCCGGTACCCAAGGCGGTCGGCCCGGCGGTTGAGCCGGAACAGACCGATACCCGCATTGCCCCCTTCACTGAAGCGCCGGAGTTGCTGGTTGGCATTGGCGAGCAAGCCGCCCATGACCGCCTGGACAATTTCATTGCCCGCAGGGCCAGCCGTTACAAGGACGACCGGGACTTCCCCGCCATCGACGGCACCAGCCTGCTCTCCCCTTACCTGGCCAATGGCGTGCTTTCCGGCCGGCAGTGTTTGATTGCTGCCCGACAGGCGGCTGGCTCCGGCTCGGAAGGCATCGAGACCTGGAGCAATGAAATTGCCTGGCGGGATTTCTACATCAATATTCTCTACCACTACCCTCGCGTGAGCATGAACCGCGCCTTCAAGCCCGATACCGAGGCGCTGGAATGGAACACGCCGGGGGAGCACTTCGAGGCCTGGAAAGAAGGCCGCACCGGCATCCCCATTGTTGATGCCGCCATGCGCCAGCTGAAAGCCACCGGCTGGATGCACAACCGCCTGCGCATGGTTACGGCCATGTTCCTGACCAAGAATTTGTTTATCCACTGGCGGTTGGGTGAGGCCTGGTTCATGCAGAACCTGGTGGATGGTTTCCTGGCCTCGAACAACGGCGGCTGGCAATGGAGCGCCTCAACCGGAACGGACGCGGCGCCCTATTTCCGGGTGTTCAATCCGGTCACGCAAAGCGAGCGGTTTGATCCGGAGGGGGAGTTTATTCGCCAGTGGGTGCCAGAATTGGCGAAGCTGGATAGCAAGCGGATTCACGAGCCCGGGCGCAAAGGCGGGGTGATTCCCAAGGGGTATCCAAGGCCGATTGTGGACTTGAAGGAGAGCAGAAAGGAGGCCATTGCTCGGTTTCAGGCACTTAAAGACTGATGGTTTTATGCGTTCAATCACCGGGGCGTATCAGGCTGGGCTCTCCAAAAACCGCTACAAGCACGCTCCCTGTGCGCTTCTCTCAGGCCATCCATGGCCTTCGAAATTTTTGGAGAGCCCAGCCTGATACGCCCCTACCTTCTGCAAGTCTCAATAGGCGGTTGATGCCTTAGGACGGCGAACAGCATTAGTTGGATAGACAGGGTTGGGGATGCCTTTCCAAAAATTTGTGGAGCCATGGATGGCGGAACATAAGCGCCACAAGGATGTGCCGCAAGGAGCGCTTTTTGGAAAGGCATCCCCAACCCTGTCTCTACCATTAGTTGAGGTGCTGCTTTGGGAAACTTACTCCGAACTTGAACAAACAGGACAACCAGGATCTTTCGCCAGCTTCATCTCCCGCCACCGCATCTGCCAGGCATCCAGAACCAGCAGGCGCCCCACCAAAGCCTGGCCCACACCACTGATCACCTTGATGGCCTCCATGGCCTGGGCGGCGCCTATCATGCCGACCAAAGGGCCGATCACACCGGCCTCGGAACAGCTCAGGTCTTCACTGCCCTCTTCCTCATACAAACAGTGATAGCAGGGGCTGCCCGGCTGGCGAGTGTCGTAGACTGACAACTGCCCCTCGCCACGAATGGCGGCGCCGGAGACCAGCGGTACTTTGGCCGCCACGCAGGCGCGGTTCAGTGCAAAGCGGGTGGCGAAGTTATCGGTGCAGTCCAGTACCAGCGAGGCGTCTTGCACCAGGCGCTGGAGCTCATCGCCCTGCACGCGCTGATTCAGTGCAGTGACCGAGGTGCCGGGGTTGATGGCCCTTACCCGGTCAGCCAGGCGTTCGGCCTTGGCTTCGCCCAGGGCGCTTTGCTCGAAGGCGATTTGCCGCTGCAGGTTGGCCAGCTCTACCGCGTCATCGTCCACCAGGGTCAGGTGGCCCACACCGGCGGCGCCCAGGTACAAGGCCACCGGGCACCCCAATCCGCCAGCACCCACCACCAACACGCGGGCGGATTTCAGTTTTTCCTGGCCAGCGATGTCGAATTCCGGCATCAGGATCTGGCGGCTGTAGCGCAACAGTTCTTCGTCGCTGAGCATGGCGTTGCCTCCGTTCAGGTTGTGGCCGGCTTCATGGCCTGGGTCAGGCGCTCGTTGCCGCCGTAGTCCCGCCGGGTTTCGATGTTCCGCCAGCCAGCGGCGGCGAACAACCCG
Organism: Alteromonadaceae bacterium; assembly: GCA_013393545.1. The sequence continues at coordinate 6,325 of JABXHG010000003.1, read as the reverse complement.
CGCACGACTTCTGCCTGGTCATAGCCGTGTTCCAGCATGAGAAAACCTTCAGCGGCCAGCCAATGCCGGGCTTCGGAGATCAGAAAACGGATATCGTCCAGGCCGCCTTCGCCGGCAACCAACGCCGATTCCGGCTCAAAACGCACATCCCCTTCCTTTAAATGATGATCGCTGGCCGGAATATACGGCGGGTTGGAGATCAGCAGATCAAACCGCTGGCCCGCCGGCAGCCCGGAAAACCAGTAGCTTTGCACCACGGAAATTGGAAGGTTCAAGGCTTCGCTGTTGGCTCTGGCCAGTGCCACGGCTTCGGCAACGCGGTCGCTGGCCATGATGCGCCACTCAGGCTTTTCGCTGGCTAGGGCCAGGGCGATGGCGCCGGTGCCAGTGCCCAGATCCAGCACCCGGGCGTTCGCCGGTAGCGGCAATTCCAGCGCGGCTTCCACCAGGCATTCGGTATCGGGCCGGGGAATCAAGGTATCGGGGCTGACTTGCAGGGGCAGTGACCAGAACTCCTGTTCACCCAGCAGATAGGCAATGGGCTTACCTGCTACTCGCTCGGCTACCAGGGCGAGGAATTGTTCCGTCTGCTCCCCGGAGATTTCCCGTTCCGGCCAGGCAATAAAACTGGTTCGGCTCAAGCCAGTCACGTGAGCCAACAGCAGTTCAGCGTCCAGTTTTGGGGAGTCGCCGCCGATACGGGCGGCGGCTTTGCGCAGCAGGGTTTGGCAGCTCAGGCCGGTGTCACTGCTCATTGGCCAATTCAGCCAGCAGTTCGGCCTGGTGTTCGTGCTGCAGGGGAACCACCACGGCGTCCAGATCACCGGTGATCACCTCGTCCAGTTTGTACAGCGTCAGGTTGATGCGGTGGTCGGTAATCCGGCCCTGGGGGAAGTTATAGGTGCGAATACGCTCGGAGCGGTCGCCACTGCCCACCAGGCTCTTTCGGGTTTCCGCCATGCTTTTCTGCTGTTTCTCCTGCTCGATGTTTTGCAAGCGCGAGGCCAGCAGGCTCATGGCTTTGGCTCGGTTCTTGTGCTGGGAACGCTCTTCCTGGCACTCCACCACCAACCCCGTGGGCAAGTGGGTTATGCGTATCGCGGAATCGGTTTTGTTGACGTGCTGGCCGCCGGCGCCGGAGGCCCGGAAGGTGTCCACCCGCAAATCGGCTTTGTTGATCTCCACCGCTTCGGCTTCGTCCGCTTCCGGCATCACCGCCACCGTGCAGGCCGAGGTGTGAATTCGGCCCTGGGATTCGGTTTCTGGCACGCGCTGCACCCGGTGGGCGCCGGACTCGAATTTCAGTGCACCGTACACGCCCTCGCCCGCCACGCGGGCAATGACTTCCTTATAACCGCCGTGTTCGCCTTCGTTTTCGCTCAGCACTTCCACCTGCCAGCGGTGTTTCTCGGCGTAGCGGGAATACATGCGAAACAGGTCGCCGGCAAAAATCGCGGCTTCATCGCCGCCGGTACCGGCGCGAACTTCCAGAAACACGTTTTTGCCGTCGTTCGGATCTTTCGGCAGCATCAGGCGCTGCAACTCTTCATCCAGCTCTTCACTCCGGGCGCGGGCAGCGGCCAGTTCCTCTTCGGCCATTTCGCGCATGTCGGCATCGCCGTCTTTGGCCAGCTCTTCGGCTTCGGAGATGTCATCCAGCGACTGGCGCCAATCCTGGAAGCATTTCACCACCGGCTCGATTTCGGCGAATTCACGGGACAGGTCACGAAACTTGTTCTGGTCGGCAATGGTGGCAGCGTCAGCCAATAGCGCGCTGACCTCCTCGAACCGGTCAACCAACTGTTCGAGGCGGTGTTGTATGGAAGACTTCATAATTTTTCCGTGGTGGTCGGCTGGTCAGCGTCAATGGCGTCCAGCTGATAAAGCTCGCGCAGGCATTCGGTGACTTCCGAGCGGCCCTCTGCCATGGCTTTTCGAACCTGGACAGACGGCTGGTGCAGAAGTTTGTTGGTCAGGCCCCGGGCCATGGCGCGCAACACGGTTTCCGGGTCGCTGCCGTTACGCAGGGCTTTCAGGGCTTTTTCGGTTTCCACGTCCCGCAGCACTTCGGCACGCTGGCGGAACACTTTCAGGGTGGAAACCGCATCCAGAGCCCGCAGCTGATCCAGGAAATCCTGTACGCCACTGGCCACCAGGTTTTCCGCCTCACGGGCGGCGCCCTGGCGTGAGCGCAGGTTCTCTTCAATCACCTGGCGCAGATCGTCGACGGTATAAAGGTACACATCCGCCAGCGTCCCCACTTCCGGCTCGATGTCCCGGGGTACGGCGATATCCACCATGAAATACGGGCGATGCTTTCGCTTTTTCAGGGCGCGTTCCACCGCCCCTTTACCCAGGATGGGCAGCGGGCTGGCGGTTGAGGAGATCACGATGTCTACATCGGCCAGATGGTCGGGGATTTCCGACAGCAGAATACCCTGGCCACCGTGGGCCTGGGCCAGATTCTGGGCGCGCTCCAGCGTGCGGTTGGCGACCACGAAGTCCTTCACTCCGGCTTCTGACAGGTGCCTGGCCACCAGCTCTATGGTCTGGCCGGCTCCCACCAGCAACGCCTTGTTGCGGGACAGGTCGGAGAAAATATGGTGCGCCATGTTCACCGAGGCATAGGCCACAGACACCGGGTTCTCGCCGATGGCGGTGTGGGTGCGAATGCGTTTGGCAACGGAGAACGTGTGCTCGAACAACCGCGACAGGAACTTGCCGGTGGCGTTGTGTTCCCGGGCCAGGGCGTAGGCATCCTTGAGCTGGCCGAAAATCTGCGGCTCGCCCAGCACCATGGAGTCGAGACCCGCGGCCACCCGCATCATGTGCCGCACGGAATCGGAATCCCGGTGTATATAAACGACCGGCTCCAGGTCGCCCGCGTCCAGATCATGAAAACCCGCCAGCCAGCGCAAAACGTGGGGCGCGCAATCATCATCACCAGCCAGGTACAGTTCGGTGCGGTTACAGGTGGAGAGAATGGCTGCCTCGGTGGCACCAGACGCCGCCCGGAGTTCGGAGAAGGCTTCGCCCATCCGTTCCGGTGTAAAAGCCACACGTTCGCGGATTTCCACGGGTGCGGTTTTATGATTAATCCCCAGTGTCAGCAAAGCCATCTTGCGGTCGGAAATTCCTGTGCCATTCATGGACATCCCACGCATTCTACCGGTGGGAACGGCAGCCTGCCACCCGAAAACACCACCACTTCGGCAAGTGCGGACAGGTTGGGCAAGCTCTTATCCTTATGCCATTATAGAAGCCTGACAACAACCGCAACCCGATCTGGCTCAAATCCGGGGCAGACTGCGGGCCTGCCGGAACCACTGCCGACCAACCACGGGACGTTGCATGCAAACACCTTCCAGTATTCTGGCCACCTGCCTGTTGGGGCTCACTTTGGTAACCGCGTCTGGCTGCGCCAATTTTGCCGGCCAGCCCGAGCCGTCCCGCGAAAGCCCGGCCACCAGCACGGAGCCGGCGACACCGGCGCTGGAAGAGGAGAAGCGCTACGCCAACTTTGAGCCGGAAGTGCTGTATCAGTTACTGGCGGCGGAAATTGCCGGCCAACGCGGCCGTTACGAGGTCACTCTGGCCAATTACGCGCAAGCCGCCCGAACCTCCGGCGACGAAAACGTGATTGCCCGCACTCTGGCCATTGCTCAATCTCTGGGCAATGACCCGGTCCAGCAACAGATGGCCGAACTCTGGCTCCAGAAAAAACCGGAAAGTACAGATGCCCGCCGGGTGCTGGCTGTGCAAGCGCTCAAACAGCAGAATCTGGAAGCGGCACTGGGTCATATGGAAGCCCTGATGGACAGGGGCGAAGACGCGAACTTCGATAACCTGGCCGCCATGGCTACTTCCCTGCCCCCGGAACAGCAGCAGGAAATGCTGGAGCTATACCAGCAATTGGCCGAACGCCACCCGGGCGACCCGGAGCTGGCCTACAGCATCGCCCTGCTTCACAAAATGACTGGCGAGTCGGCCACTGCTCTGGAGCGTCTCGACACCCTTCTGGCCGAACACCCGAACTTCCAGCCGGCGGTTTTGCTCAAAGGCGACTTGCTCTACCAGAGTGGACGCACCCGCCAGGCGCTCAACTATATGACCGCCCAGACTCGGCGTTTTCCGGGCAACCTCAAGCTGGGGGAGCTGTACGGTCGCATGCTACTAAACGAAAACGAACTGCAGGCCGCGCAGGACGAATTTCAACGCCTGCTTGAGCGCCACCCCGACAACCCCGCCCTGCGCCTGTCTCACGCGCTGGTGGCACTGGAAAACGGGGAGCGGGCTTTGGCCGAACGGGAGCTGAGCTACCTCCTTGAGCGGGATCAGTTCGTCGACCAGGCCAGTTACTACCTGGGCCGGATTGCCGAAGATGCCGGCCGTACCGACCAGGCCATCGGCTACTACCAGAGTGTGGAACAAGGCAACTTTTTCTTTCCGGCCCTGGCCCGCACCAGCGCAATGCAGGCGGAAGCCGGCCATCTGAACTCCGCCCTAACCCGCTTGCGAGAGCTTAGGCAGAACCACCCGTCCATTGCCGAACGCCTGTGGCTGATCGAGGTCAACCTGCTGCTGGAATACGGCAGTCAGGAACAGGCACTGGAAGCAGCCAACGCCGCTCTGGAAGCGTATCCGGACAATATCGATGTACGCTATTCCCGCGCCATGTTGCTTGACCAGCAAGACAAGCTGGCTGCCGCCGAAGCCGACCTGAACCACATACTCCAACGCCAGCCGGAAAACGCCGTGGCCCTCAACGCCCTGGGCTACATCCTGGCAGTGCGAACCGATCGGCTGGAAGAAGCGCGCCAGTACATCGAAAAAGCTCTGCAACTGGACCCGGGGAACCCGGCCATTCTCGACAGCATGGGCTGGGTACTTTTCCTTCAGGGCTACCCCGAGCAGGCTCTGGATTACCTCGAACAAGCCTGGGCCGCCTTCCCGGACCCGGAAGTGGCAGCACACTATGGCGAAGCCCTCTGGGTGACCGGCAACCGTGACCAGGCCCGCATCGTCTGGCAGGAAACGCTGGACGAGCACCCGAACGACGAACTGCTTCTGGACACCATTAACCGGCTGACCAACACCGGAAACGAGGAATGAGCAACACCGCCCGACTGACGCTGTCGCTCCTGCTGGCACTGACCACCCTGGCCGGCTGCACCCGCATTCAGCTGGCCCCGTTGCCAGAAGGCATGACCGACCAGCCACCGGAAAACTGGGCCGAGCGCACCCGCGAGGTCACCAACTTTGACCACTGGGTGCTAAGCGGAAAAATGGCGGTGCGCCAACCCACGGACAGCGGCACTGCGCTGATCAACCGCTGGCAACAATACGGCAATGAATACGAGCTGAGCCTGTCATCGTCATTCCTCGGCATGGGCTCAACCCGTATTCAGGGTGCCCCAGGCTTTATCGAGCTAACTCTGAGCAACGGCGATGTCTACCAGTCCAGCAACCCGGAGCGGCTGATCAGCCAGGCAACCGGCTGGCAGCTGCCGGTGCAAAGCCTGGTCTGGTGGATGCGTGGCCTGCCGGCACCCGAGACCCGACACCGGCTCTTGTTCGACCAGGAAAACAGGCTTGCCATCCTTGAGCAGGACGGCTGGGAAATTCGTTACGACCGCTGGCAAACCTTCGTCGATGGCCTGCCCGAACTGCCCGCACGCATCACCGCCCTGAAAGACGACAAACGCGTGCGCGTGGTGATTGCCAGCTGGCGCAGGGGAGATTAAACCGTGCCCGACAGCCTGACTCTGCCCTCCCCGGCCAAGCTCAACCTGTTTCTGCACATTGTCGGCAAACGTCCCGATGGCTACCACGAGCTGCAAACCCTGTTTCAGTTCCTGGATTACGGAGACGAGCTAACCTTCACCCTGACCCCGGATCAGCCCGGCGTTCGCCTGGCCGAACCCATTCATGGCGTGGCCGATGACGACAACTTGATTATCCGAGCTGCCCGCATGCTGGCCGGCCACGCCCAGGAGCCACTACCAGGTGTAACCATCGCCATCGACAAACGCCTGCCCATGGGCGGCGGGCTGGGTGGTGGCAGCTCCAACGCAGCCACCACCCTGCTGGCACTGAACCGCCTGTGGCAACTGAACTTGAGCGAAGACGAACTGGCCGAAATGGGCCTGACACTAGGGGCGGATGTGCCGGTTTTCGTTCGCGGCCGGGCCGCGTTTGCCGAGGGCGTGGGCGAAAAACTGACTCCCGCCAACCCGCCAGAAGACTGGTTCCTGGTGCTAAAACCGGCCTGCGACATCAACACCGGAAAGATTTTTTCAGAAAAAGGGTTGACAAGAGACAGTTT
>JABXHG010000298.1 GCA_013393545.1 Alteromonadaceae bacterium | reverse complement strand
TCTCCGGAGAATCCAGTGTTTTATATTAGTTTCGAGCGGAGCGACGGACGCCCAAGAAAAAGGTATTACAGTCTGTCGGAAATACGGCGACATGAAGTAAGCGGTCTGGTCTAAGCAACACAGCTAAACGAATAGACGATCTCGCCGATTTGGAAAAGGCTCCTAAGAGCCCTCAATCGTCTTTCTTCTTATAAGTGACGGTTAAAGTTCCAGTTACTCGGTTCTTTGCTATCTCATAGTCTGGATCCCATGTAGCAACGTTATGAGCTCCCATAAAAGCTACAGATGCTACTCCCCATATTGCTGTTGGTCCAAAGAAAGAGCCTGCCATTAAAGACTTTCTCCCTTTAGCAAACACTCGACACTTCATACCCAACGAATCAATATGCTTTTCCAGTGTTTTTATAACCTCGCCAAAATGTTTGCGCGGCACTTTCTCAATGACAAACGACTCATGATCTCGCAACAACTTCATTAACTTTTCGTCGGGGAGTTCGCGTACTCCATAGAACCTTACGTCCATTTTACAGCTCCTCTACAGGCGGGCTTAGTAAGTCTGAGAGCGAGGTTTACACAACTATTGATGCAGATGAGGAAATTGTGATGAAATGCTTGGAGTAAGGGCTCGAAATCAAGAACTAAGTGCTAAACACATTACAATCGGTCTTCAGATTTAAAGCCCAAAGCGATCATTAATTGAGACTTAAACTGATTACCAATCGGTATTAACTGCCCATCAGACATAACACACTCAGTATAACGACCAAGTTCACTCTGGATTCGCTTCAGATGCTTTAGGTTAATCGCATAACTTCGATGAACCTGTATGAAAACCTCGGGCATTTTACTAAGCATTAATTGCAAAGTAGCCCTATGAAGTAAACGGCCGTCCGAATACAAAATTTCGACATAATTTCCTGCAGCACGCAAAGAAATGATGTCTGGGCTTTCAATCAGGGTTATTGTTCCTGGCTCCGCTTTAACAGCTAATAGTCCATGGTCGCTAATCATAGTTCAGCTCCAAGAACACATTTAAATATTCACTAAGCGAGTACCTGTGCATCGTTTTAACTCCTTATTTGTTGGTAATGCACAGCAGTGATATAGGTTTGAAAATTAACCAAATGGGAGCCTCACCCAGATTCTCTTGATGTAAATAATTAAAATCCATATCGGCACGCAAGTCCTTATTGAGTTCGGGCGTATTGTGTCAAATGAATGCCGAGATGGAGTTAAAAGCCGTAAACTCATCATTTTTCATGATGAACACTTGATTCACTGGGCTTAGCGGAGGCTAAGCGCGTTGTAAGCGTTTCAAAAAGTGAATTCGTTCCGCAATATTTTTTTACTGGCCTTGCAAATCCTCTGACAAGAGGAGATCAAACATGAAACTAATGAAAATTAAAGACGTAATGCAAGCAACTAGCCTGGCTCGCCCAACTATCTACAAATACATAGGGAAAGGAACGTTTCCTAAGCCTGTACCACTTGGAGGTCGTGCTGTTGCATGGGTTGCAGATGAGATTGAAGACTGGATCATGCAGCGTATCGCTGAGCGCGATTTCGAGAGTGAGTAGACAGGTAATTCGCTAGAAAGAAGAAGCCGTCAAAGCTTCTTCTTTCTAATTCACTTTTTGATGATGTACTGTTCCTAGCCGCTCTCCCGCTTGGAGGTCTAGTTTTACTTGGCCCGCTATTAAGCCACTAAATACTCCCCTATTAACTATAATTCGTCAGCTAATAAATCAATTCTGAATGATTATAGATCCAGGCTCACCTAATCAATCTAGCGTTTGTTGTGAAATACAAAGGTTTACTTACGGCACCAA
>JABXHG010000297.1 GCA_013393545.1 Alteromonadaceae bacterium | reverse complement strand
TCGATCTTTTCTGTTAATAACACAGAACCACCCCCATTTACATAGTTTTGATATATATTGTAAACGATATTTACAAATTTTGTCGATACTTTTATTTTATCTGTAAACAATAATTGAAGATTCAATATTTTCTTGCTAAAGGAGATGCTAATATAGATAATAGTCTTGTAAATAAATTGAGCCTGCAAATAAAAAGTCAATAGGAAATTAGACTTTTAGGCAAAAAGTTTTGTGCAGAAAATTAAGCAGCACAAATAGAACCATCGATTTTGCTGGTTTGAAAAGAGGAGGTATGTGAAAAAAATTACTGGGAAAGAGCATTTAAATATTCTTTGACTCTTCCGTAGTAAATGCGAAGGAACTTATTCGCCCCTGCCGTCATGTAAACATAATAGGGCTTCCCTTGGGCTCGCTTTTTATCCAGAAATTGATAGACGGCATCTTCTTGGGGTTGTGTCTTGATCAATACGTCCATGACTTGAAACAACGTTTTACGTAAGGTGGAAGAGCCTCTCTTAGAAGCACGGACTCCCTTTTGTTCATAGGCTCCCGATTGATTCACACCTGGATCAACGCCCGCAAATGCCGTGATGGCGCTTTTATGAGTAAATCGTGTCACATCTCCGATTTCAGCCATCAACTGAGGACCGAGAGAAGGGCCGACGCCTTTCATGGCCATGACGATCGTGTACTCTGGGAGCTTGGCTGCCGTTTCATTCATCAAGGTTCGGAGTCCCTCTACGGTGATGGAAGCCGTGTTTAATTGTTCGACCGCCTGCTTTACTAATTGGTGAGTCAAAGGGTCTTTAGGAAGTACAGGAACAAGCTTCTTAGCGCCTTCATAAATTTCTTTCGCTTTTGTTGGATTGAAGTTGTACTTCTTGCGTTGACACCAATTTTGGTAATGGTCGATAAAAGCCGGGAGCGTCTTTTGACGAACGCAGTCCACATGCCAGTAAGTCGTGACAAAATCTACCCACTTCTGGTGTCCGTTATTGCGAGCAGGACTACTAAAGTAGGCGTTGGCTCCTGGATAGGTTTGATCGAGGACCCCAATCAAGTTGTTTTTCATAGCGGTTTTATGCTTCATATAAAAGTCAAACTGTCGGTTCATGGTTTTTAATTGATTCCGTATTTCGTTCATAGGTCCATACTGTTTCAATTCTGGCCAACTGTCAAGAGCATAGCGGGCGATCTTTAATGCATCGGTCTTGTCTGACTTTACTTTACGAAGAGAGGGGGTTCGAAAATCTTTGATCAGTTTAGGATTAACGGGGCTGATAAAGAGGTGGGCTTGGGAAAGCTCGTGGACGAGGGGTTCATGATAACGCCCTGTATGTTCCAGAACGATACGCGTTTCTCCTGGAACGGATTGAATCTGTTCAATTAAAGAACGGATCTCATCGGAGGTGTGGTGAACTTCAAAGGGGGAAGAAACCACTTCTCCAAAGGGGCGAAGAATAGCTACCATGCTTTTACCCTTAGCGACGTCAATACCTACAGCGTTTCGATTCATAAATTCGTCACTCCTTTAAAAAAATTGCAATGGATAAAGACCCGTTTGACTCATTGCCTATTCAATCTACTGGGGTGTGACACGAACGTACTGTAGGACAGCAGTTCAACCTGCATAAAACGAACGCTGCAAATGAGGTGCGGGTTATCAGTCTAAATTACGGACGCTAAGTCCAAGAAAGAAAGTCGATATACCCGATTGCCTCCTCATTATAACAGCTTAAACAACGAGCTGGATAAAAGAACCTGTTCATCAGGTCTTATAAACCATAAATATATTGTAGTAGAAAGAAGGTGGAAAATGAGGCAAAAAACTTTATCTTATGCAT
>JABXHG010000296.1 GCA_013393545.1 Alteromonadaceae bacterium | reverse complement strand
CTCTGATGAAGTGGCACTGCGTGAGCGCAACAGAAAAAAATGTGTTTTTCTACAGACGGAAGAATTTGCTTTGGCAGTGCGCCTTGCCGCTCATATCGACAAGCTAAAGCCTTTGAGAGAATTTCGAGAGAAGAGAAAACCACTAGTGCAAGCAATATCTTTTGCAAAAAAGAATGCGACAGATTTCAAAGAAGCTGATTTTCCTCCACTGAAGCATGCCTTGTCTGATGATTTTGATAATTTTGCTACTCTTGTTAAGCAGAAAATTGAACTTCAGGCTTATCAAAATACAGTCGGTGATGCTAAAACTAGGATCGTGGAGTTACGTACTAAGCTTATAAAAACAATCAGTGAGGATGAAAATAATTGCCCTCTGTGCGGTTTCGATTACCAAGATCATCAGCTTCTAATTGACGCAATAGCGGCACGAACCCAACAAGTAGAAAAAGAGCTGGATGAAAATGGGCGAAAAATCGCGGAGCTTACACAAAAAATAAGTGAAACATTACAGACGCTGCTATTGAGTTTTCAATATCAGCTTAAAAAACTAGATGAAAAGTTCAACGAAAATCTATTAAAAGATCTGGAAGCTCACGAGCACCAAACAAATCGATTGCTAAAAATTGCAAAGCGAGTGCAACAACTTAATATCATACTTCCTACTGAGTACGCAGAAACGATTGAGAAACAGATTCAACAGGTGGAGAATATTCGACAGCAGATACAACGCTCCTTTGAGCAAGAAAATGATCTTCTGTCAGAACAGGCGTTGGCTCTTTACTATAATGCATTTAAGAACCCAGACGACCTCAAAAATGTTACCTTGGAAGCCATTGAAGACAAACTCACTTATCTGTCCGGTGAGTATAATAACCTAATTAGTAGTTCCTATCAGGAGAAGTTAAAAGCATTCAGTAAATCCCAAGCTAGATTAGAAGCCATTCGCAAAATAGAAAGTAAACTAAAAGATACCGAACAACAGCTCAATCTGGCTCGTAATACATACATAAACCAGACACTTGGTGAAGTCGAGTTACTTTTCCATATCTACAGTGGGCGTTTATTGCAGAATATGCAAACTGGCTTAGGAATATTTTTAGAACGAGCAGAGGGAGCACAAAAAGATACCCCTTTGCAGTTTAAAACGGCGAGAAGTAATGAGCATGATGCGGCCCTTTCAATGAGTAGTGGACAAATCAGTGCACTCGCGTTAGCTCTATTTCTGTCACTTAACAAAAAATATGCGGAAACCGCTTTTGTCTTTATTGATGACCCAACGCAATGTATGGATGAGGTTAATATTGCTTCATTGAGTGACTTGCTTAGAGTAGAACTTAGAGATCGACAAGTCATTATATCGACTCATGAGCAAGATGTAGCCAACTATTTAGCTTATCGTTACGCTAAGGCTGGCTTGCCACATCAAAAAATAAATCTCTTAAAAAGGCATCGAGATAGGCATATTTAGGTTGCTCTTGAAGAAGGTAGGGACGACTCGCAGAGTCGCCCGTCGAGGTCGCTGTTCATGATGCCTCGACACCTAATCCGTCTGAAAAATCTTTAGGGTGAGAAGAGGGATGGTGATTTGGGGAGTGAAAAAAGCGGTTGTAATCTCTGATCATTGTCGTAATTTTAAAAACAAGACAGCTCGAAATGAGCATCAAGAAAAAGGACGTATCCACTGCCCGCACCTCGTCCCGGAAGAGCTGCGTTCGCAGCAATAGGGGTCACTTAGACCACTTCCAATAAACGCACCAACATAACTATAGTAGTCGGTTTCTACCCCGTTACCCCGACGGACGGGTTAAAATCGCACTAACCCGCTACTCGTGTTTTGCCAGTCCACGACGCATCCGTGGATTATGA
>JABXHG010000295.1 GCA_013393545.1 Alteromonadaceae bacterium | reverse complement strand
TCTACTAAACCGGGGGAAGTCCATTGTTAGTTTAATTACTAACCAAACCTAAAAATTGCTTTAAATCCACACTGCACGCGATTTTGGGTGACTTGTTGTATGTTATTATACAATTCATCAAACTGCTTTTTATTCCGAATGACAGAATCCATATTCTCCATATTGCTTTCAATAAAGTGAAACAGCTGATTATTGAGTACGGAGCTTACTACGCTAATATTATCCAGCGACTTGTTCATGGCCTCATAGCCTTCAGAAAAAACATCTGTGAGCTTTACATTCCAAAATTCTAGTTCGCGGTGTGACTTATATAGATTTCGTCGGGCTTGATATAAGTTACTCCAAACATTATTTAAATGTTCAATACGCTTTACTGATATATCTTTACTCTCCACCAGCAATCCAGGAGCTGGACATATATGGTTGTACTGGAAAAGCAATTCATGCAAGTGCTCTTCGATTTCATCGATTGAAGCAACGTACTTTTTAGCAGCCAAGTAGGCATCTTCTTTACGTTTGGTACTTAGCCATTGAAAATAAGTGCAAAACCCGAAAGCAAACCCAAAAAAAGTTACAAGAAGCGTGCCTACATCAGTCCACTTCACGTCTGAGAACATGTTCTTATGCTCAGTAGCACCAATACAATATCCAATCACCAATAAACATAGTACCACAAGCAAACCGACTGCATATTTCATTATTTATTTAGCTCGAAGTGTTGCTGCTTTGCTCAAACTAACGCCCCAATCACCGGGCCGGCGGAGTGGAGCAATTTTTGTGGTATAAAGGAGCGTAGCGACACCACAAAAATTGCGCAACGTAGCTGGCTCCGCGTGCATTGGCTTGTTACATGCCGATTTATTTACTCCACTCTCGTGTACCGCTAATGTTTGACATAACATCGTCAAAATCAAAATTTGGGTCAACATTTCCTGAGAACTCACCTCGATTACCGTCATATATAAAATTAGGGCAATCGCAATCATCAGCGCCTTCGCCACAATCCATACATTCTGGATTACAAGCATCTATCATTCGGTCAATTGCATCATGCGGCTCATATTCATACTCAAAATGACCGTAGCCGGTGCTCCCACATATACGCCCATTTATAAAGTCATCGATATCATTCGTAGTTTTAAGGCCGCAGTTAAAAATCGCAGCAATTGGCCTTAAAACTACCCTTGAATAATCAAATTTATAGTCAGGCATATCGAAAAATATTTTTCCGTTCTCAGGCTTAAGGCTGTGGAAAGATAGTTCGCCATATTTTTCTATGAGGTTTTTGTAGCGACCTTTATCAAGTTCAACATGTTTGAATGAGTTATTCACCGCATCCAACAAAGTGAATTTATTGTTAATGTGTTGGCAGCCATCAACGGCATATCTATCGTCAAAATCTTTAATGAACGAGCCTCTTGTAGCGCTTGTCATTTTCTTAGCGATAAATAACATATAATCAATGGCATGAGCCAAAATAGCATTAAATGAATAAACATGGTGAAGCTTGACTTTGTTATCGCTTAACTGGCTAAAAAACTCATCTGATGCAGGGATAAGAACATCGTTTATGTAAGAAATAAGGTACCTTGCATCCTCTTCACTAGACTTTTTATTGTAACTATCCATGCTCCGCCTCCTTAAGGCATGTAACAGCGTATTAAATAGCGCGCTCGTTTTGTCACTTGAACGCGCCCGCGCGTTCAATAAATCTTATCTAGCCCGCAATTTCGCATCTAAGTCATTGATTTTAAATAATGCTTAGCATAATTCGGCAATATATGCAGGATTCGCGTGCTTGCGCGTCTCAGCAGGGCCAGCGTGTGGAGGGAGAAGCAGCGAACGATCAC
>JABXHG010000294.1 GCA_013393545.1 Alteromonadaceae bacterium | reverse complement strand
AATAAACACTAAACGCAACTGCAACACAGTTAAATATCAACGAAATTCCAAAGATGGGGTAGAACCAGCTAGGATGTCCTGAGTTTGCAACCTTTGAGCCGGTAGTAGATTTAGGGCGTGATTTTCCACCTTTATTTTCGCTTAATTCCTCAACAATAGAGCCAGGTAGTGGATCATAGCTATATACGTCAGATGGCGCCATGAGTTTGTAACCTGTCAACAGAACTATGAAGACAATGCCCACAGTCATTATCGCAGAATACAAGCTCTTTAGAAGGGTTCTATTTTGACTATAGGCCATCATTAGCTTCTATTGCGTCGTCTAACCCGGTGTCAATTTGATCAAGTAACCGGGGAGGGGCATAAAATTTGAATTTTTTATAGAAGATATCCTTCTTGCATTGGCTACTGATAATGTAGCTTTCGAACATTCCAAGAAAAAATGAGCTCGTTATTGCTTTAAATTTATTGGGAATGTTAACGGATATTTCCGGTTGAGCTTCAAATAATTCGTCCAGCTTAAGGTATTCTTTGGCTATTTGTCCGTTCCTACGGCCAACGAGCGTTTCGCCAGGCAGCTTTTCAAAGTTCACATCCACTCCACTTTTTCTATTCGTCATGAGTCACAGCCTCTGTAAGAGTCGTTGCGACAGGGAACTTGATACTAACTATCGTTCCCGGGAATGCGTATTTTAGACTATATACAAAACTTTTGTCAGGCATTTTCGTTGGATCGTTCTTTTTGTTAAAAGCGACAAAGTACTTCATAGATGCCGTTTTGGCAGTCGAATCTTTAATGGACTCAAAACTGTTAATGACAAGCTCAGGTGTAAACCTTATAGCAACTGAGCCGCTAACTATCACCATTTCCGGGACATAGTCGCACTGGTTGCCGCCTAACTCGGCTTGCCATGCTTTCGAAATTTTGTAGAACGTTTCTATTACACTCCATGTTCCTCTGCCCCGTGAGTTTGACTGTTCTTTCTTTGAAGAAACAAACTTTCTTAAGGCGGCAACTGTTACAAGTAACTTGTTCTCTCTCGTTTCGTTTAGCCCGTTAAGGTAGAGGTCAATTACTTCCCAGACCTTGGCGCTATTTTGTTGTTCTATAAACGTATCGTAAATGTTCTTACCATAGTTCAAAACGACAATCTCAGACTTAAGCATACCACCTGAGTTTTTAATAGAGTCTAAATAACCGTAACTACGCCAAATATTTTTACCAGAATGCTCTTCTGCATTATCAATAAGCTCGCCAACGTACTCTGTAAGGAAACTTATAGAGTCTTCCTTCAGTGCTTTATCGATAGAATCGATAGAGTTCGTTAAGTGAGTAGTGAGCCTAGATGTTGCTCTGTTTTTCCTGTCTAGCTCCATTGCCTTTTTAACGTTAGGTTTTTCGTGGATCAAGCTATCACATCTGAATAAGCTAATTTTTTCTTCGTCTAAACTTTTTCTAAAGCGATATTTTTTGTTCGCCAGTTCGCGGACTAAACCTATAGATTTGATGAGTCTGTTTATGAACTCGTTAGTTGAGCTCAAGTAACCATGAACTCTAACTGTTTTACCTGAGTTTTTTCGGTAGCTTTTTAAGGCTTTTATAACACCGGATAACAAGACTTCCGCAGCTAAGTCATTTTCCTTGCAGTCCGAATGGTTTACTTCAATATCACGAAGACGCTTGGAATGCTGAAGCCAGGCTGTGCGAACGACTAAGGAGAGGACCTCATCCGTTTCATGAAACAATGAAAATACAGGAGGAATTTTGACAACAAGTTGCTTTTGAGACTTTAAAGAACGAGTTATTTTCCGCTTGGAAAGACTTCCTAGCATACCAGGCTCTGCCATCCTATCTTGTAGAACATTTCGGTTTAGAAGGGCTTTCTTTTTTTGTTGCTTAAACTTCCTGCTTAGCA
>JABXHG010000293.1 GCA_013393545.1 Alteromonadaceae bacterium | reverse complement strand
TTCTTGGGATACGCTCAGGTATTCTCGCCCGTATCTGAGAAAATTCATCCCTCAACAATGCATATTCAACGCCACATAATAAATGAGTTTTTTCAGAAACCAGAGGGTAATAATGCGAGCGTTCGCGCCCCAGAGTCTGATCAATCAGAACATCAGCCTCATGAGGTCGATTTGCCAAGTCATCAATCACGGTAAGACAACTAACTAACGGCTTTATTTCACTTTCCCAGTTCGAGTCAATAGAGTAATGATCAACTAGTGCTGCGCTATAACCATGCTGCTGGATAAGATTTCTAGTTTCACTCGCATCTATCTCTTGAGAGACTCCTAACCAGCGACTTTCGTCTGGATCTTCACCATGATTTTCTCCTGGTGAAAGTCTATGTACAGGAAATTCAGTAGCAATATAATCGATTAAGTTTCCGTTGAAAGGCCTGCAACAAAACCCAATCTGAGCCCCCATTGAAGCAAGCTTTCGAGCTAAAGTTAAACAACGCATGACATGCCCAGCTCCGATGCGGGTAGAAGAGTCCACTCGCACCAATAACTTCATCTTATTACGTCCTTTTTATTAAGAGAGAATAGACGTTCTGCGTTTGTCCAATCTTCCTCAGTATCGATATCTTGAGCTCGGTAACGAGGTATTTGAATACCAATACTGTCGGAAGTAAAAAATGGTTTTTCTTCTTTCCAGGCCGAAGCTTTTCCCCAATAGAATTGGCCAACATCATGCCATGCTTCTTCTAAATCCTGAGAGCGGGTAAGCGCATGTTCTGGATGAAACATATTCAAACGTTTAGAATCGCTCAGCGTCAATGCTCGTTGAATCGGGAACGGGAAACTAGTTATCGATATCGCATAATCAGCATCTTCTTGAATAAGACGTTCTAAACCAGATGTAATATCTTTAGTTTGAACAAAAGGCGCTGTCGCATATATACAACATAACTGTTCTATCGTTTTCCCTGCGCTTTCATACCATTCAAGAGCGTGCTTTATCACTGGAATTGTTGGAGCATGATCATCAGCTAATTCCTTCGGCCGCTCAAATGGTACTTCAGCTCCGTATTTTCGAGCAATATCAGCTATTTCAGAGTCATCAGTGGAGACAATAACTGCATCAAAACATTGGCTTTTCTTAGCAGCCTCAATAGACCAAGCTATCATCGGTTTACCGCAAAACACTTTTATATTTTTTCGCGGAATACGTTTACTGCCTCCTCTAGCAGGAATCACAGCTATCCTCATAATTTTAAGACCTTTTTCAGAGCTGTCATAACCTGATCTTGTTCTACGTTTGTTAAGTTGGGATACATCGGTAAGCTAATCGCTTCGCAGTAATATGACATTGCTTCTGGAAAATCATCTGCCTGAAAACCAAATCGTTGATAATAAGGTTGTGTATGGACTGGGATATAATGCAAATTAACCCCAATTCCCTGTTCCCTGAGAGATTCAAAAACTTCACGATGTGTAGCTGAAACTTGACTCAAATTTAAACGAATAACATAAAGATGCAAACCCGAGTAACTATCTGGATGCTGCCAAGGCAGAGTCAAAGGTAATGTACTTAGAAGCGAATCATAGCGTTTTGCCAGTTCATGCCTGCGCGCAACGTACTCATCCAAACGGTCTAACTGGCTCAAACCGAGAGCTGCCTGAAGCTCGGTCATACGGTAGTTAAATCCTAGCTCCACTTGCTGGTAGTACCAGGAACCGTCCGGCTTTTGTGTCATTAAATCCGGATCGCGCGTAATACCGTGACTTCTAAACAAATTCATTTTGTTGGCCAACTCATTATTGTTGGTCAGTGCCATGCCGCCTTCGGCCGTGGTAATTATTTTTACTGGGTGAAAACTGAAAATAGTAATTTCACTGTACTTACAATTACCAATGTAATCGTATTGATACTTGCCACCAATGGCGTGCGAAGCATCTTCTATGACTTTTACGCCGTATTTGTCTGCG
>JABXHG010000292.1 GCA_013393545.1 Alteromonadaceae bacterium | reverse complement strand
TTTCAGTTGTGTTAGGTGTAACACACTACCGAATTGTTAAAGTTTTATAGTTTTCTAAGATGGTGTGAAACTGGGGTTCAAATAATACCGGCACTAACAATCATACTTTTAAGCTCTTGTTGTAAAACAAAAGGACCAGAGTAAGTTGCCGATAACTTAGTATATGGCAGTGAATTTCTTTATGAGAAGTTTCCTTTAGCGAGCGCTAGGATTTAACTGCGTAGGATCCAATCTTTAGACCACTCAGCAGGGGAGACATCGTCGTGGCGATCAAAAATAATTGGACAAAAAACGTGCTCAACCATTTTAGATCATATACAGTTACCTATTATAACAAAAAATCAATATTCGTTAATATCAATCAACAAATGGTGGCTATATGATAATAAAAAGATGGATGCTTATTGCCTTATCTTTACTACTCCCTCTCTTAGTTTCTCAGGATGTAGAAGCAGATGATATTAATAAGTTCAATGGTGAATTTTGGAATGTTACATTCTGCAACACATGCTCAACCGAGCAAAGTTTTAAGAATGCTGCATCCTTTTATGACTTAGGAAAAGTGACAGTCTTTAATTTGGAAAGTGGACAAATCAGAACTTATAGTGCTGAAATGGGAACCACTTTTGGTGATGTAACGCATGTTCGCGTCGCAACGCCAAATGAAGCTTATGAAGCATTTAATGAGTATGAGCAGTTGAAAAACGATTTAGCCCAACTGGTACCACAATCTCTTAACTCTCAACTCTATGATTCAGCCTATACTTATAGCAGTATACCTAGTGGTCCATTTGGGGGAATTTGCGGGCCGGAAGGAACTACAAGTTCAACATGGATTCCTGATGGTATATTCGCGCCTGCCTGCTCGGCTCATGATCAATGTTACGCTAATGGTAATTATTCGAAAATGTTTTGTGACGATCTATTTTTAGAAGTTCTTGAGACTACAATTATTGAGGTTACAAGAAATCTATTCCGCCACGATATTTTTCGGGAAATATTGTATAGAGAAGCACTACTAGATACCTCTCAGCTCTATCATTCAGCCGTCGTTAACAGTGAAGCAGCTTTTAATGCATATTGTGGTTCCGCGCCTAATTCAAATACTGCTTTTTGTCTAGCCGGGCATGAGGCAAATCAACGGCACTTAGATGGCTCTGGGGGCTATGACGGCGCACCTTACACTGGTGGGGTTAGCTACCCGTATGGAGGTATTACGCTTGAATATGCATACAGATGTATACCAACTCGAGTTGGTCTAACTGGAGATCTTGGTGAGGGCTCTTGGGTTAATCAATATTGTGAGTTCGTTATTGTCGCAGATTAAATACTTAAGTCGAGTTTAAATAGGAGGGTCACAATGATGGGATGGATATTTCATATAGGTATCATTGCATTGATCTCATTATGTTGTGTTAAGTATAAGTTTTGGGTACCAATGTTAATAACTTTTGTACTTTCGCTGATTTATTTTGGCATCATAGTTTATATTGATAGCCCTGTACCTCTATGGCCAATCATTTTTTACATTTGGCCGCCACTGTTTACCATTTTGAGTTTAGTATTCTGGTGGATTTTCCGAAAAATGGGTATTGTCTCCGATCCTAAGTGATAATAAGGCTGACTAACCCTTATTGGCATTAAAAAATTACTGTCAATAAGGGGGGCGATAATCATTAGATCTGACTTCGGGCGCAACCTCGGCATGATTGAGCCCACAGGGTGACATGGTTGAAGTAGGACAGGAGCAAAAGTTTTTACTAGCGGGGAACGGTTGTTTGTTGCTAGCTATACTCACGCATTTACAATATAGAAATTTACTCAGCCACTCACTGCCTTTCAATCTCGGTCTGGTAACCAACGTAGTTCCTATCTGATAGCTCGGATTGCTCGAAGTAGATAAAAATATCTACTATTAGTTTTGAGCTATGCAGCTATGAAAGTATGACTTATCGATCTCTTATGTGTAAATGTTATTTTTTTGTTTTAATCCGTTTTTTAGAT
>JABXHG010000291.1 GCA_013393545.1 Alteromonadaceae bacterium | reverse complement strand
CATTTCTTCCCTGTTTATAAGACATCACCCAATCAAGAGAATGAAGTTTTTTTATATGATAAGATGCTGTGTGATCTTTTATTTTTGCTTTCTTTGCTAGTTCATGCACGGTATGGAATCTTCCATCCATCAATAAAGTAAGGATCTCAAGTCGCGAATGATCTGCTAAGAGTTTAGTCGTTTGCTGAAGATGAGGAAATCCAGCCATTTTTTTCTCTCCTTTCACACATCGATGAGCATCGAGGAATAAGCTTAGTATACTATATTCAGAGGTGAGGATTATGTTTAAAAAAATGGAAAAAGAAAGTTTCTATTACGGATTTCCCGTCGTGCTGATGACGACTAAGGATGAAATGACTGGTAATGACAACCTCACGCCAATCAGCTCCACTTGGACACTTGGCAAAACGATTGTCATTGGAATCAGTATGCACAGTAAAGGGTATACAAATTTAAAAGCGGGACATGCCGTTACCTTCAATCTTGCAGATCAAACACTTTGGGAAAAAATCGAGAAAATCGCAAAGACGACAGGCCATCCTATCATGCCCGATTATAAACAAAAAGCTGGCTATTCCTTTTGCTCTGACAAATTTCAATTGGGAAAATTCACGAAACTAGCAGGTGAAGAAGTTGCAACTGTTCGGATCAAAGAATGCCCGATTCAAATAGAAACGTTGGTTCAACGAATTTCAACTAGAGAAGACTTTGCTATTGTAGAATGTGAGATCGTAGCTATTTTTGTAGAAGAAGGGATTTTACATGATCCAACTCATATCAATGTGGATAAATGGCAACCTCTTATCTATAAATTCAGAGAATATACAACTGCCAACCAGTCGTTAAGTTGGAATTTTAGATTCCAAGAATTCAAAGAGTCGTAATGATAAACATCGTTAGGTATAAACAAAAAAAGACTCGCAGCACGAGTAAAAAACAAATAGAAGCTATACCTTAGAAAGGTCGACTGTGACTCTATAGATGCAGTATATGCAGCTTATGAGCATTTCTTCTGTTCTCTTTGTTTTTGGGATCTGTGCTGAAGTCTTTTTTGTTTTTTGCCGATCTTTCTTTAAAAAATCGAATCTGTTATACCTTCTCCATTACTAATTCAGGCATCTGCTGAGTAATGATTTTTCGCGCAAAAGAAATATCTGTTACCCAAGGTTCGATTTGTTCTTCAGTCAAAACAAGAGGCATTCGGTCATGGATTGGTGCGACTGTGCAATTAGGTTCAGTAGTCATTATGATTGATTCTGCCGTTTTTTCATCGTGATGGCTACGATAAAAGCCGCCAATATACACTATTTTTTCCTTATTTGAAAACATAAATTTGTCTTTTTCTTCATTCCTGCCAATTATTTTTTGACAGGAATGATTTTGGTGCCAAGCATGTGCACACTCTATAGGGTTAAATTCCCGAGCCACGAAGACAGTAGAGGCTAGCTCAAGACAAGGGTTTCTGGGGCGACCTAGAATCTAAAAAAAGCCGGTGACAAATCTCCGCTCTTAGTAACACAAACTTCATAGAAGGCTAGATGTACTTGGGCGAGGCTGCCTAACGGCCCAAATCCCAGGCTGCCAAAGGGTACATAGAGTAAATGAAGTGGGGATATGGAGAGGAAGAATGTGTACTTACCCTGGGAGGTCTGATAGAAATGCGGTACACATGCCGTAACTGAACATGCGAATGTTCATTGAACTATCAGAAGTCAGCCGAAGCCGTAGTACCAGATACTTCTAGAGTATCTGGGAAGGGCTGAATCATTTAAGGAGAATTGCCACTTCGCGTACGCAATACTCGAAGAAGCAGAAACATGAAACCTTCCTAATGGAGGAAACGGTGAATCCCGCGGGGGACATTAGAAGGGCTGAGAGGCATTGCCACACAAGAAGAAAGGACAATTCACGCAGGAGTTAGATAACATGTTGGAACAAATTCTAGCACGAGAAAACTTAATGACAGCTCTGCATCGTGTAGAGCTCAATAAGGGAAGCAACGGAGTTGATGGAATGCCCGTACAAAAAA
>JABXHG010000290.1 GCA_013393545.1 Alteromonadaceae bacterium | reverse complement strand
CCCCCGGCCTTTGGGTTACAATCCTCTGAGGATTCACCAACGGCCGGCGCATTGCTTACTTGCCTTCTATGACAGTAAAAGCACAAAAAGCAACGTGCTTTTTCTTAATAACGTATAAAATGAAGTAGGTAGTGAACGGGCTCTACTCCGTTATCACGGGCGACTTAAAATCACACTAAACGGCTAACTTACTTTACCGGTATTCAAAGTAGAAAACTTTACTAGCTATTTCCTCTGTAAAACTGAAGCCTTGCTCTTTTGAATACTGTTCAGCATCATTTTGAGCACCAATCATTAGTCCACAGAAACCTCGCATAACCGAGCTACCTGACTGAAAAACATGAAGTGAATCACTGCTATTAGTGTAAGCACTTGTTATCCCAACGGAATTCATGCCTTTTACGTGCTCTTCAATAGAGTCTAAACTGAGGTTGGAGGGGAGCTTGCTTTCCATCTGAGACCAGTTGCTTTTACTATTACTCAATAAAAAGCTCTTATAGTCACTAATAAAGCTTTCTGCCGGAATATCCGCATATATTTTATCATTAGTGCTGATAACTAATTCATTAAGTACGTAGACTCCATCTTCAACCAAACCAATCTTATAGATATTGTTAGCGCTCATGAAGCCTTTAAATGTTTCGACTTTAGTGAGAGTTGACTCATCTTTAATATTTCGTGAGCAACCACTATCAGTGCACCCTGCAGACAGGAGCAGCATCGAAATCATCAATACCACGAATATAGGAAATCTAAAAATACTCATCTTTAAAAAACCCTAATATAAATTATTATTGGAGAAACTCGAGTAGCCAACGTCAGCTACTCAAGTTCAAAAGGAAAGTACTCAAGGCATATAAAAGTATCGGCAGTTACGGTTCATATAATAGTGTCCTCCGTTTCCATTAGGAAACTTCCATAGTTCACAACCATACGTCACTATAGTGCCTGAACTTCCACCTGAACCACTACCAGGGGGACGGCCCCCGCCTCCCCCAGAAGAGCCACCTGAATCGCTTCCACTCTTGGTTAGTGCTGGCACCACTAAGAATTTCCGTTCTCTCGAAACCCGCAGCGCGAAGAAAAGCTCCATAATGGAAGTTACCGAAACTCTCAAACTCCCCAGGCTCTCCGTATTGCGCTTTAATATCAAGAGGAGCTCCCTTATTTAGTAGCCTCACAGCCCAACTATACTTAATCGCAGACTTTAGTACCCCTAAATTTTTTGCCTCAAATACATCACCGTAAACCAATTTGACCGAACTATTTTTCCCGCTATCTAACGCACTAATACGCAGCATTGCTTGTCCCATTAGAGAGACTTGCGATGACCGGTTAATGTTACGTAACTACTAATCTACTACTCCAGCATTCGACGCTGAGGAACTCATTAACTTAACTTCAAACCTATTGTAAGACTTCCCAGAAGTCTCATATTGAACAAAAACCAATGGAGTATTTTTATAAATAGGCAGTGTTACACAGTGAGTACTCGCCTCACCCAGATCCTTTGCAGTGTTTATATCCACGTAAGAGCATGAATCCTGCGCCTTCGCGGTTCCAGGAACTACGTAGCCCAGGCATAAAAGAAGCAAGCCAAATATTATTATTTTCTTATCGTTCATCATTCATCCTTTATGTTAATCGCATAACATTGTTATCAAAATATTTAAAAAAGATCAAATGATTGTATTTACTTGTTTGAAACTTGCGTTTTGATGCCACTTTAAGAGGGTGAGTTAAAGCGGAAGGCTTCTTATTATGGTTAAACTCGACTGGACTAATACTTGGTGTATTGGGGACGTTCAGACTAGCGTTCTTCCCAAAGGACTTTCTTAAAATAAATTCCGATGGGACAGAAGCATAGGGAGGTAGTAGTCAAGAAAAACTGGCGACCAGGGAGTAAGTTTATTACTTATACTTATGAAGCCCGTACGGCGGCCACGCAGTTGCCAGCTGAAGGGCAGCAAATGGAGCCCCGGGCCAAGTCATTTTCCCGTTTACAAAGCGACATTAAAAGCCAGTAGCAGAACGAATAGCGCAGTCATGAATTTGTATCCCCGGGCCTTTGGGTTACAAC
>JABXHG010000289.1 GCA_013393545.1 Alteromonadaceae bacterium | reverse complement strand
ATACTCGCTCCATTGGACTATTGTCCCGAACAGTTTGAGCAAGCCTCATTTTGAGGCGTCAGGGTGTCAATGATACTGGGGGCATTCCAGCCAAGGAAAAACCCTTGATGCCAAAGTATCGAGAATAATAAAGTGAGGCGCCTACCCATCTAAATTATAAACTCTATTACTTAACTACTCGTCTGCAACGATTGTACACTTTCTTTCGCGAATGCCGAGAACCGCCTAGGATCAAAACCTGTCACCTGTTTTATAGAATCTGTGACGCTACTGCCTATTTCACTCTCACGAATACACCTTTCGAGATCAAGCATGCGATCAATAGTTTCTTCCGGTAATCCTTCATCAAGCAAACTCTTTCTCCATAAGGAAGGAGGAACGCTGATATGATCAATCTGACGTCCTAGCACCTTTGAAAGCTCGACAGCAATTTGACTATAAGTCAAGGCTTCCGACCCGGTCAAGTTATATGCTTTACCTTCATGCACAGGATCAACAAGTGTTTTAACCGCTACTGCAGCAACATCACGTACATCGACATGACTAACTTTCGCTTCACCACTAGTACTATATAGAGTCGACTCAGCCGTAATCGGATGGCGCATGTAGGTCACTATGTTCTGCATAAAACGATTGGAACGAAGAAAAGTCCACCTCATGCCGCTTGACTCTATCGCACACTCGACTCTACGATGAATCTTTGCTATATCAAACAATTCTTCGTAAGCTCCGAGGACTGACAACTTAACAATATGCTTTACACCTGCAACTTTCGCCATTTCAACAGCATTTAACTCTAGTTGGGTTTGATTTGGTAAGTTTGGAGCCAAAAGAAAAATTTTATCGCACTCCAGAAACGCTGTTCGAAGAGTCTCTAAATTATTGTAGTCAACAGCAACAGCATCAATTCCTTCTGTCCGCGCTTCAGCAACTTTTTCCTTTGAAAAGAAGGCGGCACGAAATTTTATGCTTTCAGTTCTAAGCTGTTTAAGGATTTCTTTTCCGAGCGTCCCGCCGGCTCCGGTGATGCAAATCATATTCAATTACCTCCCAGTGACCAAGTTTACTATCGTAACATCAGGTTGAGAATAACGCTTTCAAGCCACAGACTAACCTCTAATTTTTCGAGAGTCAGTCAAGCTATTCTCGTAATTTGTTTGCTCAAGACTTCATCTCTTCGGAGCAAGCATAGAATGAGTTTTCTCGGACCAAAAAATCATACGGAACGGCACAACGGTGGCTAGAAATCTTTGATATGATGTCTAGCTAGAATAGGTTCTCAGTTAACTTGCCATTGTAATAATGGCAATAATCATCGGTTCAAAATCAATCCGTATATTTTCCTGTCTAGTTCAGTCTAAAAAATTATTATGCTAATGTAGGCTAAATTTATCTATAATAACAATTGGAACCTGAACCAAGACCTTCAGTTAAAGTCTCTCCGACAAGACTACAAAGTTTAATTACAAAATAAAACTATTTTTGTAACAGCTCGTTCGATGATTCACGATTTCCTTATTTAGGAACATAACACTACAGGCATTACTTAATCTTCATGGCTTTATATTGAAAAATTCGATCGCTATGGAGAATTCTTTAATGTGTTCCACGGTTTGACTATTCTGGCTCGATGATCGCCGCCAACATATGCTGTTTGGCAGGCATAAGAGTCTGACTGCTAAATCATTAGGTCTTTTCATTTCATAAAGAAGCTAAGAATGAAAAGAGCTATCACCATACCTTTTCTTTCAACATATCAGTAGCGATTCAGAGGCTCGCAAAGCAATTCGACTTCAGAAACGGTTGATTTCCCCGAGCGCATGGGAATTGATACTTCGCCTAATTTTCTCACGTTGCTTTGTTTTCTACATTAGTCGTCGCTCCGAAACCATAGCCGCAGAACTCTACTGCCACAAAGCCAAAACATAGGGCGCTTACTCTGTTAGTTGAATCCTTATACAGAATTAACACTTCAACAAGATAATTCATTTTAAGGTAGGATTGTACGAACCACAAAAAACCCCGACGTTGGGAGACCAACTATCGGGGTATTCAATTAAGAACGAAAAGTGGTTAATCGA
>JABXHG010000029.1 GCA_013393545.1 Alteromonadaceae bacterium | reverse complement strand
AGCACAAAATACGGAATCGGTTGACCCATCGTGACCGCTCAGAGTACAAAACTCACTCCAGCGTGATGGCCGTGTGCAAATCGGTCACGATCCCCGGAATGACCGGTCATGTTCGCCGGAATACGCAAATTGCAGGAAGAGTGACTCTGGGGTAGCTTTGTCTTGATTTCAAAGGACTTAATGACTAGTTCTAAGGATGGTTACTTTCAATGTTCGAATTCCTGCTCTTCATTCTGGTTCTTGCCGTCGTCGGCTTTCTGATCCTTTCTTCTTCGTCTTCAAAATCCAAACGAGGTAGGTCCCACTTACGTTCCTCGGATTCCTTTTCTCCGCCGATCACTCTGGAGACACCCCCTCCGCCACCAAAGCCCGAAATTCCCGTTCCGTACAGGAGGCGTAATCGGCTAATGAGTCAGGCGGAGGGTTCATTTTTCCAGGTCCTGGAGCTGGCCTTGCCAAAGGACCAATATCGGCTATTCGGCAAAGTCCGGGTGGAAGATCTAATTGTGGTCAAGAACGGGTTAACCAGGGACATGCGCCAGTCGGCTCGAAATCGCATCCGAAGCAGGCACGTTGATATCGTTGTGGTTGATAGCAAAACTTTTGTGCCGGTTTGGGCGATCGAGCTGGACGACAAGAGCCACCAAGCAAAAGATCGTCAGGAGAGGGATGAATTTTTGGATCGTGCCTTTGATGCGGCCGGATTGCCACTTATTCGGTTCCCTGCAAAGCGTGGATACACCAGGGAGTCTATTCTTTCCGCGCTAGGGCTTTCCAATGCTTCTGACGAAGTGCCGGAAACCGCTCATTCGGAGCCTTCAAATACGGGTTCAGGAATCACTGCTGCCTCTCAAAGCGCGGCAGACGATGGGGCGGAAGGCTGTTCAAAATGTTCAGCTCCTATGAACGTTCGGAGAATGAATGGAGCTGGGGGCAGAGTAGTGAAGGTTAAGGTTTGTTCTCGCTATCCTGAGTGCTGTCATATGGTGCCTTTGAAAGCTTCATAGCTCCCATTAGCTAGGCTGTTATCGGTTGATGCGGCTGGAAGAAGGGTTAACGGAGAACACCCTGAACCATGAACAGGCGTATCTTACGGCTGTGTTTAACGAGCTGATTCGCCAGGGACTATGGAAGGGCCAGAACCCATTGGCCAACCTTCGGAAGTTTAAGCTCGATGAAGCTGAACTGGCGTTCCTAGACGAAGACCAGATAAAGCGGCTCCTTGAAGAGTGTCGGGCGTCGTCCAATCCGTCGGTATACCACGTGGCCCGCTTGGCCCTGGCAACCGGTGCCCGTTGGTCTGAAGCTGAAAGCATCAAGCCATCGGCATTCACGCCGTACCGTGTTACGTTCACCGGCACCAAAAGCAAAAAGAACCGTTCGGTTCCAATCGCCCCGGAGTTGTATGACGAGATCACCCAGCAGCTACCGTTCAGGTCGTGCTATAGCGCTTTCAGGTCTGCGATTGATCGGGCCGGTATCAAGCTTCCCAAGGGTCAGCTAACCCACATTTGCCGCCATACCTTCGCCAGCCATTTCATTATGAACGGTGGCCATATTCTGACCCTTCAAAGGGTGTTGGGGCATTCGGATTTGAAGTTAACGATGAGGTACGCCCACCTGGCCCCGGATTTTCTTAACGAGGTAACAGAAAAGGGTCCGTTGACGTTTGGTTGACACTTTGGGTGTGGGAGCCGGAGAAGGGGGTGTAAGTCTTTGATTGATGGTGGGCCCAGCTGGACTCGAACCAGCGACAAAAGGATTGTGAGGCCCAAGATATTGAATTTGCACGAAAATTAACGAAACTTAACGGCATATAAAACAGCTGGTTAGCGTATTTTCGTGTGGTCTTGTTCTGTTGGTTTCTGGCTCGTTTTAGGTGTTAGTGTCCCATGAGTGTCCCATGGGACAGCAGCGTTCTACCTACCAGTTCCGGGTGTCTATCCGGTGACTCAAGCGGTTGATGTGCATCCACTCATTGCGGCTGTATAGCAGGTGTCCGGCCGGACATACCCAGTTGTCTGTCCAGAAGTACAGGCTGTCTCCGGCGTTCCAGCTGTCTGTTTTGGCTTTGTCGAAGGTCTCAACATCCGAGCCGCAGGAAGGGCAGTGAACGTTGGCGAGCCCTTGCTCAATCCACTCTCTTATCTCGCGGTCTATCACTTCGTAAGCAACTGAGGGAAACCGGCTCGGTTCGGTGCCGCTTTCTTCAGCGTCTTTAAGCCAGTTTTGAAGTAGCGGAAGGAACACCTGGTCAGTATAGCGAGGCCGGTCTCTCTCGAGTCGGGTGTTGGCCCAAGCCAGTAGGTCTTTCGCCGGCATGGTAATGGTTGCCTGGTACTCGCCTTCTCCGTAATCGGGGTTGGCGACGACTACCGTGGCCCGGCACTTGGGTAGCTGAGCGAAGCTTTGTTTTATTTCTCGCAAGGCTTCTGTTTCCCGCCGGTACTCTTTACTGAGCCAATATCTGAGTTTGTGCCGTAGTAGTCCTTTTTGCATCATGGTGGCCTCCCTTCCTGTTGTGTTGCCCTGCTGTCAGGGACAGTGCATTTGCCCGCCAATCATCTGGCACGCGCTTCCGCCCTGATGAATATAGGTCGAGCCGGCACCTCGGTTGTAACGTCCGCCCTGGTTATCCCAGCAGCCACCTTCGTCGCAACTGGTGATGTTGGTTGGGGCTGGCGGTGTGGGTGGTGTTGGCGCAGAAGATGGCTGCGTTGAGCTGTAATCCCTGTCGGGCACAGAAATTCCTGCGCAATGCATCATGGCATCCCTTTGTGAAGCGGTTAACTGGCCATTCTGGGCGCCTTTGAGAGGTCGAGTGATTCTGCTGCATATATCATCTCGCTCCTCTTGCGCTCTGCGGCTGGCCTGGTACTGCTGCAGCTCTTGCATTCGGCGCTGCTGGTCCCGCCGCCTTGCCTCTTCTGCTCGCCTTTCAGCGGCCTGCTCGGCTTCCAGTCGTTGGAGGTCTCGATACACTTGGCGGGAGCTAACGGTGTTGCCGCGCTGTATATCCACTTGCTCGGCTTGGCTGGTGTCACGGCATGGGGCGTCGGTAAACGAGACGGCACCGGTGGCGGGGTCTGTGCATTTATAGACACTGCCTGCAATTGCAGTGGTTGCCCAAAGTGCTAGGGCGGTGGTGGTCAGTAGATATTTCATGGTCCCTCCTGTTTTATTATGCTTCCCTGATGAAGTCAGTCTAGGTTAATGGTTTTCTTGGGCAAAGGGCCTATAACTAAGAGAGCGTTCCAACCTGCGTTCCACGGTTTAGGCGTTTCTGGAAAACCAGTGGTTAACAGCAAGGGTTAACACGGTACGCAACACCTGACGCAACACGGTTTGCCCTGGTTTGGAAAACCGGAGCCCATGCTGGCTCCGGTCTTAAGTGCCGTAACTAACTGTTTATACTGCGTTAAATTGATAATTGTCTGTTTTTGGTATCCAATAAAGATAGCAGCCTACGCAACGTGCTGTTGCGTCGAGAGGTTAACAGCTGTTGCGTGCTGGTAACCCCTTGTTAACTGCTCAATCACACCCTCACTCGGCCGGCCAATTATTCCGGGTCCTCCTTTGATGCGGGGGACATCCAATACACGCTCAACAGTACGGATATAACGGAAATGACCAAAAGCAGACCCGGCTCGATAACGTTGAGCTCTGAATCACGAGCTGGTATCCAAAGAGAGAGCCCAACAGCGGCAACTACAGAAAGTGGTAACGCTGCAATATGATTTTCGGGCCATATTTGGTAAATGTCTTTACTGGCGACCCAGAAAAGAAGTCGTGCCATGAAAAACATCGCGCCGTAAACGATTAAGTTGGAGAAGAAAGTGCCGACAATAACTTCGCTCCATTCCCCGAAAAACTGCTCAGTATGTACCGCCAAGCTGCCCGCTAGGCCGTAAATTGCTATAGCAGTGGTTCCTGTGAGCAGGATGAAATTAACAAAGGCCACAGCTGCGAAAGGAATAACCCATAAGCGTGCAAGAACACACTATAATTTTGTTGTTGCGGATTTTCCGGCCGAGCGCCACACAGAGACAGAGATATACATGGCGATTGACCAGAGGATAGTTCCGAAGGCCCACCCAGCCCATGCGCCTGCTGTGGTTTCTGCACCCCCCAAAAGCAGTGGCACTATCGTTGCCAGAAATCCGAACACGAAGAACGATACTGCGCCTATTCCAACTCCTAAGACCCAAAACGTTATTGCAAGGCCGATTTCTCCCCGCCATAACTGGCCCAGAATCGCTGGCACCTCTAGCTCTGGTGCGAATGGCTCTTCGGGTGGCTCTGGAAAAAGGTGCCCCACATCACCGGCTCTCTTCCATCCCGTATATCCCGCCTTCCAAAGAAAGTCCGTAGGTCGAATATTACCGTTGGCAATTTCCTGCTTGAGCTCTTCAGTGTTTAGCGGGCCATTTGTGGAGCCATTGATTCGGTAAAACCATTCAGAGTTCATTGCTTCTCCTTCAGCTTTTTCTCAACGTCTTGTCTTTTCTGACGGCCAACGTTATCGACGCCCAACCAATTAGGCGGTGTTGCAAATTGAGCCAGTCGAGCCTATGATTGTCTGTAACACGGCCCCTGCCTCTTGGTTCCGCAAGGAACTTACGCGGGGGTTCTTATTTTCTGCCTCCCCGTGTTACCACCAGCTTTTCCAGTTTTCCGGTACTCCCACATCCGTCATAGATAGCGCCCGCTGCGAGTGTTGCTCGGGGAACGACTGTAGATGGTTTGCCAGCCGTTCATGCCACTTGGTGTCTGGACAAATGACCTTGACCATATGGCGGCAGATGGCCAGCAACAAGAATGGTTTGGCTATCAGGTCGTTCCTGCCTGCGAAGCTCTGGCACCAGCCTATGTTGTCTGTCCCCGCCAAGCTGGGCTGGTCTGCTACGTTACGGTTCCAGAGCCGGCTGTGGTGTGCGCAGACGTTGCGCAGGTAGTTCAGCGAGCGCAGCCAGGTCTGGAAGGTATGCCAGTCGGTAACGCCGTATCGGTTGGCCAATGTCAGCTGGTCTTTCACTCGCATCATGGCGAAGAATTGCGACACTGCCCCAAAGTCCCAGGTTTCCACCGCTACCCATATTGGAAATGGCTCGCCATGCTTCGCCCGGTAGTGTTTAACGAAGTCTTCCTTTGAGCGGCGTTGCAGGCTGAGGCACTTTTCTTCCCACTTCTCGAAGCGTGTCTGGCCGCCTCTCAGCTTTTTGCGGATGAAGGATGGGTGGAGCTGGTCAGGGTCCAGGTGCGCAAACACAGAGCGCTTGCCAAGCAGGTGGGCGATGTCTACGCGGAGTGCGACTTCAATGCGTTCGAGTGCGTCCATGGCCTGCAGCCGGAGCTGTTTGTCGAACAGGTACAAGCGCACCGCATCCACGAATTGAGTGCCCGGATAAAACTCATCCAGCGCTCTGCTGGCAGGCTTCCCGGTTTTGCCGTCCTGCACCACCTCGAACTTGCGAAACGGATACCAGTAGGCGCTGAGGCGGTAGTAGCCCACGCGCTGCAGGTAATCCAGCGCAGCGGGCTCGTCGGTGACCACCATGCCCCGGGATTTGAGCAGTTCCAATTGCTCAGGGAAGGACTTCCATGGCCTGCTGTAAACCATTAGTTGAGGGCTCCTTCCACCACGGCTTCGGCCAACTGGCAGCGGGTTTGGCTGGCCTGGTTCAGGCGTTCCTTGTAATAGGCCTGCTCGACCGTTTGGCGGGCCACCTGCCCAATGCCCTTGTATTGGCAGTAGAGCTGCCAGAGCGTGTCTGGCGAGGGGAACTCGTTTAGCTGCAGGGTGGTTTCGGTTTGGCCGTAAAGCCCGGTGCGGTCGTGGAACAGGAAGCCGTCGCCGTTGCTGCTGAACACGAAGGGTGCATCCAACGCATCGCTGTAGGCCAGGGCCTGCTGCATGCCATCGCCCAGGCTGTGCTTGTTGTCCTTGGCTTCGATGATGGCGATGGGGATGTTCTTTTTGTAGTTCAGAACGTAATCGGCACGGCGAGGGCGGGCCCGGGTGTGCATGCGGCCGCGAACGATGATGCGCCCGTTGGTCACGGGAAACTCTTCGCGTACCTGGCTCTGGATGTCCCAGCCGGCTTGTTTGAGAGCCGGGTTGATGAACTTGGTGCAGATATCCCGTTCTGTGAGCTTTTTCTTGTCCATGCGCTCTCGCCGTTACGTCCGGTTTGCAACTGTCTGGATTTGCGTGGTTTTGTGTCGCTCAGGGTAGCCCAAAATGGCGTTGGTCAGAAGGGGCTATTGCCTGATTGTGGTATGGGAGCATATGGGAGCATATGGGAGCATATGGGAGCGACAGGCGGTGTCGTATGACGTGGGTGGTTTACTTGCCTGCATGGCCCCCATGAGCTGAAGGTCTGCAGTAGCTGATGACAACAGTAGTCGTCTCGGCCTCTGGCCTTGGTAATCTATAAAGGAGTACACATAGAGGGTAATGGCGGGGGCAAAACAGGCCAGACTGGAACTCATAGCGGGTAATCCTATGGAGGGCTACGGTTGCCAGTCTCAGACTGCCCCATATAGCGGGTAGTGCTGTACGTATTGCGGGTAAGGATTTTATTTTTCATGCGTCACTTCGGGTAAGTTGAGGTACAAAGCGCTTGGAGCTTTTGTCGGACGTACATCCAGTTTGCCCGAGCATTCGTCGATGTTTCTCCAGGTAACGGCGTAGAGAGAACATCGATTTTTGCCGCCTTGCCGGGTTTGCTGTATTAACCCTGCTGACAAGAGTGCCCTGAGTGCTTTGTGCAGAGTACCTTTTGACCTCCAGCCTCTCTTATTCATTTGTGACCAAGCTGCGTTCAGGTCGCCATTGTTGTAACCCTTGAATTGTCCGGCGATGTCTACCAGGAGCCGGACGGCCCAGCCGTCCAACTGTTGGTAGGCCTCACTGTTAATTACATCGTGTGGAATGTGTAGGAAGGGCGCATTGCCCTTCCTTCCAGTGTGTTTGGCTCTCTTGTCCCGAGCCATGATTAACTCTCTTCGTCGGAGGGTGGTTCAGTTCCATACAAAAGGGCTCTTGCCAGCTCAATGGATTCTCTCTCCAGGACGTAGAGGCCTGGGTGTGTGACAAAACCATCGCGGTCAACCTGAGCTGGTCTGTGGGTC
Source organism: Alteromonadaceae bacterium (assembly GCA_013393545.1). Next base: position 169 of record JABXHG010000029.1, on the reverse strand, counting down.
GTTATGTGGAGGTCATTGTCATTTTTGAGCCGCCGAATGATGTCTGTTAGTGGCCAATTAAAGTGACCCACTACTGGCCATTAATTTTGACCCACCTCCGAGTGGCCGTCAGGCCATAGAACCAGCTACTGTCCCCCGCTTTTATCGATGGCCGGGGGCATGTCAGTGA